>CALPWK020000091.1 GCA_943327245.2 Comamonas sp. lk | reverse complement strand
TATAGTAATAAACAAATAAACGAATTATATATACAGCAGTTGTTGACACCTCAGCAGAATGGAATATATCCCACTATTGGACTTGCCTTGAAAAATGCCAAAATGGAGAATTGGGCGCAAAATGGAGATCATTTAAATGCCTTCAAATTTAATTTAATGGGAGATCCTGCTTTGTCACTAGCAAGTCCAAAGTTGAAAATCGAGCTTTCTGAAATCAATCAGAAATTATTTACTGGCAAAGATAGTTTAGCGTCTGGGGTCAAATCCAACTTAATTGGGAAAGTTGTATCAGAAGGGATTCTTCAAACTGATTTTACTGGAGAAGTTGATTTTATTTTATTTGATGCTGTGCAAGAAAAGTCAACATTAGGTAATCAATCAAGTAGTATTGCAACAAAGATTAAAACGCAGGAAACGGTTTTATATCATGGAAAAGCAACTGTAAATAAGGGTATTTTTTATATTGATTTTGTATTGCCTATAGAATTGTCTACACAGTCTAGCCCGCTTAGGATGCAATGGTACGCGTATAATGCAAACACTGAGGCACTTGGTATTTGCGATAGTATTTATGTCAAAAACGCAGTCAACAAGGACTTACTAGATGTAAAAGGACCTGTTATAAAAACTTTTATAAGTGACACTAATTTTATATCGGGTGGATGGGCCAATGCGAATACCGATTTATTAGTTCATTTAAAAGATACTAGTGGTATTCAAACTTCTGGTCATTCATTGGGTCACGACCTGCAATTAATAATTGATAATGATTTACGTTCTCCTATTGTTTTGAATAATTATTATAGTACAGTCACTGACAAATACGATGAAGGTTGGATAAAATACAGCTTACCTATATTTTCAGAAGGGAAGCATGAAATAATTATAAAAGCTTGGGACTTACTAGGTAATGGTTCAAGGGATACTATTTATTTAGAAATTCCCAATACCAATAAGTTAATGGTAAGTCATTTGACGAATGCGCCTAATCCTTTCATCAATCAAACCCGTTTTAGTTTTGATGTGAATATTACAACTGAGCCAATTCAATCAATTTTGGAATTGTATGACACGAAAGGAACCAAATTTTTTGAAATGAAAATGGGTAGTAGATTTGTATCATCGAAAATAGTTTTAGACTGGAATGGTCTTGATAGCGGAGGAGCTAGAATCGAGCCTGGGCTATACTTCTATAAAATAATCGTAAATAATGGGAAAGAAGTAGTTGTTTTGTCAAATAAGCTAATCAAATTATAAAAATCTGTAAAGCAATAAGTATCTTTGTAGTTACAATCTGTAATAAATAGTTATATGATAAAATCAAAAATATTCTTTCTATTTCTAACCATATATTTAGTTGGATACACTACAAAAGGAATTGCACAAACGAATGCAATAAAAATTCAGAGTACTGCAGTTCCCTTCATGCTTATTTCTCCTGACGCACGTTCAGGTGGTATGGGAAATTTATCTTTGGGTATGACTGCAGAAGCAAATGACTTATTCGGAAATACCGCAAAGCTTCCTTATTTAAATGAACCAAGTGGCTTCTTAATAAACTATACGCCTTGGTTAAAGGATTTAGGTTTGACCGACGTATATTTAGCAAGTGCTGGATATTACAAAAAAGTGGGTCAAAATAGTAGTTTCAATAGTTCATTAAGATTCTTTAGTTTGGGCAATATTCAATTTTCCGATGTGAATGGAACTCCCACTTCCGAACAAAGACCTTCTGAATTTAGCTATGATTTTGGCTTTAGTACTTTAGTTACAGACAAGTTAAGTGTTGGAGTTACATTAAGATATATTCATTCAAAATTAGTTACCGGTTCTTTTATAGGCAATGCAGTTGACTATAGAGCAGGAAATACGGTCGCTGGAGATATCAGTATTTTCTACAAACAGAATGAAGACTTAAGTGGTTTGCATGCTGGTTTACTTTTGTCAAATTTGGGGGGTAAAATTAGTTACACCAATGTAACTAAGAACAAATATTTTATTCCTGCTAATATTGGATTGGGAGTAGGATATTTGACTAAGCTAGATTATGAAAATTCAATTGAATTTGGAGTGGATGTAAATAGACTAATGGTTCCTGCTAGTCCAGATGAATTAGCTAGCAATTATAATGAATTAAAAGATCAATATTTTTCTCAATCAGTGATATCAAGTTGGTTTAATTCTTTTAGCAATAAATATGGTATGCCACTTGGGGAGTCTTTAAAAATTTCTGCAGGGGCGGAATATAATTATATTAATCGCTTTTATTTAAGGGCGGGTTATTATATTGATAATAATAAGAATCTAGGGAATATGCAATATTTCACCGTGGGTACAAGTTTCCAATACCAGAAGTCTAAATTTAACATTTCTTATTTAGTGCCTTCTGGCGGTGGACTCACAAAAAATCCACTTTCTAACACCTTAAGATTTGGATCGATATTTTACTTCTAATTTATTACTAGATTTGCAGTACATGCCTATTTTAGTAAAAATTGTAAATAAAAGCCATCATCCCTTACCAAGTTATGCAACTGAGGGTGCTTCTGGGCTGGATATAAGAGCATTTTTGAATCATAATATTAGCCTAAAGCCATTAGAAAGATCCCTTATTCCAACAGGCTTATTTATGGAAATACCTGACAATATGGAAGCGCAGGTGAGACCAAGGAGTGGATTAGCTATAAAACAAGGGATTACTTGTTTAAATACTCCTGGGACTATTGATGCAGATTATAGAGGAGAGATTAAAGTTATTTTAATTAATCTTTCCAATGAAACACAGACCATTCAAGACGGAGATAGAATTGCTCAAATTGTTTTTCAAAATGTCGAAAAAGCAATTTTTGAGCCAGTAATTTCATTAACTGAAACAGATAGAGGTGCCGGTGGATTTGGTCATACTGGAAAACAATAAACTAAATGAAATTAATTAAGAGCTCCATATTTATACTTGTCATTTTGTTAGCAGCTTGTACTAACGTAAAAAAAGTACAAGTCATACAAGATGCTTTGTCTAAGTCAGATAGTAGTTATCTCAAAAAAGAAGTAGCCATAGATTCTACCCTAATCATTAATGAAATTGTAGAAAAAATCGCAAGTCATAAATTAGATTTTGTTACAATGAATGCTAGATTCAAAGTAGATTATGAATCTGAAAAAAATGCAGATGCTTATATAGCTAATGTTAGTATTACAAAAGATACAGCAATGTATATTACCATTAGAGGGGCCATGGGGGTGATAGGATTAAAAGCATTAGTAAAAAAAGATAGTGTGATACTAATATTCCCATTGAGTAAAAAAATAGACCGTCGTCCCTTAAGTTATTTACAAGATGTAGTAAAAATACCTTTTACATTTAAAACCTTACAGGATTTAATAGTGGGTAATCCTATTTTCATGGACAGCACTATAGTTACTTCTTTTAAAAAGACGGAAGAGAAGTTACAAGTAAGCTTATTAGGGGTAGTATTTAAAAATTTAATCGTTTTAAATGAAGACAATACCAAAGTTTTGAATCTAAAATTAGATGATATTGACATTGACCAGCACAGGACATGTGATATTTCATATAGTCAGCATACGGCTGTTTTTGAAACACAGTTTCCATTAAACAGAGACATTAGTATTGGAGGAAAGTCGAAATTGGTCATTCATATGGAAGTAAAAGAGTATAATTTTAATGAGCCTTTAAAATATACCTTTGCAATTCCTAGACCGGGCAAAAGAAGATAAATTAATTGTTGAAACTGAATTGAATATGATAAAAAAGTTTACGCTGATATTGATTTTTGTGATCGCTGTTGCATTAGACGCTACTGCTCAATCTAGTATGTCCAGAGAGGATTTGCAAAAGCAAGAACAATCTATCAGAAGAGAACTTGATGAGCTAAATCAATTATTAGAGCAAACCAAAAGAAATAAGAAAAGTTCATTGGGTCAATTGGCTATGATTAGAACAAAAATAGCAAAAAGAGAGGCACTAGTGAATGGGATTAGAAATCAGGTAAAAATATTAGATGCTGCTATCTATAATAATCAATTAGATGTTCAGAAATTAAATAAAGACTTAGATACCTTAAAATCAAGATATGCCAAAAGTATTATCTTCTCATATAAGGGTAGAAGTGGTTATGAATATTTGAATTTCTTATTTTCTGCTAAAAGTTTTAACGATGCAGTAAAGCGAATTACTTATTTAAAAAGTTATAGACAAAATAGAGAGGCGCAAGCTAGAGCAATTGGAATGTCCCAGGTGGACTTAAATACAAAAATCGTACAACTAAGCGATAATAAAAAAGACCGTTTAAAAACATTGACTGTTCAAAATGAGCAATTGCAAGTATTAGAACAGGACAAGAAAGAACAAGACAAAGTTGTAAAACAATTAAAGAGTAAAGAGCAGGAAATTACAGTCCAGGTAAAGTTGAAAGAATCGCAAAGACGTAAAATGCAACAAGCATTAACTGCATTAATTAGAAGAGAAATTCAAGAAGCAGAAAAAAGAGAAAAAGAAAGATTAGCCAAACTAAAAGCGAATAATGAAGCTGCCGCTAAAGCAAATAATGAAAACAATAATAATACCTCTGCAAAGACGAATATAAAGATCGGGAAAGTGGAAGGCGGATTAACAAGCACTACCGACAATCGCCCTTATTCTGCCCTAGAAACAACAGAGGAAGGGAGAGAGACCTCTATTTCGTTTGAAAATAATAAAGGGAATTTGCCATGGCCTATTGACAGAGGAAATGTATACGTCCATTTTGGAGTAGAAAACATACCAGGTACCAAATTAAATAGAAAAAGTGACGGCATTGAAATTGCTTTACCAAAAGGTAGCTCAGTTAAAAGTGTAGCTAATGGGACTGTAATTTATGTAGGAGACGTGAATGGCGACTTGTCCATATTTGTAAAACATGGTAAATACTTCACCACTTATTCGCATTTAAGTAGCTCCACTGTGCGTGTTATGCAAGAGGTTAAGGCAGGGACGGTATTAGGTCGCTCTGGCATTAATTTGGATGGAGAAGGCGCACTATTATTCTCCATCAATAATGAAAAAGTGGTCTTTTTTGACCCCGAAAATTGGCTTAAGAATAGAAGATAGATTTAGGTTTCTTATTTCTGCGTTTAATTTTTTATATTACAATCTATAAAACGATTGTGATGTCAAAATACATTTTATCTCTTGACCAAGGGACTACGAGTAGTCGTGCCATATTGTTTGATCATCAAGGTCAAATTCATTCAGTTGCTCAAAAAGAGTTTACCCAGCATTTTCCTCAGCCGGGCTGGGTGGAGCATGATGCAATGGAAATTTGGAGTACTCAAATAGGAGTTGCATCCGAATCAATCACCAAAAAAAATCTAACATTAACAGATATTGCTGCAATTGGCATTACCAATCAAAGAGAGACTACTGTATTGTGGAATAAAAGAACGGGACTGCCAATATATAATGCTATCGTATGGCAGGATAGAAGGACAGCTGATTTTTGTGATGCTTTAAAAGCGCAAGGGAAAGCGGAAATGATCCAGTCAAAAACTGGATTAGTCATTGATGCTTATTTTTCTGCTTCAAAAATCAAATGGCTTCTTGATAATGTAGCTGGAGCAAGAATGCTTGCTGAAAATGGAGACCTTTGTTTTGGAACTATTGACACTTGGCTGGTATGGAAATTAACTAATGGGAAGGTGCACGTAACCGACGTTACGAATGCATCACGTACGATGTTATATAATATTCATGAGTTACAATGGGATACAGAACTATTAAATTTATTCGAAATTCCATTATCCATTTTACCTACTGTAAAAAGTAGTAGTGAGATTTATGGCCATACCAATCAACTTTTTACAAATCATGAAATCCCCATTGCAGGAATTGCAGGAGATCAACAAGCTGCCTTATTTGGACAAATGTGTACTAGCCCAGGCATGGTGAAAAATACTTATGGTACTGGTTGTTTTATGTTAATGCATACTGGAGAAAAAGCAGTGACTTCAAAACATAATTTATTAACTACTATTGCCTTGCAAATAAATGGCCACACTTACTATGCATTAGAAGGAAGTGTATTCATTGGGGGAGCGGTGGTACAGTGGCTTAGAGATGGGTTGCATTTAATAAGAAATTCAGAAGAAGTAGAAGCATTAGCAAGTCAAGTTGCTCATACAGATGGTGTTTATTTGGTTCCTGCTTTTGCGGGTCTTGGAGCTCCTTATTGGAATCAACATGCAAGAGGAACTATAGTAGGAATTACAAGAGGAACTACTTCTGCTCATATTGCGCGAGCAGCTTTAGAGAGTATTGCTTTTCAAACCTATGATGTTTTAAAGGCAATGGAAGCTGACGCAAAAATTCCAATTGCAGAATTAAGGGTAGACGGTGGGGCAACTAAAAATAATTTATTAATGCAGTTTCAGTCAGACATTTTAAATACTAAAGTGATACGTCCAACAATGATAGAGACTACCGCATTAGGGGCTGCATATTTAGCTGGATTGGCTGTTGGATTTTGGAAAAATCAGGAGGAGATTACCGCTAAATGGCAGGTTGACAAAGTGTTTGAGCCAAAAGTAAGTAATCGAGATGAATTAATTAAGGGATGGGACCGTGCTATTAAAACAACAAACAACTGGTAGAATCAAATTATATTTTAATCCAAAAGAATTTTTATGTCACCATTTATCGCAGAATTAATAGGCACTTCAATTGTAATTATTATTGGTAATGGAGTTGTAGCCAATGTCGTATTACCAAAAACAAAAGGGAATAATGGAGGCTTGGTTTCTATTATTTTAGGATGGACCGTCGCAGTTTTTGTAGCAGTATATATAACAAGCAGTAGTAGTGGCGCACATTTAAATCCGGCTGTAACAATTGCATTGGCTACCGCTGGAAAATTTAGTTGGGCATTGGTACCAAAATATATTTTAGGACAATTATTGGGAGGCATGTTAGGCGCTTTTGTAGTTTGGATGGTTCATAAAGATCATTTTAACGAATGCGAAAATGCGGCAGATCAATTAGCTTGTTTTTCAACGGGTCCTTCTATTCGAAGACTACCTCAAAACTTTATTGTGGAAACCCTAGCAACCTTCGTTTTCATACTGGGTATTTTATATATCAAACCAGCTGGAGTAGAAATGGGGTCTTTATCAGCACTCCCTGTGGCCATTTTAGTAGCTGGAATTGGCTTCGGGATGGGTGGGCCAACCGGTTTTGCGATTAACCCGGCAAGGGATTTAGGGCCTAGAATCATGCATTTTGTGCTTCCAATCAAGGGAAAAGGGTCTAGCGATTGGGGTTATGCAGCCATTCCTGTGTTTGGTCCCATAGTTGGGGGTATTTTAGCTGCTATTATCTACATACAATTTTTGCAATAAACTAGCAAATCACTACCTTTGCAGCCGAAACTGAAAACTATGGCAACGACAGGTAAAATCAAACAAATTATTGGTGCGGTTGTAGACGTACAATTTACGAATGGAGCAGTGCTTCCAGAAATTTACAATGCCCTTGAAATCCAAAAAGCAGGTGGTGAAAAATTAGTACTTGAAGTACAGCAACACTTGGGAGAGGACAGTGTTCGTGCCATTGCGATGGACGGTACGGAAGGACTAGTAAGAGGAATGGATGTAATCGATTTAGGAAGACCAATTACTATGCCAGTTGGAGAAGGTATCAATGGTCGTTTGTTCAATGTAACAGGCGATGCAATTGACGGCTTACCACAATTAGATAAAACGAATGGTCGTGCTATTCATGCCAACCCTCCAAAGTTTGAAGACTTAAGTACTGCAACAGAAATTTTGTTTACAGGTATTAAAGTTATTGACTTGATTGAGCCATACGCAAAAGGTGGTAAGATTGGATTGTTTGGTGGTGCGGGTGTTGGTAAAACAGTATTGATTCAAGAATTGATTAATAATATTGCAAAAGGTCACGGTGGATTATCCGTATTTGCTGGTGTAGGAGAAAGAACACGTGAAGGAAATGATTTATTGCGTGAGATGATTGAAGCT
>CALPWK020000090.1 GCA_943327245.2 Comamonas sp. lk | reverse complement strand
TATACAACATATTGCAGAAGGCATAACAGCAAAAACAATCATTCATAAGCAAGCGGATATCGCTTATATATTGACAGACAGTAGACGCTTATTATATCCAATGCAATCTCTTTATTTCGCCTTGAAAACAACCCAAAATGATGGTCATTTATATATTCCAGAATTAGTGGAAAGAGGGGTTTATAATTTTGTTGTAAATCAAGATTTTAATACGGAAGCGTTTCAGAATGTCAATTTTATAATAGTTGAAAATGTATTGGATGCTTTACAAGCGACTGCTAGGAATCATCGTGCAAAATTCACTTATCCAGTAATTGGCATCACTGGAAGTAATGGAAAAACCATTGTAAAAGAGTGGTTATTTGAAATTTTAAATAGTCAATTCACCATTGTACGAAGTCCCAGAAGTTATAATTCTCAAATTGGAGTGCCTTTAAGTGTATGGGGAATGGGAACGCACCATGATCTAGCCATTTTCGAAGCTGGTATATCGCAAAAGGGGGAGATGCAAAAATTAGCTGCTGTTATACAGCCTACCATTGCTATTATTACAAGTATAGGAACAGCGCATCAGGAAGGTTTTAGTAGTCTAGAGGAGAAATTAAATGAAAAATTACAATTAGCTAAGACCGCGACCATTTTATTAGGCCCCTATGCATTATTGAAAAATGTACAACCAATTAGTGGACAACAAATGCTTACTTGGGGAGCAACTGCATTGGCAACATTATATATTAAGTCGTCAAATTCAAGTGGGAATCATACTGAGTTAAAAGCAGTTTATGAAAATTCAACTATCGAGTTAATCGTTCCATTCACAGACAACAGTTCAATAGAAAACGTATGTAGCTGTTGGTTGGCGGCTATATGTTTAGGAATGAGTCAACAAAAAATAAGTCAAGGGGTAAGTGGCTTAATGCATTTGGACATGCGCATGCAAATTAAAAAGGGAATCAATAATTGTTATATTTTAAATGATAGTTACAGTAACGATATTATCGCTTTACAATTAGGATTGGAATATGCAAAACAACAGGCAGGATTATTACCTATAACACTAATTATATCTGATTTTGCGCAAGGCCAAAATGAGCTTTTTAATTATGAAGCGCTTTTGCAACAATTAATGGCTTGGCCCATTAAAAAATTAATTACAATAGGACCGGCATTACAAAAGTCATTGTTAAATAATAAACTATTAAATACATCGGCGATAAGTATTAGCTCCTATGTGGATACGGATACTTTTATTAAACAAATAGACACAAGTAGTTTCAAAGACGAGTTTATAATGTTAAAAGGCGCAAGGGTCTTCGAATTAGAGAAGGTTAATGCAATATTTCAGGCACACGTTCATCAAACTGTTGTGGAAGTGAATCTAACAGCATTGGTGAATAATTATAAAAAAATTAAAACTAAAGTAGGACCAGAAGTGCAAGTAATGGCAATGGTAAAGGCATTTGGCTATGGTAGTGGAAGTGTGGAAGTGGCCCGTGCTTTGCAGTTTCATCATGTTAACTATTTAGCAGTGGCTTATGCAGACGAGGGAGTAGAATTAAGAAAAGCTGGAATATACACTCCTATCATGGTAATGAATGTGGACGAAGCTGCATTTGACACCTTAGTACAATTTCATTTGGAGCCGGAAATATTTTCATTTGAACAATTGGAACATTTTACTTTATTTATACAGAAACAGGGCATTCCTAATTTTCCTATTCATATCAAATTGAATACAGGCATGAATCGTTTGGGATTTGACATGGGTGAAATGGACACTTTAGCGGCACAATTAAAATCGAATACTACCCTAAAAATTCAATCTATTTTCAGTCATTTGAGTGCAAGTGGACAAGCTGCATTTAAAGATTTTACATTGGATCAACTCAATAACTTTACTAGGGCAGCAGCTCAAATTGAAAAAGCAATCGGGTATACTGTAATCAAACATATTGCCAATTCAGATGCTATTTTAATGGATCAGCAATACCATTTGGACATGGTCAGACTAGGCATTGGCATGTATGGTGTAAGTGCGGGTGCTTTAAATTTTGAAACAGTAGTAAAATTAAAAACTACCATTGCGCAAATACGTAATTTAGAAAGTAATCAAACAGTAGGATATAATCGTGCTGGCGTATTAGACAAGCCAACAACTGTTGCTACCGTTCGACTTGGTTACGCAGACGGGTATGCTAGAAAATTGGGCAGAGGCAAAGGAAGTATGTGGGTAGGAGGGCAATTAGCACCAATTGTGGGGGACATTTGTATGGATATGACTATGATTGACATTACAGGTATTGCTAATGTACATGTGGGTGATACAGTGGAAGTTTTTGGGCCACATCTAACAATTGATCAAGTTTCAAAATGGGCGGAAACCATCCCGTATGAAATTTTAACAACAATTGGGCAAAGAGTTAAGCGTATCTATATTCAAGACTAGCGTATCTTTGTGCTCCAATAATAATTTGAAACAAACATGAACGGCAAAAAAGTAACATTATTTATACTGCTAATTTTATTTATTGATCAAGCAATTAAGTTTTATATAAAGCTTAATTATTTCATTGGAGAAGAACATGCTATTATTGGCTCATGGGCAAGACTTCATTTTGTAGAGAATGAAGGAATGGCTTGGGGATTGAAGTTTGGAGGGGGCTTAGGAAAAATTGCATTAACCTTATTTAGATTGATAGCAGTTATTTGGGGTACTTTTTTAATAAAAGGGTTTATTGAAAAAAAGTATCATAATGGATTTATTATTTGCGTAGCATTAATCTATGCTGGCGCGGTGGGAAATTTAATTGACAGTATGTTTTATGGTTTAATATTTGAAACTAGTGTACCATACACTACTATGGTAGCTAGAATATTTCCTTTGGGAGGTGGTTATGCCCCATTATTGCATGGCAGGGTGGTTGACATGTTTTACTTCCCAATTATCAGAGAAGCCCACTTTCCTTCTTGGTTCCCAATATGGGGCGGGGAGGAGTTTGAATTTTTCAGACCGGTGTTCAATTTTGCCGATATGGCCATAAGTACAGGGGTAATTACCCTATTTGTGTTTCAGAATCGCTTTTTCAAGGAGGAAAAAACGGCAGATCAAGCTTAAAAGGGCAAAAAATCGTACCTTCGTGCCCTAAAAATCAGCTAGGATAAGCGTTTTATGAGCAATCAATACCCAGAATTTAAAGGACTACACTTGCCTACCATCGAGGCAGAAATATTAGCAGCTTGGAAAAAAGAGCAGGCATTTGAGCAATCAGTTATATTGCGAGAAGGCAAAACACCTTTTGTTTTTTATGAAGGTCCGCCAAGTGCAAATGGAATGCCAGGCATTCACCATGTTATTTCTAGAACCTTAAAGGACATGACCTGCCGTTATAAAACGATGCAAGGTTTTCAAGTTAAAAGAAAGGGAGGTTGGGATACGCATGGCTTGCCTGTTGAGTTAGGAGTGGAAAAAGAATTAGGAATTACTAAAGAAGATATAGGAAAGAAAATTTCCGTTGAAGCGTATAATCAGAAATGTAGAGAAGCGGTATTACGCTATAAAAAGGAATGGGATGATATCACCAATAAGATGGGCTATTGGGTTGATTTAAATAACCCCTACATCACATTTGAAAATAAATATATTGAAACACTTTGGTGGATTTTAAGTACGCTTTATAAGAAAGGTTATTTATATCAGAGCGTAAGTATACAGCCGTATTCACCAGCAGCAGGTACAGGATTAAGTTCACATGAATTAAATCAACCGGGTACCTACAAAGATGTAAAAGACACTTCTGTGGTTGCTATGTTTAAAGCAGTAGCCTCACCAGAGAGTCAATTTATATTTGATGCCGCAGCCAATGCAAATAAGAATGAAGTTTTTTATATGGCTTGGACTACTACTCCATGGACCTTGCCATCTAATTTAGGATTGACAGTTGGACCTAATATTGACTACGCATTAGTATCAACCTATAATCCGTATACCGCAGTTCCAGTAAATGTAATTCTCGCAAAAGCATTGATAGCGAAGTACTTCAAAGAAGAAGGATTAGCATTAGATTCATTTGCAGAAGGGGATAAAATATTACCTTGGAAAATACTTTCCGAGTTTAAAGGCAGTCAATTAAATGGATTACGTTACGAGCAATTAATGCCATTTGAAGCAAATAATCCTACACAAATAGAAGGAGATCCATTTAAAATAATTTTGGGTGATTTTGTTACCACGGAAGACGGAACAGGTATTGTGCATACCTCACCTGCATTTGGTGCAGACGATTATAAAGTTGGCCAAAAAAATAATTTGGGAATAATTACATTAGTGGACCGTGAAGGAAAATTCATTGACGGCGTGGGAGAATTTTCTGGACGCTATGTAAAAAATTATAAAGACGAAAAAGATTTTCAAGACGTAAACGTTGACATCTCTGTAAAATTGAAAAAAGAAAACAGGGCTTTCAAGGTTGAAAAATATGAACATAATTATCCGCATTGTTGGAGAACCGATAAGCCAATTTTATACTATCCATTAGACGCATGGTTTATTAAAACGACTGCTGTTAAAGATAGAATGGTAGAATTAAATAAGACCATTAATTGGAAACCTAAAAGCACAGGTGAGGGGCGTTTTGGAAATTGGTTGGAGAATATGGTGGACTGGAATTTGTCACGTAGTAGATATTGGGGTACTCCATTGCCAATATGGAGAACAGAAGACGGGACAGAAGAAATTTGCATTGGTTCCATAGAAGAATTAACTGCAGGATTTTTAGCTGCAAAAGAAAAAGGATTTAACAAGGACGTTACATTACAAATAGTAGATGGCAAATTAGACGTTGATTTACATAAGCCCTATGTGGATCAAATTGAATTACTAAGCGCTACAGGACAACCAATGAAACGCGTGGCAGACTTAGTGGATGTTTGGTTTGACTCTGGTGCAATGCCCTATGCACAATGGCATTATCCATTTGAAAATAAAGACTTAGTGGACAAGGGGGAAGCTTTCCCTGCAGATTTTATTTGTGAAGGGGTTGACCAAACACGTGGATGGTTTTATACATTACATACACTTGCCGTAATGCTATTTGATAGCGTTGCGTATAAAAATGTAATGAGCAATGGTTTGGTGCTAGACAAGAATGGCAACAAAATGAGTAAACGTTTAGGTAACGTGGTGAATCCTTTTGAAACATTAGATACTTATGGAGCAGATGCTACAAGATGGTATTTAGTCACCAATGCGTCTCCATGGGATAATTTGAAATTTGATTTATCCGGGATACAGGAAGTCCAAAGAAAATTCTTTGGGACTTTATATAACACCTATCAGTTTTTTGTATTGTATGCAAACGTAGATAATTTCCATTTCGAACAAGATTATATACCTGTTGAAGAAAGACCGGAAATTGATCGTTGGATTATTTCTTCTTTAAATAGTTTAGTACAAACAGTAACGAATGCAATGGACGACTTTGAGCCAACGCTTGCTGGACGTGCTATTGAGACTTTTGTAGACGAACATTTAAGTAACTGGTATGTGAGATTATGTAGAAGAAGATTTTGGAAAGGAACCTATACGGAAGATAAAATTGCTGCGTATCAAACATTGTATGAATGTTTAGAAACTATCACTCGATTAATGGCGCCAATTGCACCTTTTTTCTGTGATCAAGTTTTTAGAAATTTAAATGGCATTACCAAAAGACATAACGCAACATCTATTCATCATGTTGATTTTCCAAAAGCTGATACGACCAAAATGGATCTAGCTTTAGAAGCAAGAATGCAAATGGCTCAAGATATTTGTTCTTTGGTTTTATCTATCAGAAAAAAAGTGAATATCAAAGTTCGTCAACCATTACAAAAAATATTAATACCAGTTTTAGACCCTGCCATGAAGTCAGCCATTGAATTAATGGAAGAACTAATACTTGCAGAAGTTAATGTTAAAGAAATAAATTATATAACGGAAACGGAAGGGGTGATCAGTAAAAAATTAAAACCTAATTTCAAACTATTAGGTGCAAAGTTGGGCACCAAAATGAAACAAGCTTCCGCCATTATTGCGGAATTGAATCAAGCTCAAATTAGCCAGTTGGAAAAAGACGGAACAATCGACTTAAACATTGATGAAACCACTATCCCTTTATTAATCAGCGAGGTAGATATTATAGCAGAAGATATACCAGGATGGAGCGTTGCAGTGAAAAATGCCCTTACTGTGGCCCTTGATATTACCCTAAGTCCTGCTTTATTGCAGGAGGGAAATGCCCGAGAACTGGTAAATAGGGTCCAAAACATACGAAAAGAGCGCAATTTTGAGCTTACAGACAAGATTTTACTCCGAATTGTGGATAACACAATTTTGAAGGACTCTATTAACCAATTTTCCGACTATATTTGCCGCGAAATACTGGCATTGCAGATTGACTGGGTTCCTTCACTAGAGGAAGGGGTGGATGTCGAAATAAATGACCAAAAATTAAGGATTTCAGTTTTACAAAAAGGATAACTATGGCTACAAAAAAACCAGCTCCTAAAAAAGCAGCACCTGTAAAAAAGGCAGCTCCAGCAAAAAAAGCAGCACCTGTAAAAAAGGCAGCACCTGCTAAAAAAGCAGCGCCCGCTAAAAAAGTAGTGGCACCTGTAAAAAAGGCAGCACCCGCTAAAAAAGTAGTGGCACCTGTAAAAAAAGCAGCGCCTGCTAAAAAAGTAGTGGTACCTGTAAAAAAAGCAGCACCCGCTAAAAAAGTAGTGGCACCTGTAAAAAAAGCAGCACCTGCTAAAAAAGTAGCGCCACCGGTAAAAAAAGCAGTAGCTCCAGTTAAAGTAGTTGCGCCGGTAAAAAAAGCAGTAGCTCCAGTTAAAGTAGTTGCGCCGGTAAAAAAAGCAGCAACTCCAGCTAAGAAAGTAGTTCCTGCTAAACCTGCACCAACTCCGTTTAAAAAGCCAGTTGTTCCAGTAAAGCCTGTTGAAAAATATGTACCTCCAGCTAAACCTGTTCCAGTAATACCTACTCCACCAGTTAAGCCAATACGAAAAGTAGCAGAGCCAATTAAAGACGTAAAAGTTCCAAAAATCAATGCTAAGAGTAGTGTTCCTTATCAACCAGGTTATGTACCAATGGAGAAAAGAAAGGAAGTAGAAAGATCAACTGAAACTTTAGTTAAATACTCTGATGCAGAATTAGCTGAATTCAAAGACTTGATTTCAAAAAAATTAGACTCTGCAAAGAAAGAATTAATGTATTTGCAAGGTTTAATTACACGTAAAGACGAAATGGGTGGAGATAATGATGACGCTCGTTACATGACAATGGAAGACGGAAGTGTGAGTATGGAAAGAGAACAACTAGGCCAAATGGCTAGTCGTCAAATCACATTTATTGATCATTTAGAGAAAGCTTTAATGCGAATTGAAAATAAAACTTATGGCATTTGTAGAGTAACAGGTCTTTTAATAGACAAAGCACGTTTACGCGCAGTTCCTCACGCAACTTTAAGCTTAGAAGCTAAATTGGGTTATGTGAAAAATTCACATAACGAGCAGTAAGCTAAGTACAAGAATATAAAAAAAGCCCGATCAAATTGATCGGGCTTTTTTGTAGAATTAAAATTATTCTTTCAAATATTATTTATTTTACTTCTTGCATTTCAATCAGCTTTCGATAGTAACCGTCTTGGGCTAGTAATTCGTCATGATTGCCGCGCTCTACAATATTGCCTTTTTGTAAAACAATTATTTCGTCTGCGTGGCGAATAGTGGAAAGGCGGTGAGCGATAACAATAGAAGTTCTGTTTTGCATCATATTATTGATAGCGTCTTGAACTAATTTTTCGCTTTCGGTATCTAGCGCAGAAGTAGCTTCGTCTAAGATTAAGATAGGAGGGTTTTTTAATACGGCGCGAGCAATGGTTAAGCGTTGGCGTTCTCCACCACTTAATTTACTTCCACGGTCTCCAATAATTGTATTAAATCCATTTTCTTTTTTTATTATAAAGTCATAAGCATTTGCAATTTTTGCAGCTTCTATAATTTCAGCCTCTGTGGCTTCTGGCTTGCCTAATGCAATATTTGCAGCAATAGTATCATTA
>CALPWK020000089.1 GCA_943327245.2 Comamonas sp. lk | reverse complement strand
TCTTTTAAAAGTAAAAAAGAGTGAATAAAATAAACTACTCGCGAACTCTGAGACCTAGCGTTAAGAAAACGACTAAGTGCATCGTAAAAAATCGCGCATGTCTGAGCACAGCGAGTTCGCGATTTTAGATGAACTAAGTCGTTTTTAGCGGCAGGGCGAACAGAGAGCGATAGTTTATTTTATAAAGCTCTTTATTAATCAAGAAAGAACTGAGGAGTAGGATATGCCAAGCCTTGCACTCAGAAACTTGATAGTCAAGAGCATAAAAAAGCCCCGGAAAATTCCGAGGCTTTGAAAATATTAAATTATGAACTAAGCAATGGAAGGCTTACTCAAAGATTTTAAATGGGCAACATGGGCTTTAATAGCACTAAGCACTGTTGGATATTCAATGTATTTTAATTTAAAATCTGCACAAGCTTCTTTCACTATTTTAGAAATAGCTGGATAATGAACGTGTGAGATTTTAGGGAATAAATGGTGTTCAATTTGAAAATTCAATCCACCCACTAACCAACTAACAATTTTACTTTTTGTAGCGAAATTAGCGGTAGTGTGTATTTGGTGTGCAGCAAATTCATCTGGCATTCTATTTTCAGGTTGAATAGCCACGGGAAATTCAGTATCGGTAACAGTGTGTGCCAATTGGAATACGATACTTAAAATTAAGCCTGCAGCACAACCAATAAGTAAAAATCCAACTAACCAACTAGTAAATCCAAGCATATAAATTGGTAAAGCAATGAAAACACCAGCATGGTATATTTTAACTAACCAAAATTCTACATGTTCTGCAATAGTCATTTTCTTCAAAGGAACTGAACCAATCATTCTTGAGAAATATTTTTTATAGTCTGTAAAAAAAAGCCAGAAAATATAAAGTAACATATACAAAACCCAAAAATAAATATGTTGAAAACGGTGCATTAAATAATGCTTTTGAGTTGGCGCCATTCTCATTAACATACCCACTTCTATATCGTCGTCTACTCCATCAATATTGGTATAGGTGTGGTGAATGGTAACGTGCTTCATACTCCACATAAATCTACTCGCTCCTAAAACGCTAATGGAAGAGGCAGCTAGTTTATTTAACCATGGATGTTTACTAAAACTTCCATGGCTGCCATCGTGCATAACATTAAAACCAATAGAAGCAATTAAAGCTCCAAAAAAAATACATTCTATTACAGCGAAAAAAACTGGCGGTGTAAAAAATACTAAATGAATATAAGTAGCCACGAATAAACTAATCAAAATGATTGCCTTAGAAAAAAGTTTACTGTTCCCAGTTGCTTTAATATTTTGAGATTCTAAGTACTCATTGACACGTCTTTTAAGTTCAGCATGTAAAGATTTAGTCGAAACCGGAAACTTGGGGGTAGCAATTGTTTGGTTATGCATAAATTTTATTAATGTGCAAAGATAGTCAATTCACAATTCTATAGCCTATAATTAGACTATTATTTGTGCTAACGAATAGTTATTAGATTTATTATGTAAACTATTGTTAAATATATCCACAGTTATGGGATAACTAAGCTGACAATTGTCATTTATTTTGCTTTGATTTGAATAAGATTTCAAACTTGATTTAATACAAAATGCAAAAAACTGAAGAAGAAATAAAGGCCTTGTTTAACCTGATTGACGACCCAGATGAAGAAGTGTTCAACACAATTTCAGATAGGCTCCTGAATTACGGTAGCCCTATCATTCCTGACTTAGAGCATTTATGGGAAACTACATTGGATGAAAGTACCCAAGAGCGTATTGAAATGATGATTCACAAACTACGCTTAAACGATTTAAAAGAAGCTTTCGTTGAATGGAAGTCTAAACCAGAGCCTTCTTTATTTGAGGGTGCCTTATTGGTTACTAAATTTCATTTCCCAGAATTGAATTTAGATACATTACGTCATCAATTAGAAAAGATAAGACGTAATATTTGGTTGGAGTTAAACAACTACCTAACGCCATTAGAACAAGCTAATGTGTTAAAAAATATCTTATTTAGTTACTATCAATTAAAGGGTGCCGAGGTGAATTATGCCAACCCTGAAGAGTTTTTAATTTCAGCACCTCTTCAATCCAAAAAAGGTAATGCATTTGCTAACACGATCCTTTATGCTGAATTGTGTCAACAATTAGATATTATCTCTGACTTTATTAATATTCCTAAGCAATGTATTATTGCTTTTTACACTTTAGATTGGTCTCCCGACGAGATTTATCCAAACCCTCAAGCGTATATTCAATTTTATATTGAGGGTACTACTGGGCATGCTTTTTCTCAAGCAGACTTAGATAAGTATTTTGAACGTTCGAATATTGAACCTAAAAATATTTATTACAAGCCGCTTTCTAATCCTCGAATTATTAAAAAACTAATGCTAGAATTTGCAAAATGCTTTACTAGTCCAAATTTGCAATACAAGCAGAAAGATTTAATTGATCTAGCTAATTTACTTGACTAAGTAATTAATTTTATATTTATTAAAATTTGCTTAATATGATACAATGGGACGATTTTGCGAAAATTGATATACGCACTGGCACCATTATAGAAGTGTATCCATTCCCCAAAGCAAAGAAACCAGCATACCAATTAACTATTGATTTTGGGAAATTTGGTATCAAAAAATCTTCTGCCCAAATCACAAAACATTACACTATTGAAAGTCTTATTGGAAGACAAATTATCGCGGTCGTTAATTTTCCTCCAAAGCAAATTGCCAATTTCATAAGTGAGTGTTTAGTATTAGGTGTTTATGATGATGAAAATGAAGTAATTTTATTGAGTCCATTACACCCTACTAACAATGGACAACCCATTGGATAATGCAAACAATTTTTACTCATATTTATCACAGCCCAATTGGTGCCATAAAAATTGTTGCTGCAGCACATAGTATTGAAGAACTCGTTTTTATAGCCCCTGAAGCAGTGCTTGAAATGGAATTAATGGTTACCGAATCTAATGACATAATTCATCAATGTATTGAAGAACTTATTGGTTATTTTGCTGGAACTAGAAGGACATTTTCAGTACCAATTAATCAAGTAGGGACCGAATTTCAGCAAAAAGTTTGGAGAGAGCTTTATGAGGTTCCTTTTGGAAAAACATTGAGCTATGGAGAACTAGCAAAAAAATTAGGGGACCCAAAATGTGTTAGGGCTGCAGCTTCCGCTAATGGGAAAAATAAAATTGCTATAATTGTTCCTTGTCATAGGATTATTGGAGCCGACCAGTCACTGGTAGGATATGCTTGGGGCAAATCTAGAAAGCGATGGCTACTACAACATGAGTTCAGACTAGCGCTTGGTGTTCAGACTTTATTTTAAGCCCTTTAATATCGATCCGTTGAATCCGAATGGCAATAATTGCGAAGCGGATTTAAAGACCATCACGGGGCCCGTAAGGCCTCCAAGTATTACTTTAATAGGCGCTTCATATCTGTTCTCGTAATCTAATAGAGATTGTCTACACATTCCACATGGAGACAATGGCTCGTCAGAAGGCTTACCAACTGGATGGTAACTAATTGCCATTGCTAAAATGGTCTCTTTAGGATATTGACTACCAATACTATTTAACAAAGTTCTTTCTGCACAAATACCAACTGGATAACTAGCGCTTTCTTGATTAGACCCTATAACGATCTGGCCATTTGATAATAAAGCTGCTGCACCCACTTTGAAATTAGAATAAATTGCATAAGCCGTTTCCGTAGCGTCTTTTGCAGTTGCTAATAAAGACTGGTCTGCCGTTAAAAGCATGTCTATACTTTCAAAAGAATCATATTCAAATTCAAATTTTTGCTTCATAATGTCCTATTTAAAATCAAAACCCCACAATTGTGAGGTTTTGATTATTTTATTTAATTAATTTAAACAATCTGTCCCAACGAATAGATTGACTATAGCTAAACCAAATTAAAGCCGCTCTTCCAACAATATGTGTTTCTGGAACAAATCCCCAAAAACGACTATCCTGACTTCTATGTCTATTATCCCCCATCATCCAATAATAATCCTGGTGTATAGTGTAAGAATTAGCTTCCTTCCCATTAATATAGAACTTCCCATTTTTCTGTTCCAATGAATTATGCTCATAGGAAGTAATTAATCGTCTATACAATTCTATTGTTGTATCATCTAGCGAAATAATATCTCCTTTTTTAGGTATTCGAATAGGACCGAAATTGTCAACTGTAAATGGAAAATGAGTTATGTCATTTGGAAAAGTATATCCAACATTATTATCAATATAAAATTCAACCAATTTTACATGTGGCAATCTACTTAAGTTGGCGGCAGCACCTGCAGTCATATTAATTCTGAAAGTATTAGGCATCCCTTCTACCATTCCATAGTCTGGAGTAGCTTCTGTTAAATTAATTCCAATACTATCAATTATATAATCTTCAGGAATTGGAGTTCCGTCTGTTGTTACTAAGTATTCTGTTTGTGCATAGGGAGTTACTAAAGCAGGTTTTCCATTAATCCACAAACGACTTGACCTTACTTCTAATACATCGCCCGGTATACCAACACAACGTTTGATATAATTATCAGTCTTGTCCATTGGGTGAACTAAAATAGGATATTGTGATTGTAGCTTTTCTCTATCGCCATTAAATTCAGCGCTTCTTAATACATCATAATATGGAACCTTACTTCCAAACTCAGGTAAATTAATAATTGTATCCCCAGCAGGAAAATTAAATACGACTACATCGTTTCTTTTAATAGGTCTAATATTAGGTAGTCTAGTATAATCAAGCTGCACGAGTTTTGTATAAGAAGGTGTTGTTATAGAACCCGGCATGGTATTGTGCACAAAAGGAAATGATACGGGTGTTTGAGGAATTCTTGCTCCAAATGTAACTTTATCTACAAATAAGAAGTCATTGACTAGTAATGTTTTTTCCATACTTTCTGTAGGAATTACATACGCTTCAAATATAAAAGTTCTAATTAAGGTAGCTGCAACAACTGCGAATACGGCTGCATCAATCCATTCCCTAGAGGCTGGTTTATGATAATGCGCTAACGCATCCTGACCATGCCATTTTTCGTTTGCAGAAAATCCTATGTAGGGCAAATAAATAAATGGAAATAAAACAGTCAATGTATGTTGAACTAAATTTACTTTTTTGAAATGCATCACAAAAATGATACCAATCCACAAAGAAACAAACTGTCCCAAAATAGGAATAAGTTGTATCCAAAACCAAATTTTTGGAATATTACAAAGCTTCACTACTTCCCATGTATTATAAATTGGGATAATGGCTTTATTTCCAGGAACTCCCGCTTTTTTTAACATGGCATAAATTCCAATATACCAACCCACCCAAAACAGTACTAATAAAAATAATCCCATAATATTTACTTAATTGTATATAACAAAAATATCCCTTTGTGAGGGATATTTGTAAAAAGATTTTTAAAGTCTTGATATAATCGATAAATGGCCAAAAACAAGGATTACTTGTATTGTTGTAATACTTCTTTGACTAATTTGACAGACCTTGTGATATCGGGTATAGCCAGTGCTGTTAAGTTAGGTGCATAGTGCATGGGTGCGTCTGCACTTGTAATACGACGAATTGGCGCATCTAAATAATCGAAGCCTTCTTTTTGTATACGATAAGATAATTCAGAAGAAATAGAAGCAAATGGCCACTGCTCTTCTATAATTACCAATCTATTTGTTTTTTTAACGCTTTCTAAAACAGTCATCCAGTCTAATGGACGAATGGTTCTTAAATCAATTACTTCTGCACTAATGCCTTCTTTCTCTAGTTCTGCAGCAGCACCTAATGCTACTTTCATCATTTTATTATAAGAAACAATGGTAATGTCTGTTCCAACTTTTTTAACATCCGCTTTGCCTAAAGGAATATAATATTCTTCTTCTGGAACATCACATTTATCACCATACATTACTTCACTTTCCAAAAACATAATTGGATCTTCTTCGTAACGTATAGCTTGCTTTAATAAACCCTTAGCGTCATAACCATTAGAAGGAGACACTACTTTGATCCCCGGAATATTCGCTAAGTAACTTTCAAATGCAGTAGAGTGTTGAGCACCTAATTGTCCAGCACTTCCATTAGGCCCTCTCATTACAATTGGACAACCAATTTGGCCACCACTCATTGCCAACATTTTAGAAGCTGTATTCAGAATTTGATCCAAAGGAAGTACCGCAAAGTTCCAAGTCATAAACTCAACAATAGGTCTTAATCCATTTTGAGCAGCACCAACAGCAACTGCAGTAAACCCTAATTCAGAAATTGGGGTATCAATTACACGCTTAGCTCCAAATTCAGCTAACATTCCTTGACTAACTTTATAAGCTCCATTATACTCCGCAACTTCCTCTCCCATTAAAAAGACTCTCTCGTCTCTTCTCATTTCTTCATTCATCGCTTCGCGTAGGGCTTCTCTAAAGGCTATTGATCGCATGAAATAGTATTTAATTTGAGTGGCAAAAATAGCGTTTTATATAGGAATATGTGACACTTTCCTTAAAAAAAATCCCCTCCCGAAAAATCGGGAAGGGACTAATAGGACTAACCCATCCTAAAATATATTACAAAATGTTATATGCAAAGCTTACATAGTACAATCCACCAATAAATGGACTACCGTATGCAGTGCTATAATAATGGTTGAAGATATTAGTTCCACCAGCTTTAATCATAGATTTAATCTGAGGTACTTTATAAGTTAATACCGCATCCACTGTGTTAAATGCAGATACTTTACCTACAGCAAATGTTCCTTCGTATACAAAACCGTCTTGGTAGTGCAAGTTAGCGCTAAATCCAAGTCTGTTTTTCAATAAGAAACCGCTGTTATTTAAAGCGATATTAGCTCTTAATTTAGGAGTATTGAAGTAAGAGATAAAACCATTTGGTAAATCTCCAATTTCGTCAGAATAAACACTACCTGAAACACTGAAGTTACGAGGCAATAAATAATCTGCAGAAATACCCCAACCTACTGAAGAAACGTCCGCTGTAGCATTTGTTGAAATACTATAACCTATACGCTTACTTGCGTCTAAAACATCAAAAACGCTTTGTTGATTTCTTGATTGAATCACTGTTACACCGCTAATAAAGTTGGTATACTTTCCAGCATATGCATATGCGTCAATAATTAATTTTTTAGCAATCAATGTTTTGTAACCAATCTCATAAGTACTTAAAGACTCTGGCTTGAATTCACCAAAAGCTTGTTGCTTTAATAAACTAGGATTAGGTGCTCCTGCAAGTGCAGATGCTCCAAATGCAGTTACACTAGCTAAAGTATATGCTGGATTGATTTGGAAATGGTTGAAAGTTCTTAATTGAGGTAAACCTCCCATTAATCTTGTACCACCACCAATTGTTAAATTGATCCATTGGTTTTGAGTTGTTGGGAAACGGTAAGCTGATTGATAAGAGAAACGGATATTGTTGTCTTGAGCTAATTTAACCACCATAGAAATTCTTGGTGTGAAACGACCTTCAAAATTTTGGTTTTTGTCATATCTACCAGAAACTGAAACCTTGATGAAATCATCAAAGAAACGCTTTGACAATTGAGTATACGCACCAGACTCATTAATAGAAATCATACCTGCTGTATCAGCAAATAAAGTTCCTTTTGAATCTAACCAGTATTGTTTTGTGCTACCACCTAAAATTAGGTCTGCATTGTATTTGTCTAAACCTAAATGCTCCGTTAAGTTAATTTGACCTTCCGCAACATATAATGAAGTTTTATCTAAAAATAAACCACCCCCTTTTGAGATAGGTGTGCTTATAATAGTTTTAAATCTTGCATCTTCAGAAATAACCCCAGTTGGACGACCAGCGTCGGCTGTAGCTCTTGCAGCAGCATGAGCAGCAGGTTGATTTAACCCAGCTTCTAAAGCTTGAGTGTAAGCACCCACATAAGTAGGATACCAAACTGTACTAGCTTTCCAAGCTTCGTTGAATAAACGAGTTGAAATAGTTGAATTATAAGAATCTCCAGAATTTTCTAATGTTGTATAACCTCTAACAAACCAGTTTCTACCTTTCAATTCAAATTTGAATTG
>CALPWK020000088.1 GCA_943327245.2 Comamonas sp. lk | reverse complement strand
TGTGGACGATTTAGTAGAAGGCATTTACAGACTATTATTAAGTGAATACGCAAGTCCGGTGAATATTGGCAACCCGAATGAAATTAGTTTAAAAGATTTTGCAGAGGAAGTATTAAAACTAACAAAGTCAAAAGTAAAAATTGTTTACAAAGAATTACCGGTAGACGATCCCAAGCAAAGACAACCCGATATCACTAAGGCAAGAACCATTTTAGGCTGGGAGCCCAAAGTAGAACGTGCCGAAGGATTACAAAAAACTTATGAGTACTTTAAATCCCTTCCCCCTTCTGAGTGGACTAAATTACCAAAAGAGTTTACTTCAAAATAATATATTCTAGAACTATACAGCATTTAAAACTATGTCTATACACAAAATTTTAGTTACGGGTGCCAATGGTCAGTTAGGATGGGAATTAGCTCAAGCTGCTGTTGCATTTCCTGAATTTGAATTTATTTTTTTAGATAGAACCACATTAGATTTAGCAAAGCCTGAAAGTTTTGAGACTATTATTAAGCAGATAGCACCTAATGCAATTATAAATACAGCTGCTTACACGGCAGTGGACAAAGCAGAGGTTGAAAAAGAATTGGCCTATACAGTGAATGCATTGGCCGTTCAGGAACTAGCCAGGATTAGTAAAGTATTAGCTATACCATTTATCACTTACTCAACAGATTATGTTTTTAATGGTAATGCTACTAGCCCTTATTTGACAGACATGCCAGTAGATCCTGTAAATTATTACGGAGCAACTAAAGCAGGTGGAGAACAAATGGCAATGGATGCAAATGAGAATACTATAATAATTAGAACATCTTGGGTGTTTAGTACACATGGTAATAATTTTGTAAAAACCATGATGCGTTTAATGAAGGAGCGAGCCAGTCTAAGTATAGTAGGTGATCAAAAAGGAAGACCCACTTATGCGAAGGATTTGGCACTAGCAACTATACATATTTTAGTAGCAATTAATAAGGGACAAGTAATTAAGGGTATTTACCATTATGCCAATACTGGAGAAACCACCTGGTTTGGGTTTGCTCAAAAAATAAAAGAAATTGCTGGACTTACTTGCGAATTAAAATCTATCAATACCATTGATTTTCCTACACCGGCAAAGCGTCCTGCTTATTCCGTGTTAGATACCAATAAAATCGAATCTCACATTTCAGTTACCATTCCTAGCTGGGAAGTCGCATTATTAGAATGCATTACACAAATAGTTAAGTCTTAAAAAAATACAAGGACAATTAGTCTTATTAAGGATTATTGTCCTTGAGCGTTACGTATTATTACGTAATTTTTGTGTTTTATTTCAACAAAAAAGTTACGTTTAAATATTTTTTCTGCAAAATATTTTAATAATATAAAATCTTTTATTAGATTTAAATCGAGTTTTGTAATTCAATTAATTTCTCATAATAAATTAATAAATTAATAAATTAATAAATTAATAAATTAATAAATTATGCTTTTATTAGTAGCATCACTTTTTAGTATTTTCATTGCGTTTCTAATTATTTTCTATAATTTTTCTGATTTATTATTGCCTTCTAATTTTTATCTTTCTTTATTTTTTTTCATTTTCGGAATCTATGGACTTGCTCAGTATATGATTCAATTTTCTGCATCTCCAACCCTAAAAGCGATATTTTTTAATCATTTTACCCCACTATTTGCATGTTTCGGTCCAGCTATATTTTTATATATTAAGAAAGTACTAAATGATGATTATATCTATCTTAGAAAAAGGGAGTTGGTACATTTAATACCATTTATTTTAACATTAATCGATTTAACTCCTTATTTGTTTAGCTCCTTAGAAAGTAAAATTACCCTAGTTAAGGAATTGCTTTATAATCCTATCAATTATAGACTTGTAAAGCATCTTTTTTTGACCGATTTTAACGCAAGTATATTAAGACAGTCAGTTAATTTGGCATATGCAATAGCAAGCCTGGTATTATTACTTAAGAGTAAGTTTGAAAACATTGCGACTCCAACACATAATAAATTAGTTGCCAGATGGATTTTACTATTTTTATCTATAATGATAATGATACTTATGTTTATGCTATGTGAAACAGTTTTTAGTAATATGCTACATTATTCTATTTTAAATTCAAATGTAGGAACCTATATTATTAATATTTATTGGATTTTTCGTTTTGTACTCATTTTTTCTATTTTCTTCTTTCCTAGTATTTTATATGGGATGCCTTATTTTAAAATGGAAAGAGCCTATATAAATACACAGGATGACATGATGAAAGGGGGTTCTGAACCTAGATTAGTAGATAATTTTGAAAACGGGGTAGATACAGGTATAAAAACTGATAAAAAAGAGTATAAAATATTCACTTTAGATAATGAATACTTAAAGTATATAGATCAGTTATTGACTGAATACATGTTGAGAAAGCCATATTTAAACGACAAGTTTGGGTTATCGACCTTAACAATAGAAACAAAAATACCCATACATCATTTGCATATCTATTTTAAGGAGTATTTAAAAGTAAATTTTAATGCTTGGAAGAACGAGTATAAGATCAATTACTCCAAACAATTAATTGAGAATAATATGTTGTCCAATATGACTGCCGAAGCCATAGCCTCTAATTCAGGTTTTAAATCTTATTCTAACTATTTCACAGTATTCAAAGCTCATACAGGAATGACCCCTACAGAATACGCTGCTAGCTTAAAATAGCAATTAAGTATGGTTTTTAATGTTTTTTTCTTAAAATAACATCTCTCTCTATCTCTCTCTGCCAATATTCTATCTATATGTTATGCTTAATTTTTAATTAAGCATAACATATAGTATACTTGAAATCGAATAATATATGTTCTTAACTCATTAGAATTTAGTCTATTATGATTATAATTCTATAAACTCGTTAATTTTTTTGTTGTTTATTGCTGGTAAAACATATTATCGTAAATATACTTAACAATATACCCTTTACAGTCGCGTTTTAGATTTACACACAAGCTAAATTATTCAATTTCTTTAAAAAGTAAATTTTATTAAATAGTTTGTTTGAGAATTATATTTTTTCAATTAGTTAAAAACACATGCTTTTTATTCATTTTATAAAAGGTTGTGAAAATAATTAATGTGTAATTAGCTATGTTGATTTATAGAATTAATTTATGATTTTACAATATTTAAATAATACTACTAAAAGTTACTATTTACTAAAATAGGTATCAATTATATAAAAAATTCGACGCTAGTTTTGTTTGACTCCCCCAGGTATTTTATTTATGAATTTAAAAATTATCATTATGGGAATCGACGTGTATGTATCAAATCAAACAATCAACAAATGGTTTAATTCTATTTTAAAAGAGTTAGATTTCTTAAATGAGTGTACTATACATAAAAATCTAGACTCACTTTACAATTCTTTACTGAATGTAAATAATGCAAGAGTAGTATTATTAGACATAGAGGACAGGGCAAGTTGTGAATACGTTAGTTCCATAAATAATGGCTTTGAGAATGTACATTGTGTAGCAATTGGTTTAAATAGGAATATAACTGAGGTATTTACTTATTTTAATCTTGGGTTCTCTTCTTATATTGATTTAAGCTACTCTGCGATAGAAGTGTATCAAGCAATTCATAAGTCATTAGGTAATTCAAAATACCTATCAAACTCACAACAAGAGCTATTATTTGAACATTTAAGTCATAATTTAGAAGGATTAGCAAAATGCATATCGATTCCTAGTAGCGCTAATAATCACAATGGTAATCATGATTCTATAAAGTATTCAGAAAAATCACTCACTGAAAAGGAGAAGAAAGTTTGTGAGTTTTTATTAAAGGGCTTCACTTATAAAGAAATTGCAAATTCTCTTGGAGTGACTAGTTTTACTATTAACCAGAGAGTAAAAGGTATTTATAAAAAACTACAAGTTCGTTCAAGATCAGAATTAAGTTTTAGATATTTATCTTAAATTTTCTATACATATACTTACATTAGTTGATTTTTATTTGAATTGTACAATTATCTACAAACATTTTGCTTTTACATTTGACGTCTACTCAAAATAGTAGCGATTATATCAAATAACTTGAGCTTTGTTTATGAATTTGTACAAAAAATATATTATTTGCATCACGATAATTTTCTCTGCTTTTATGCATAGTAAACTACAGGCAAAGAATTATTATGTAGATCCATCTGCGGCTACTTTAAGTGCAATTGGTAGTATTACTAATCCTTGGAAAACTATTTCTCAAATTAATAACGGATCAAGTGCCTTTTTACCTGGAGATTCCATATTATTCAAACGTGGACAGCAACTTTCAGGTAGATTAGTTTGCTCGGTTTCAGGAACAGCAACTGCACCTATAGTATATACTTCGTATGGTTTTGGTGATTTACCCATACTTACTAATTCTAGTTCGGATGTAATTGTGATGAATAATAAGCAATTTATTGTTATTGATGGATTTAAGATAATTGATAAAACAATGGATCCGAACGACCATGCTATAACTGCTAAAATTAGCTATGCTATTATTATTAGTAATTCAACTAATTGTACTATTAAAAATTGTGATATTTCATTAGTAGGTGTAGCAATTAATATAGATAATGGTTCTAATCATTTAACTATCACAAATAATTATTTACATAATCTTCGTATTGTTAGAAATACAATTGGGGGAAATGATGATTATGGAGCCAATGGTATTGTAGTTGGGGGCTCTTCAAATATCATACAGTATAATAAATTCGAAGCATGTTGGGCATATTGTTATGATTTTGATCATGATGGAGGTGCTATTGAGTTATTCGATCATGTAGTTAATGACAATACTATTATTTATAATACCGCTATAGAATGTGATGGCTTTATAGAAGTGGGTAGTCAAGATAACGGGCTGGCGGAAAACACCCTTATCGCTTATAATAAAATTATCAATTGTGGAACAATAGGCGTTTTTCATAATAATGCTTCATTTGCTACTACTGTTAATAATACCATGTATTTTAATAATGTCATTATAGCAACTAAAAGGCTTTTTTCTACAGACGACGTATTATTTTGGATCTCAGACAATACTGAATTGGATGTTATTAATTTACGTAATAATATTTTTTGGATTAATGCGGATATGAAGATTTTAAATAATGCTTCTCAGTCCTCAAAAATAATGCACAAAAATAATATTTATTATTTAGCTGGTAGAAATCCTGGAATTGTAATAGATGCTTCAGAACGATTAATTACAACTAATACTTTGTTTGAAGATATGACAGATGTAAACCCTGTTAATTGGAACTTACATTTACTGGCAAATGCACCTGCTATTAATTTTGGTTCTAGTGTTGGCATTCCAAATGATTTCGAAGGCTTTAAAGTTGATGCTACTCCCAATGCAGGCATTTATGAACAAATAGGGGCTTTGCTCATATCAAGGTTTAAGGCAGTTGCTCAGTCAACTTTAATTAATTGCTTTGGTTCATCCGCTAAGGTTTCGATTAGTGCCATTGGTGGGACTGCTCCTTATTTTGGAATTGGTGATTTTACTGTTCAGGCGGGTAATTACAAATTTACTGTAGTGGATGGTGTAGGATTAAGTGATACTGTTTTAGTAAAAGTTTCAGAACCTGATGCAATAATTATTAATACAAATAACATTGCTCAAGATGGAGCCTCTGTCAATTTTTCAAATCTATCAATTATTGCTTCGGGAGGCACACCTCCTTATTCTTTTAAATTGAATGATGGTAAATTTCAGTCCGATGGTACTTTTACAAACTTAACACCTGCTTTATACAATATTACTGTTCAGGATACTAATAAATGTTCAGTTTCAAAGCTATATCCATTCTTAATTACTGGAATTAATGAATTTCCAATACATAAAAATGAAATTAGTGTATTCCCTAATCCCAGTGCAAGTAATTTCAATTTAAAGGTTCAAAAATCTGATTTTGCCAATTTGCCACTTACCATTAGAGTCTTTAATAGTACTGGCTACTTAGTATATACATTTCAAGGGAATACTAATACGCAATATATCTTAGGGGACAATTTTAAATATGGTATATACACATTAGTGGCTGATTTTAAAAATACAACTCAAACATTTCAACTTTTTAAATTATGATAAAAATAGTTACAAAAACAATTTTATTATTTGGTCTAATTTTTACTTTTTCTTCTTGTGTAAATACCAAATATGCAACCTATTTTAATGATGCTACTGACACTACTATTCTAAATAGTATTGTTAATAAGGAGCCTTTAATTCAGCGAAAGGATATTTTAAGTATTTCCATTTCAAGTTTGAATACCGAAGCTTCTTTTGTATTCAACACTACTAACACGTTTGTAATTAGTAATACTAGTGCTTCTGGAAGTAATACACAGTCAAGTGGATATCTTGTTGACGAGAATGGATTTATACAGTTACCAATATTGGGAAATATTAAAGCTGAAAACTTTACAAAGGCACAGCTCAAAGAAAATATTACTAATTTGATAATTGAAAAAAAATTATTGGTAGATCCTATTGTTAATATTCGTCATCTAAATTTCGAAGTTTCTGTAATTGGGGAAGTAAATCGTCCAACCGTTATTACCGTTCCAAATGAGAAAATAACATTATTAAAGGCTCTTGGCTTAGCTGGGGATATTACAATTTATGGAAAAAAAGACAATGTACTGTTAATAAGAGAAAAGGAGGGAGTAAAAGAAATTAGACATTTAAATTTAAATGACAAGAATTTTCTCTACTCGCCCTATAATAATTTACAACCTAACGATATTATTTATGTAGAGCCGAATAAAAATAAATTAGCAAGTGTAAGTAGAGGAACCCAACTAGTACCAGTTTTCTTATCAGCACTTTCATTAGGTATTATATTAGTAACTAGACTTTAAATTATAATTTTATGAATTATCAAAAAAAAATAGATAAAAAAGAAGATAGTCTTTTTGTAAAATCAATTGATATATTTTTTGCATATTGGCCTGTCTTCATTCTTTTTGGGGTTATAGCTATTTTCAGCGGCTTCATTTTTATTAGATATGCAACTCCCAAATACCAAGCTAATGCCTCTATTATAATTAAAGATCAAAAAAAAGGGAATGAAGAATCTAAATTAATGGAGTCTATTAATACCATTAACCAAAAGAAAATCATTGAAAACGAAGTGGAGGTTTTACAATCACGTCCTATTATGGAATATGTGGTGAAGAAATTACACTTATATATTCCTATTTATAAGGAAGGTAGAATCAAATCTCTTTCAGCGTATAAACAGTCTCCTATTTTCATTGAAATGAAAAATCCGGATACTATAAATACAACCTATAAGCATATCAATTTTAAATATGATGCTGATAATAAATTAGTATATCTAAATCACAACGGCATTTTTAGTATAAATAGATGGGTTAATACACCCTACGGTTTACTTAAATTTACTGTGAATTCGGATTATGCTAAAGTTAATAACAGTATTATATATCCTTCTTTACAAAATGAAAAAAAATACTATTTTAATATTGTCAAAATTGATGATGCCGTAGAGACAATAACTGATAACTTAAAAGTTGCTGCAACTAATAAACTCTCTAGTGTTGTAAACCTTCAATATAACGACAATAGACCAAAACTTGCCGAAGATGTGTTAAATGAGGTGATTTTCTCTTATAATAGGATTGCTACTTTAGAGAAAAACATTTTAGCAAAAAATACACTTGGTTTTATAGATGAAAGATTGGCTAAAGTAAAATACGATCTAGACTTAATTGAAAGTAAAGTTCGACAATACAAGGGAGACAGAGAAGCTGTTGATATAAGTAAGCAAGGGCAGTTATATTTAGAAAATGTTAGTGCTAATGACAAAAAATTAAGTGAATTAGACATGCAATTGTCAGTTGTAAATGAATTAGAGAAACATGTCATTTCCCAGGATGAAAATATAGGTATTCTGCCCGCTTCACTAGGAGTAGTAGACCCAACATTATCTCAATTAGTAAATGTTTTAAATACATCTGAATTAGAAAAAGAAAAGTTAAAGAAAACAGTTGCCGAAAATAATCCAATTTTAGTATCATTAAATGATCAAATTACGAATACTAAACAAAAAATTAATGAAAACATTAGCAGTTATCGAAAAAGTTTAGAATCAACAAAAGAAAATATAAATGACAATAGTAAAACATATGCTAAAATGTT
>CALPWK020000087.1 GCA_943327245.2 Comamonas sp. lk | reverse complement strand
GCTAGCACTTACAATGCTGCTGACATTGCTTGGATATTAGTTTCAACAGCATTAGTATTTATTATGACTCCCGGCCTAGCCTTCTTTTATGGAGGAATGGTACATAGAAAAAATATCATTTCAACAATGATAAAAAGTATAGTATCCGCTGGTATAGTAACAGTAATATGGATTACTTATGGTTATAGTCTAAGTTTTGGTGAATCCGTTAATGGTATTATAGGAAACCCAATGACTCACTTGTTCTTTAAAGGTGTTGCCAATGGCGCTCCAATCTTACAAGGTGGCACTCCCCTAACCATCCCATTATTATTATTTGCATTATTTCAATTAATGTTTGCAATTATTACTCCAGGACTAGTCGTAGGAGCTGTTGCAGAAAGAATCAAATTCACTTCTTATATCTTATTTATAGTTTTATTTATCACTTTAGTGTATGCGCCATTAGCACACTGGTCTTGGCATCCAAATGGATTCTTGTTAAAAATGGGCGCACTTGACTTCGCAGGAGGTACTGTAGTTCATATTAGTGCAGGATGTGCGGCATTAGCAGGTGCAATTGTATTAAAATCTAGAAGATCAAAATTAGAGCATCAAGAAATTCCTCCAGCTAATATTCCTTACGTTTTAATTGGAACTGGATTATTGTGGTTTGGATGGTTTGGTTTTAATGCAGGATCTGCATTAGGAGCAAATTCATTAGCTGTAAATGCTTTTGCAACCACTAACACTGCAGCAGCAGCAGCAGGTTTAGCATGGATGTTTTTTGATGTTATGAAAGGTAAAAAGCCATCAGTTTTAGGATTTTGTATTGGTGCAGTAGTTGGATTAGTGGCTATTACACCTGCCGCTGGTTTTGTAGGAATTCCTCAAAGTATATTTATTGGTGTAGTTGGAGCTGTGATTTCTAACGTTTTAAGTCATGCCTTCAAATTATCTAGAGTTGACGATACTTTAGACGTATTCCCTTGTCACGGTATTGGTGGCATAGTTGGTATGATATTAACAGGTGTATTTGCATCAAAAGGGGTAAATCCAGCAGGAAATGATGGTTTATTTTATGGTAATCCAGCATTCTTCTTTACACAGATTAAAGCAATGGTAATAGTAGTGGTTTATAGCTTTACAGTTTCCTTCTTAATCTTCAAATTCATTGCATTATTACTGCCTTTACGTGTATCTGAAGAAGAAGAAGAATTAGGGTTAGACGCTACACAACATGATGAAAAGTATGGTAGAAACCCAATGAAAGCGTAAGTTTTATGGTATAGGTTTATTTGATATTAAGCAAGCAATCATCCTCCCGGAATTTATTTCGGGAGGATTTTTTTGTATATTAGTGCCTTACATGAAAACAAAGCCTAAGTTCATAAACATCATCTTGAAAATTATTCAATACTTGTACTGTATTTATGCATTATTGATTTTCGCATTACTTACTATTTTATCTGTAATCGCTTTATTATTTGTTTTACCTATGGGTAAAAATAAAATGGGTACTCGTATTTACACCATATGTAGGTACTGGAGTAAGATTTGGTATGTTTTTATTGGAATTAGACATCAAGAAATATTCGAGTCTTACCATCATTTTAATCAGCCGCATATTTTCGTATCGAATCATAATTCCTATATGGATATTCCTCCTATTGTTCAATTGCAGCATCAACCTATTAGAGCATTAGGCAAATTCGAGTCTTCTAAAATACCCATTTTTGGTTGGATATATAGAGCAGCAGTAATTATGGTAGACAGAAGTAGCCCTGCAAAAAGAGCTCAGAGTTTACGTAATTTGAAAGCTGCCTTACATAAACGCGTTTCCATTTTTATTTTTCCAGAAGGTACTTTCAGCATGACCACTCAGGAGCCACTTAAACCCTTCTTCAATGGGGCTTTTAAATTAGCCATAGAAATGCAAATTCCCATTCAACCTATTATTATGATAGACGCGGTTGACAGAATGCATTTTGATAGTGTTATGACTTTAACGCCTGGACTTAATAGAGTTGTATACTTGCCAACAGTTGCGGTCGATAACTACACTGTCAATGATTTAGAACAGCTTAAAAATGATGTGTACAAAATGATGGACGATGGACTAAGAAGATATCGTGCGTATCCAAAATCATAGTGTATTTTTGTAAATAATTTATGTACGCCGAAATTATCATACCGCTAGCACTTCCAAAAAATTATACTTGGATGATTCCCGAATCAATGCATTCGGAAATTATGATTGGCATGCGTGTGGAAGTCATGTTGGGCGCTAGTAAAAGGTATGCTGGGATTGTGAAGAAACTCAGTACCACCGCTCCTGCAGGTTTTAAACCAAAACCCATTTTATCTATACTAGACGACGCACCTATTGTATACCCACATCAAATGGAATTATGGGAGTGGATGGCTAATTATTATATGTGTACCGAAGGAGAAGTTATGCAAGCTGCTATTCCAAGTCATTTGAAAATATCAAGTGAAAGTGTGTTTATTATAAATGAAGCGTATGTTCGAGACAGTCATCCCTTGTCTGATGCTGAATATATTATTGCAGAAGCTTTAGAAATAAAGAAAATTTTAACCTTACTTGAAATTCAAAAATTACTAGACAGGAAATCAGTATACCCTGTAATTAATAAATTAATTCAAAAAGGTATTTGCTTTGTGCAAGAGACCATGAAAGACAAATACACTTTCAAGGAAGAAATCATCATTAAACTGCATTCAGATTATACATCAGAAGCGCAACTAGAAACTTTGTTGAATGAATGGTCCAGAGCGCCAAAACAATTAAGTTTACTAATTGCTTTTTTACACTTTCATAAAACAGAAGGTATTGTAAAGCAGAAAATTCTTTTAGAAAAAGCGAACGCTAGTCACGCCCAATTAAAAGCTTTAATTGACAAGGGAATATTAATAGCCGAGAAAATAAAAGTGGATAGGCTTCTAAACAATCACGAGGAAGGCAATGCTTTATTACATCAACTAAGTGAACCACAAAAAATTGCATTCGATGCTATACAAAAACAACTAGAATCACTTCAAGTTTGTTTATTACATGGAATTACAGGAAGTGGAAAAACTCAGATTTATGTAGCACTAATTGAAGCAATGATGCAACAAGGGAAGCAAGCTTTATACATGCTACCCGAAATCGCCTTAACAGCACAAATGATTCGTCGTTTAAAAATGTATTTTGGCGATACTATTGCCATTTATCATTCAAAGTTCAATCCTAATGAAAGAGTTGAAATATGGAATAAAGTAAAATCTGGAGAGATAAAAATTATATTAGGAGCAAGGTCTGCCTTGTTTCTTCCTTATAAAAATTTGTCATTAATAATAATTGACGAAGAGCATGATGCGTCCTACAAACAACAGGACCCTGCTCCAAGATACCAGGCAAGAGATACTGCCATTTACTATGCTAATATAATTAAAGCTAAATGTGTATTAGGATCTGCAACACCAAGCGTGGAAACCTTTTACAATGCTATGCAGCAAAAATATGGGTATACGCATTTAACTGAAAGATATAGTAAGGCTGCATTACCTATAATTGAATTAATAGATACAAAAAAACAAATTGACAGTGCAGCAATTTTAACACCACCCTTATTAGCCGCTATTCAAAAAACAATTGAAAATAAAAAGCAGGTAATCCTATTTCAAAACAGAAGAGGATACGCGCCTTATATGATCTGCCAGACCTGTGGCTGGATTCCTCATTGTCGTCATTGTGATGTTACCCTTACTTATCATAAGGCCAAGAATATGCTTTCCTGCCACTATTGTGGCGCGGTTTACCCTATTATGACAACTTGTGAAGCATGTGGCAAGCAGGACTTCAAGCAAAAAAGTTTTGGAACGGAACAAATTGAAGAGAAATTGAGTAAAGCACTTCCCAATATTGTAGTTGCTAGAATGGACTTAGACAATGTGAAAGGTAAAAATGAACACGACCAACTCATTCAGAAATTCGAACAAAGACAAATTGATGTGCTTGTAGGCACTCAGATGGTTGTTAAAGGATTAGACTTTGAACATGTAGACTTGGTGGGTATTGTAGACGCAGATAGCTTATTGAACTTTAATCAATACAGAGTTAATGAAAGAGCCTTTCAAATGATGGAGCAAGTAAGTGGTCGTGCAGGTCGAAAAAATGACCAAGGAAAAGTCATGATCCAAGTGAGTCAAATTCAACATCCTATTATTCAAATGGTACAACAACATGACTATTTGAAATTCTATGAATTTGAAATTCAAAATAGAAAGCAATTCGCATATCCCCCATTTAGCCGACTAATGAGTATTCTTTTTAAACACAAGGATAACCATATTGCAGAAGAAGCTGCCAACCATTTCCTAAAGTCATTAGACCCTGCCATTCAAAAAACAGTTCTAGGACCTGCTCAGCCACTTATTAACAGAATTAGAAATAAATATATCTGGGAGTTATGTGTAAAAATTTCTAGCAAAAGAGATCAATTACAAATTGCTAAAAAACAATTACTACATTTTGTTAATTTAATTCAAGTGCACCCAAGATATAAAACTGTTCAAATTGTAATTGACATTGACCCCAATTAAATATGACATTAAAACAAAATATACCCCTTAAAGCATTTAATAGTTTTGCATGCGACATTAATGCAAAATATTTTACAACTATACAATCTAACCAAGATATTGAAGTAGCTTTTGATTGGTTTAAACAAAATAATACACCATATCTAGTACTTGGTAGCGGCAGTAATATTTTATTTACAAAGGAGGTAGAGGCCTTGGTTTTGAAAATGGAGATTAAAGGCATTCAAAAAACGAACGAAACTGCTTCTGCGGTGTATTTATCGGTTGGCGCAGGAGAAAATTGGCATCATTTTGTAAGTTATTGTGTTCAAAAAGGTTGGGGAGGTATTGAAAACTTAAGTTTAATCCCAGGCACCGTTGGTGCAGCGCCCATACAGAATATTGGTGCTTATGGAGTTGAAGTGAAAGAAACCATTGAAAAAATTACTGCTTTTGATACCCATACAGGAGAATGGGTAACCTTAAATAAATTGGATTGTGATTTTGGATATAGAAATAGCTTATTTAAAAAAGAAAAAAATAGATATATAATTAGCAAGGTTGATTTTTGTTTACAAAAGCAACCTAAGCTAAGAACCGACTATGGCGCTATTAGAGAAGTATTACACCAAAAAGAAATTCAAAACCCCAGTTTAGAAGATATTTCTAATGCAGTAGTACTAATTAGAACACAGAAATTACCTGATCCCAAAAAACTAGGGAATGCTGGAAGTTTCTTTAAAAATCCAACAATTAGCAAGTCGCAATTTGAAACATTAAAAATAAAGAATGACGACATAATGGCTTTCCCTATCTCTGATACAGAATACAAACTAGCAGCGGGTTGGCTGATAGAACATTGCGGATGGAAAGGAGTTAAAAAAGGGCATATTGGATGTTTTGAAAAGCAGGCATTGGTGATTGTAAACTATGGGAATGGAACCGGGAAAGAGATATTAGCATTTTCGGAAGAAATCATACAATCTGTTTTCCAAAAATTTGGAGTGCTCTTGGAAAAAGAAGTAAATGTATATTAGATAATCTATTTAAGCCTCCCTTTATTGCAAATAAATTATGCATAAAAAAAGAGCTTCCAACTTGGAAGCTCCTTTTTTATATTATTGGAAAGCCAATTTAATAAATCAGACCATTAGTTAAGTACATCCTATATTAATATCTAGCTAACATGTCAGCTCTTCTATTTTTAGCCCTTCCCTCTTTTGTAGCATTATCAGCAATAGGTCTAGTAGCTGCATAACCATCTTTAGTTAAACGACTCTTATCTATTCCTTTCTTTACAAAATAATTATACACTACAGATGCTCTTTCATGAGATAATTTCTTATTTATTCTTTCAGCACCTGTATTATCTGTATGACCACTTATATCAATCACTACATTTGAATTTTCATTCATCATGGCAATTACTGCGTCTAATCCCGTTAATACTTTTTTAGATAAGTAAACTTTACCTGTTGCAAATTTTAGAACATCCGCAGCTTGCTCTAAAATAGGTTGAACGTCAGCACAACCATTATTTGCTGCTATACCTGCAACTGCAGGACATTTGTCTGCTTCGTCATTCACTCCGTCATGGTCAGTGTCTGGAATTGGACAACCACTATATCTACTTAATCCTGATACTGTAGGACATTTGTCTTCCTCATCACTAAGACCATCTTTGTCTGTATCTGGCACAGGACATCCATTGTATTTAATTGTACCAGCTATATTTGGACATTTATCATTATCGTCATTTACACCATCATTGTCTGTGTCTGGAACAGGACATCCACGATACTTAATAGTACCTGATTGATTAGGACATAAATCTTCACTATCAACTACACCGTCGTTATCTCCGTCAGCTTGCACAGTAACTGGAGGCAACATAATTGCTTTCTTCTCTTTCCCTTTTAATGGGATTGAATAGCTTACTCCATAACTAAAATGCATTTTAGTTAATTCAGAAACCTCTGCTCTATAGGTTGTCATTAAATTAAAAAAAGAACCTTTATTAGCTTTGAATTGCAAACCACCCCCAACAGGTGCATATGCATGATATATATTAAAGTTATCACTTGACGCACCAATACCTGCAGTCAAATAAGGAACTACACTATGTTCATCTGTCAAGAATTTATAATTTAAATTAATGTCAAAAGCAGCATACATTTTATTTTCTGTAGCTTTTGGTTGGTTTAGTGAAGTGTAATATGGATATTTTAAAGAAGCGAAATCTAAATTTGACATAAAGTCAAAATGCTTTGAAATTCCTTGTAAGTATTGCAATCCTAAACTTGGTACTGTTTTAGTCAAGCCTTCAGTTTGATTTGTTTTTTTGAAATCTAAAACAGAAAATTTAAACGCGATGGCTGGCTTCTTTATAAGTGAAGCGTCTTGTGCAATGACAAATGTTGCTAATGCAATCATTGTAATTGATAAAACTATTTTTTTCATAAATTAATTTTGTTGGTTCAATACAAAACTAAGATTAAAAAAATCTAATATGACTAATTTTCAGGATTAATTTGACTATACCCTATAGCTTCTACAACAACTTCTACAACACCGCTTGATTTGAAAAATAATTTCTTCGCGGCAGATTGACTTAAATCTATCACTCTTCCTTTCTTCAACATATTCGGATGCATCCGATCGTTGATACGAACAAGTATGGTGCTTCCGTTTTGTTTATTGGTAACTCTTACCAAGGTATTAAGTTTAAATAAATTACAAGCTGCTGTGTATTTTTTATTTTGATAACGTTCGCCTGTTGAAGTTAGCGTACCATTTAAATAGGCACTATAAAAACTAGCTATACCAGTTACCCGATTTATCTCAATTGTAATTCTCGAAGTATCAATCTTCTTTTGATATTTAATAATTGCATTACTATCTAAAAAATTAATTGTGGTAAAAGTATTAGAATATACATTTTGAGCCATTGAGGACAATGGTGACAATAATAAAATAAATAAAATACTTTTATAATTCATAAGTGCAATTAGTTGATATCAGTAACGTCAACAATACTGTCAATATTCAATGGTCCATATATATGAGGGAATAACTCGTCTAAGTCTGCCGCCAATTCAAACAATACAGGTCTTTGTACTTTTGCTTTTTCTATTTTTAATTTTACTAGTCCAGTCTGACCTTTATAAAAACGATCTAATACGCCTGGCAGTTGCTTTTCTATTGAACAATGAATAAATCCTTCTTGATCATATCCACTAGGTTTATATTCATTGTCTAATTTTGCTTGTTCCCACTCTTTCTTTGTAGTAACGTGATATATATATTCGCTTTCCATTTTTTTACTTTATTTTTTTATGATTCTTGGAATATGCTGCTCTAATAACATTAAGTCTGCTAATACAATTGCAGTTACTGCTTCTAAAACAACAGGCACTCTTAATGCAATGCATAAATCGTGCCTTCCTTTTACTGAAAATTTTTCTTGTTCATTGGTTTCCCAATTCCATGTTGTTTGATCCTTAGGAGTCGAGGATGTTGGTTTAACTGCAATTCTGAAAACCAAATCATTCCCATTCGTATACCCCCCAACCACACCACCAGCATGATTCGTTTTTGTTTTACCTGAAGCATCTATAATAGGGTCATTATGGTCTACTCCAAACATATTAGCTGCGGC
>CALPWK020000086.1 GCA_943327245.2 Comamonas sp. lk | reverse complement strand
CACAAGGTACTTCTGGCAGTTCAACTGTGAGTGCCCCTAGTGTACTAGCTGGACTAGGTTATGGAAGGAGAAATGAACATGGCTTTTCTTATTTTTCTATTATGTTTGACCTTGTTAATTCCGCACAATCACCTTACAGAATGGGACAATTAAGAGCACAACCTATCTTTAGAGCTGGTGTGGGTTTCCCCATTAGATTCCCTAAGAAAAAGACTTCAAAATAGCATCTGCGTCTTCACAGATAATAAATCTTTCTCGCCAATTGTCATACAAGAACCCTTCTGCTTCCATTTGGTCTAGCATGGCTATTAAGTTATTATAAAAACCATTCCAATTTAGAACGTACACCTTTATATTATGGATACTTAAATTATTCCAAGTTAACATTTCAAACAGTTCATCCATTGTTCCCATCCCGCCTGGCAAAATTATAGCAGCATCACATTTATTATAAAGCAATAGTTTACGACTATGCATATCCTCTGTTACAATCAACTCTGTTAAACCTTCATGATGCGCTTCCCATTCCAATAATAATTTTGGTATGATTCCAATTACCTTGCCGCCTTCTAATAGGCAAGCGTCTGCAATAGCACCCATAATACCCTTTCCACCTCCGCCGTAGATCAAGCTAATCCCTTTTTGAGCCAAGCCCTTACCCAATAATTGAGATTGTATTGAATAGCCTGGATTTGCCCCTAATTTGGAGCCGCAAAAAACGGTAACAGCGTTTATTATCATACTATTTTTATATTGGTTTGAAACGGTTCTGCAATTTAGCTAATAAATTCAAAGTTTGTTATTACTTTGCCGATACTAATATACCCTAATTATGAGTGCACCCATATTATTCCTATTTGTTGTATTGTACTTCCTTGTTTTATTAGGAGTTGCAAAAATTACTGGGAAGAATAGTAATAATATGTCCTTTTTTATTGGCAATAAAAATAGTAATTGGATGCTAGTAGCTTTTGGAATGATTGGTACTTCCTTGAGTGGGGTAACTTTTGTGAGTGTTCCAGGGGCCGTTGGTAAAGACGCTTTTCATTACTTACAAATTTCCATTGGTTACCTAATTGGTTATTTAACTATTGCTTATGTTTTACTGCCCATATATTATAAATTAAACCTGACTTCTATATATAACTATTTAGAAAGCAGATTGGGATTTACCGCTTATAAAACAGGTGCTTCCTTCTTTGTACTTTCTAGGACATTGGGTGCCACTGCAAGACTTTATTTAGTTGTTAAAACTTTACAAGTTTTTATTTTAGACAATATGGGAGTTCCTTTTTGGGCTACTACACTTGTTATTTTAATAATGATACTGCTATACACCTACGAAGGTGGGGTTAAAACAATTGTGTGGACCGACACTTTACAGACGTCTGGAATGCTTATGGGACTTGTGATTTGCAGTATTTGGATATTATCAAATATGCATTTTTCGGTAGGAGAAGCATTAAGCGCAATGGAAGTAAAAGGACTAGCTACGGTATTTAATACTGACGTTAATAGCAAGTCCTTTTTCTTGAAACAAATTATTGGCGGTGCATTTATCACCCTTACCATGACAGGATTAGATCAGGAAATGATGCAGAAAAACATTTCCGTTAAAACTTTAAAGGATGCGCAAAAGAATATGATTACCATAGGCTTTACTATGCTTTTTGTGATTACCTTATTTTTATTTCTAGGAGGCTTATTGCATTTATATGCTGCACAGCAAAATATTACTGCCGTTGGGGATGACTTGTTCCCTTTATTAGCGCTAAACCATATGCCTCCGTATATATCCATCATATTTATATTAGCATTGATTTCTGCCTTGTTCCCTAGTGCCGACGGCGCCATTACTGCATTAACTTCAAGTTTTTGTATTGACTTATTAGGCATGCAAAGGAATACAACATGGGATGAAGCTAAAAAGAAGAAAATTAGACAAAGAGTTCACCTAATCTTTGCACTTGTCTTCTTGCTTATTGTAATGGTATTTAAATGGATTGATAATAAAAGCATCATTGATTTATTATTGAAAATAGCATCTTATACATATGGTCCATTACTTGGCTTGTTTGCTTTTGGAATTTTAACCAATAGAACTATCAAAGACAAGTGGTCTGCTATCCCTTGTTTTTTAGCCCCAATACTTTGCTTACTACTTGATTACTACCAGGTTCAGTTGTTCGGCAATTTTAAATTGGGACAGGAATTATTAATCATTAATGGACTACTCACCTTTATAGGTTTATGGATAATTTCAAAGCCAGGTATTAAAAAATAATAGACCTTTGCACATGGATTTTATACACCCAACGGCGAATGAATATGTAACCCATTACAGTAATGCCACTCCAGCATATTTAAAGGACATGTATGCCGCCACTTTGACAAACCATCCGCACGCGCATTTACAAAGTAGCTGGAATCAAGGGGGTTTTCTTGCTTTTATTAGTAAACTGATCCAACCTAAATATATTATCGAAATTGGGACTTTTACCGGGTTTAGCAGCCTTTGCTTGGCAGAAGGCTTACAAGCGTCAGGTGAATTACATACCATTGAATTAAGAGCTGCTGACGCAGAAACTGCCATGGCGTATTTTAAGGCAAGTCCTAAGTCTGCTCAACTTTTTCAACATATTGGAGATGCAAAATCCATTATTCCTACCTTACCCCATTTGTTTGATCTTGCTTTTATTGATGCTGACAAAACTGGGTATATAGAATACTACGAGCTTTTATTACCTTTGATGCGTCCTAATGGTATCATTATAGCCGATAATGTATTGTTTCATGGTGAAGTTTTAGAGCCTACCCCCACAGGCAAAAGTGCCAAAGCAATTCAAGCATTTAACGACCATTTACTAAAAGACATTTCTACTGAGAAAGTAATGCTAACAATAAGAGACGGCCTTACCTTGATCAGAAAAAAATAAACCTATGAATAAATATATTTTCGTTTTCCTATTTTGTATGATTGGAGCTATCCGAGTTGTAGCACAGTCTGAATTCACAGTTGTTTATATTGAGCAATATAAAAAAATTGCCGTTCAAGAAATGAAGCGTACCGGCATCCCTGCCTCTATTACTTTAGCACAAGGAATTTTAGAATCAAATAGCGGAGAAAGTAATTTGGCAAAAAAGTCTAATAATCATTTTGGAATTAAATGCAAATTAGACTGGAAAGGCGAAACTACATTTCAAGACGACGATTCCAAACAAGAATGTTTTAGAGTTTACCAAAATGCAAAAGCTTCTTATAAAGACCATTCCGACTTCCTAAAATCGAGACCTAATTATGCTCCCTTATTCCTACTTGATCCTGTTGATGATTCCGCATGGGCATATGGCTTAAAGAAAGCAGGTTATGCTACTGTAAGTGATTATGCTAGAAAAATTATAAAAGTGATTGACGACTATGAATTATCTCAGTACAATTTTCCAGAGTTAGACGTGGAAGATAGCTTAGAAGCTGCTGCTACTGCTAAAAAGGAAATAGCCATAATCCCAGTTGTGTTTAAAGATACTATTCCAATTGTTCCAGTTATTGACACTATTGCCACTAAAGCAAGCATTGATAGTTTAGTTAGCAACAAAGCAATTTTGACTTCTATTAGTAAAGATACTTTAACAGTGATAAAGGATAATACAATTGTCATTGAAGATACAGTGCAACTCTCTAAGGTAAATGGCATAGCCAATGCAACAGCTACTAATACCGTATTACCTAGTATGAATAGTATTGGCAGTATTCCAAAAGATACCACTTCACAAGTACTTTTCTCTATCACCAAAAAAAGAAGCTACCATTATCCAAAAGACAAATTTAAGATCAATCAAGTTCCCGTAATATGGGCAAAAACTGGTAGCTCTTATTTAGAAATCGCACAGACGCATCGTCTTTCTTTATATAAATTATTTGCGTTCAATGACCTTACAGAAGCAGATATAGTTGAAAAAGACCAATTGGTTTTTTTAGCTCCAAAAAGAAAAGAAGGGAATAAAAGTGTTCATGTAGTTAAGCAAGTGGAGACCTTATATGAAATTAGCCAGGACGAAGCAATACAATTAAGCTATTTGAAATCTTATAATAAAATACTTAGCTCCCCTACTTTAAAAGAAGGCACCATTGTACTTTTATTTAAACCTAAAGACAATAAGCAAGCCGGCGGATTAAATGCAATTAAAAGCCTTTTTATAAGAAAGCAATAAATCAAATATTAAAATATACTATGTCGTCTATCAAAATACTAGATAAAGAATTTGTACCCTATTTGTCAGAGCAAATAATTCAAGAAAAAATTAGTGAGTTGGCCATTCAATTAAATAAAGATTACGAAGGGAAAAAACCTTTGTTTTTGTCTATACTAAATGGCTCCTTTTTATTTACCGCCGACCTTTTTAAGCAAATTACTATCGAAGCAGAAGTGAGTTTTATTAAATTAGCTTCTTACAAAGGCACTAGCTCTACTGGCAATGTGATTACTGCTATAGGTTTAGATATTAATGTAAAAGATAGGCATATTGTTATTTTAGAGGACATTATTGACACTGGAAAAACATTGCATCATTATTTACCTCAGCTTGCTGCTATGCAGCCTGCGTCGGTTAAAATTGCGGTACTATTAAATAAAAAAGAAGCATTGCAATTTTCGGTTGATATCGACTACGCTTGTATAGATATCCCTAATAAATTTGTTGTAGGATATGGACTTGACTATGATGGGCTTGGCAGAAATAGTAAAGTGATTTATCAATTGAAAGAAGATTAGTTATCGATTACAAAACTTGTATTTAAAATATTTCAAAAGTCATATTTGAAAATAAAATAGATTGCACAAAAAAGGGGATTAATTTAATCCCCTTTTTTTATTTTCTCTATTGCTAGTTCTTAAGTTTTTAATTCAAAGCTATTATTTAAAAGCTTCCTTCACTTTATCGTAAAAGCTCTTATCTCCTTTTACTGGCTTAGGTTTAAAATTTTCACTTTCTTGCATTTTCTCTAGTGCTTCTTTTTCTTCTGCACTTACATGCTGTGGTGTCCAGATATTCACGTGGATTAATTGATCTCCCTTTGCATATCCTTGCACTTCAGGGAAACCTTTTCCTTTAAGTCTAAACATTTTCCCACTTTGTGTGCCTGCAGGTATTTTGATTTTAGCACGACCATCAATGGTTGGCACTTCTACACTCGTTCCAAACACGGCGTCTGGTATAGTAATATATAAATCGTATGCTACGTTTAAACCATCTCTATGTAAGAACTCGTGTGGCTCTTCCTCTATCATGATGATCAAATCGCCAGGACCACCACCACGCTCTCCTGCATTTCCTTTACCTGACATACTTAATTGCATACCGTCTTGAACACCTGCTGGAATGTCAATAGAGATGGTCTCTTCGCCATACACCCTTCCTTCCCCTTTACAAGCCCCACACTTAGCAGTAACTGTTTGACCTTCCCCATTACATGTTGGACAAGTATTTACGGTTTGCATTTGACCCAAGAAAGTATTAGTTACTTTTCTTACTTGCCCTTGACCATTACAAGTGCTACAAGTTTGTACACTATTTTTATCCTTAGCTCCGTTTCCACCACAAGTAGTACAAACAACATGCTTTTTTACTTTCACTTGTTTGTTCACCCCATTTGCAATTTCTTCGAAGCTTAATTTTAATTTTATTCTTAAATTACTACCTCTTTGTCCACGTGCTCTTTGTCCACCACCTCTTGAACGTCCACCACCTCCGCCACCAAAGAAACCACCAAATCCTTCGTCCCCAAATATGTCTCCAAATTGACTAAAAATATCATTCATGTCCATTCCACCACCGCCATGGAATCCACCGCCACCGCCATTAGATCCCGCTCCAAATGCTTGATGACCAAAACGGTCATACTTTGCTTTCTTATCTGAATCGCTTAATATTTCATACGCTTCCGCTGCTTCCTTAAATTTTTCTTCTGCTGCTTTATCCCCAGGATTTCTGTCGGGGTGAAACTGCATTGCAACCTTACGGTATGCTTTTTTAATCTCATCTGCGGAAGCTGATTTACTAACTCCTAGTATTTCGTAAAAATCTCTTTTTGCCATAATGCTTTATTTATTTTCCTACAACTACTTTAGCGAAGCGAATTATTTTATCATTCAATAAATATCCTTTTGTTACTTCGTCCACCACCTTGCCTTTCATCTTGTCATTTGCTGCAGGAATCTCTGTAATAGCTTCATGTAGTTCTACGTCAAATGGTTTTCCAATACTTTCCATAGGTGTTAATCCTTTGGCTTGCATAGTAGAACGGATTTTATTAAACACCAATTGAATCCCTTCTTTTTGTAAAGAGATATCGTCTGATCCATTTAATTGCTTTTCCGCTCTGTCACAATCGTCTAAAACGTCTAATAAAGAAACAATGACATCCTTACCAGCAGTTTGAATTAAATCAATACGCTCCTTTGCTGTTCTTCTCTTAAAATTCTCAAATTCTGCCAATAAGCGTAGGTATTTATCCTTCTGATCTGCTAAATCTAGCTTTGTTTGATCCAACTCTGAAATTGGCTCAGTTTCAACTATTGGGGCATTTTCTGCCTCGTTTTCAGCACTAACTGTTGCTTCTGTGTCTTTTATCTCTTTTTCTTCCATAATTGTCTAATTGTTAACTATTGCACGCAAATATATTGCCAAACGCATAAAAGTGCAAAATTGACCGAAATCAAGGCAAAAATGAACAAGTTGTCACTTGTTCTGTGACTATATTTGCGATATGACAAAGGTGTATTTAAACAAAAGAATCCAACCAAGAATCGCTTCTGGCCATCCTTGGATTTATAATAACGAAATTGACCGTGTTGCAGGCCCTATGGAGGCAGGTGATATTGTAGAAGTTTACTACTTTGATGGACAATTGGCAGGGCGAGGTTATATCAACCCTGACTCCCAAATTATGATTCGTTTATTGACACGTAAAAGAGAGGAAATTAACGCTTCCTTTTTTCATCAAAAAATTAGTGAAGCTTGGGCCTATCGTCAAAAATTGGGCTATACCGAAAACTGCCGTTTAGTATTTGGTGAAGCAGACGGATTGCCTGCCTTGATAGTTGATAAGTTCAATGACTATTTTGTAATTCAGACTTTGTCTTTAGGTATTGAAAAATGGAAGACTGAAATTATCGCAGCATTAAATACTATTTTTAATCCAAAAGGTATTTACGAAAGAAATGATGTCCCTGTTAGAGAATTGGAAGGACTGACTCAACAGAAAGGTTTTTTATCTGATCCCTTCCCAACTGAAATAATTATCAAAGAAAATGATTTACAGTTTTATGTAAACATAGAGACCGGACAAAAGACTGGGTATTTTTTAGACCAACAAGACAATAGAAGAGCTATAAAAAATATTGTAAAAGATGCTGACGTATTAGGCGCTTTTACCTATACAGGCACTTTCGAAATTCACGCTGCACATTATGGCGCTAAGTCCGTTTTAGGAATTGATATTTCAGAAAGCGCAGTTGAGCAGGCTAATAAAAACGCAGCGCTTAATAAGTTGGATCATATTGTAAAATTTGAAGCAATGAATGCTTTTGACGTATTAAAGAATTGGGGGAGAGAAGGAAAAAAATATGACGTTGTTATGCTAGACCCTCCTGCATTTACTAAAAGTAGAAACAGTATTGACAAAGCGGTTACAGGCTATAAAGAGATTAACCTAAGAGGAATGCAACTATTGAGAAATGGCGGTTTCCTCGTAACCTCTAGCTGTACTAATTTAGTAAGTCCTGAATTATTCTTGGACACTATTTACATGGCGGCAAGAGATGCCAAGAAAAGAATTAGACAAGTCACTTATCAAACTCAGTCAAGCGACCACCCTATTATTTGGGGAATGGAAAACACTCACTATTTGAAATTCTTGATCGTAGAAGTTTGCGACCGATAAAAAATATGACGTTCGATATTTTTGAAAAAAATTAAGAACGATAGCTGCATTTGAAAAAATCAAAAAAAGGAACATAAAAAAGGGGCTAAATTTCATTAGCCCCTTTTTTATATTTAACAAGACTTGACATTTCAGTTCAACGTATTTAATGTAGTTTGAATCGCTTCAAAATTTGGCAAGTCACCTGGTGTCGCACAAATTTCAGTGTATTGAATAGTTCCTTCTTTGTCTATTACAAATGCTGCTCGCTTGCTTACCCCTTGCATTTCAAATGCAGGGAATACCTCATATAAAACATCAAATGCTTTTGATGCTGTTTTATTAAAATCACTTAATAAAGGGAAATTTAACTTTT
>CALPWK020000085.1 GCA_943327245.2 Comamonas sp. lk | reverse complement strand
TTTTTAAGTAAACTTAAATAAGATGCTTCTCCAGTACCCACAAATACTAAATGAGGTTTAAGTTGAGACTGTTGATGAAGTATTGAAAGTGCTTCAATAGCATATAAATGCCCTTTTTCTGGATTAATTCTTGCAACTTTTACAATTATTTTATCGTAGGGATTAAATCCAAATGCAGCTCTTAAGCTAACGTAATTAAAATTTGGCAAAGCCTTTTCGGAGTAGTATTCAGAATTAATTCCATTATAAATAACAGCTTCATGTGTATTAGGTAATAGATACTTGTCTTTTAGATAAGCTCTTTGATTGTTACATATATAAACAATATTGTCCTTTTTTTTCACTAATCGGTAATAAATAAAATTTGAAATATATGTTTTATACGAAGGTGGAATGGTAGAATGTAATGAAAGATAAAACTGGGTTGTATTATCAAAAAAGAATGCCAACTTGGTTAAGAAAAAAGCATAAGGGTTAATACAAAATACTTTTTTAATTTCATTATATTTTATACATGATTTAATTCGGTTCGTAATAAAAATGTCAAATTTTGACTTTTTAAGGATAGTCTCCACCTGAATAGCAGGATTTAATTCGTGTAATAAACTTTTATCATTACTCAAGGTGATAACTATGGGATTATAACCAAGTTTATGGAATTGATTAACAATACTAATCAAAAACTTTTCAGCTCCACCCATAGAAAATCCATGAATTACAAAAGCAATTCTATTATTTTCAATCATATAATTAAATAATTTATAACGCGTCAATAAGTATAAATTCAATATAGCTCTCAACTGCATTCATTTTAGGGATAATCTTTGCTGGATTACCAATAACTATACAATTACTTGGAACATTCATATTGACAAAGGAATTAGGTGCAATAAGCACATTATTCCCAATAGTGATTCCCCCAACTATGGTAGCATTGGAACCAATCCATACTTGATCTCCTATTGTAGGAACTCCTTTTAATATCCCTCTATTAGTTTGTCCTATAGTTACCCCTGAAGTGATATTACAATTATTACCAATTGTTGTCTTTGGATTGATAATAATTGTCCCGAAGTGACCAATATAAAATCCATGTCCAATTTGAGTTGCTATTGGAATTTGAAACCCATATTTGAAAGTAAAATGCAAAAGTAATAATCTATTAAAAAACCAACTTATACCATATTTATTAGCAATACTGGCATTTCTAAAATGATACATAAATCTGAAACCAGGAATAAAATAAGCTTTTAAAAAACCACTATACCCCTTAAGACCCCCATATCTATAAAGATCAGATCTAATAAAATTGTTCATTATATGTCTTTTTATTCCTTTTAATATGTTGTGGTCTTTTAGCACTAGCATAAGCATAATTATATGCAGAAACAATCTTATGCTGATTATAATTAGCAGTATTAAAGGAATAGTTCTTATTTACATGTAATGCTAAATCTTTATATTTATTACTATCTAAAGCCTTTATGATACTATTAGATAAAGAAGTCGCATTTGGCTCCGTCAAAAGACCATCAACGTTATCCTCTACATATTCAGGAAACGCCCCAACATTACTTGCTATAGTAGGTTTGCCCAATGCCATTGTAGTCATTAAAACTCCACTCTGAGTGGCATCTCGATAAGGACAAACTATAAATTTGGAAGTTTGTATCAACTTAGCAAGCAAATCAATACTAACATACTCATCTATTAACTTAATATTTCTTGCATATTTATTTACGAAATCATAGTTGGTGGGGTAATTTGAAAAATCTCCAGCTATAACAAATTGCTCATTAGGATATTTTTCTAGAACTTTAGGTATTGCTAAAAATAGGATATCAATTCCTTTATAATAGGAAATTCTGCCAAAGAACAAGATTATAGAATCATTACCCTCATTTTCAACATTACAAAAATGGTTTATAAATGAATAAGGTTGCAATTTTATAACATGCTTAGGTTTATCAATTCTAGGATGATATTTGATAAATTGCATCTTTGCAAAATTAGAATAAAAGAAAAAACTATTCACCAATTTATAATAAACGAATTTAGGAATGCGTTTTTTCCATGAATATTCACCTGAATGTGCTATCGGATCATGTATTGTTATAAATACTTTTAAATCTCGTATATAAGGATAGATACCAATTGTTCTAGATGAAATAGTATCGAAATGTATGATATCAGGTTGTAATAATTTAATCCATTTCCCAACTTTAGTTGCAGTCATAATACTTGAAATTGAATAACTACCAATAGCAGTATGCATTACAAAATTTACAGACGCTAAATTCATAAAATACGGTTTAAGTAAATTATAACTGTCACTGTCTAAAACATGCTCGATAGATTCAATTGCGTAAAAACCTTCTAAATTATCAACTGAAATAATGGTACTTTTTTTTGACTCAGGAGCTAATTCAATTAATAAATGAATGTCAACCTTATCTTTAATAGATTTTAATGTTTCTAATGTCGCATCTAAAAAATAGGTATGTGTGTAATACACTACAGATAACTTAGGATTTTCCATTGATTATTTTTATTTTGTAAGTGAACAATAAATACATGGATAAAATAAATATCCAAAATGAAAAATATAAAATAATAGGAATGACAAATAAAGAAATATATTGATATAATAATACTAACAAGATCATAAAAATATAAAAATATAATGCATGACTTATTGAAATTATTTTTTTAACTATTAAAATGTAATCTTGAAAAATATGGAATATAATAAAAGAAATAAGAATTGAATAATTTACTACAGACAATGATTTAAAATAGTATAAACCAATAAAACAGAAAAGAAAATTAAACATTAAACTGATTAGATTCAACCACATATCTGTTTTTTCTAACTTTAAAGAAATTAACAAATTAGCTTGAAGTAAAGCAGTAGGAAATACCAGTATAGTTAAGAACATCTCTTTGCAATAAACAGAAGTATTCACATATTTGTCTCCAAAAAGAAAAGGCACAATAGTATCAGCGAATGAAAAAATAAAAGTGTATGCTAATAAACCATATGTAGCGTAAGCTAGAAAAGTAGTTTTATAAAATTTATGACTGATGACTGCATGCTGTTGAGTCCCATAGATTTTTACAAGCATGGGGAAAACTGAAGTGGAAATAATTACAGGTAATATTTCAGCAATAGAAAAAAACTTGAATGAAATTTCATAATTAGATACATCCTGTAATGAAAGTAATTTTGAAACTAAGATATTCCCTACCCTCCAGTAAATTACAGAGCTACTTCCAATTACAATAAACATCCAATTTGAAGCGATTACTCGTTTTATTTCATTAAAATCAACTTTTACAAATAAAACTGATTTTAAATTTAAAAGATTAGAACTGCCAATTTTGATAAATAGATTTAAGGTGATAAATCTAAGTAGTATTAAAATTGCTGCAAGAAATTCAATAGGAACAGTTGAAATAAATAATAAACATGCTGCTACAAATTTCAATAAAGCCTCAATTGTGAGTATTATAAATGTTTTTCTTTGCTCAAATTCAGCAATATTAATATACTTAATGACATAAATAATATTATCAAAAATTACATTGATTCCAATTAATAAAGATAAGTTACGTATGAGTTGATTAGCATATAATGAATATGCTAAAATTACATTCATCATATAAAAAGTAACACCAGAAATTATTTGGATCTTAAAAAACTTATTTACTAAGTTTTGTTTATCATCGGAAATCATTAACTCTCTAATAAACCACTGTCCAAGCCCCAAAGAAGAAAAAGCTAACGTAAAACCATATAAGGTATTAGCAAGAATATAATTTGCAAAATCTGATGTATTATATTTTCTTGCGATCACTATAAAGAAAATACTGAATAGAATATTTTGAAAAATATTGGAAAGAATTCCCCAAAAACTATTTGTAAATAATTGAGATTGAACTTTTTCTCTATAAATAGTTCGTAATTTGTTCTTTAGCATCTATTGAATTCCATTTATATCTTGAATAAAGTAATAAGGTAAAAACTAAAATAAGTAACCGAATTCTTAAATCGCCTAAAGAATAAACAGTATAAAACCCTACAAACCAACTTCCTAAAGCGGCAATTAATAGTAATAAATCATTATCTCTTTCTGAAACATATTGCTTTAAAACTTTAAAAATAATAATGAATAAAAATGAGAATAAAGCGACAAATCCAATTATTCCAAATTCAGTTAATAATTTAAGATATCCACTTTCAGGATGATCAAAATAGGTAATCTCATGATCTATTACCCAAAACTGATCTGGATTATGTACATAAACATAATTCGCATAATTACCAATACCAATTCCAAATAGTGGATGTGATTCAAATATTTTATAGGCATCCTGCCATATAGAATATCTAAAATCATAGGCATCTGTTAAAGTTGCTCCCCTATTTAACATTGCAAAATTACTAGAAAAATTAAAAGCTATAAATCCTAAGACTATTATACAACTTAGTAATACAAGTTTATACTGTGATCTCCCAAAAAATAGAATAATACCAATTCCAAGAAACAAACCTCCTAAAGCTGCTCTACCTCCAGTATATAATAAAGACACTAAAGTAAAAATGAGTAAAATATAATTTAAATTTGACAATTTTTTCGAAACAGGATCTTTAATTAAAAACAAGAAACTAACAGCAGACAAAAATTGAGCATACTTTTGGGGATCTTGAAAATAGCTTGGATACCTAATATTAGTTCCACTTAAAACATTAATATTAGTAGTTTTATCAAAAGTAAAGCCTGTTCCAAAAATAAATTGGCAAATCAAAAAAATTAATGATATAATTAATGCAAATTTTAAATAATAAATAACAGAAAAAAAGTACTCCCTATCCGCATAAAATTCTTCGATTAATATTTTAGCAAAAATAATAATTGACACATACTGAATAACAACTCTTAGTGACTCACTTGTTAAACTCTCTGCTAAAAATAACCCAATTAAAATAGTAGCAGTAAGGATAAAAAAAAGTATGGTATAAACACTTCCCGTCTTAATTGTATAATACTTTCTTTTGTATAAAAAAAGTAAAAAAATAAATGTTATAATATCAAAAATAGCAAAGGCAAAATTATTATATGAAATAGTAATTGCCATAAGTGGATACCCAATTAAAACAAATTTAATATAAGTTCTATTCTTGTCATTTTGAGTAAATAACATTAAGACAAAAAATACAGTAATTGTCAATAAAGTCAATATTAAATATAATTTATTCACTGTTACTATTTATTATGTTTAAACAATTTGATATCATACCAAACACCAGTCATTCTACATATATTTTCTGCTAATGAACATTTTTCAAGAATTTCAAATCTTGGCAATGTGAAAGAGTCATAAATATTAGTAATTGTTAAATATTTAGGGGCTGTCCCAAAAGCTATTTTATAACCACACTTTTTTAGAAAATTAATTTCACGTAATGAAAAGTCCCCATTTGGATAGGCGAAACTTTCAACTTTAGCATGTAATATGTTCTCTAAAATATTTTTTGAATCTTTGATTTCAAATAATGATTCATCGTCATTACACATAGGCAAAATAGGATGGTTTACAGTATGGCTGCCAATTGATATATATTTTGAATTAGTAATATCGATAAGTTCATTTTTTGTTAAAGCTTCTCTCCCTAAATTCACTTTTAATTTAATTTCATTGATATATTTTAATCTTTCCCTATTTGGTATAGTTTTTAAATATTCTATGGAATTACTAAATATACCTAACCGATTTGCTTCTTTTACATATGACCACCAAAAAGCTTCCCCTGTCTCCATGGGATTAGTAGTTATAAACAAGGTAACCGGAACTTTAAGCGCATTGGCTACTTCAACAATATTATTTTTATTAGTTTCCCAACCATCGTCAATAGTAATTAATACAGCAGCTTTAGGAAAAGCCTGTTGACCATTTGAAATTTCAATGAGATCATTTACAGAAATAAATGAATAATTTTGTCTTTTAAGCCAAAATAAACATGACTCAAAAATTTTCTTAGACGGTTTATGAAAATAGATAGAAAGAATAATATGCTCATTGAAATTTTTCTTCTGTCTTCTTTTAACAACTCCAAGTTTAATATAAAGTATAGCAATTAAATAAGAAACCGAATTCCTGAAATTAATTTTCATGATACTAATTTAGACTCATGATAAATAGGTTGCTTAATAATTTCAATATTATTTATATCAATTTCCGCTGTCATTAAATACCCTAGAGAAGGTAAAAATAACTTTACCTTATTGTTTTCAATAGCAGTTATATCACCCTCCCTGTTCATTAATGGCCCACTTATAATTTTAACTTTATCATTAAGTCGAATGTCTTTCCTTTCAATTATAACATTCGAATATCCATTTAGAAATTTTTTAATGTTTTCAATTTCGATTTCCATAATAATTGCCGGCTTGCCTAACCAATAGACAAAATTTACAATATCTGTTGTTACTTGTTTAATTCTATAAATTTCTGTTGGATTGGCTTTAACAAAAACATAAGATGAAAACAAAGGCTCGTAAACCAATTTATGCCTATCTGCCCACTTTTTATTGACTCGGTTTAAAGGACAATAATTTTCAATGGCACGTTTTGATAATAAACTTGCAACCTTTTTTTCACATCTTGATCTTGTATAAAGAACATACCAATTAGGATTCATAAAATGATTTTATATTGTAAATCTCATGGCTTCGCCAACTTCAACTACAATCATATAATTAAAAAAAAAGGTCAAAAAATTATGTAAATTATTTCTCTTAAATCCAATCCAATTAAGCCAGAGATAGTAGCTTCTTACACACCCATACTTTTATATCCAATTCTTTTTTGATCCACTCTTTTATAGTTACCATAAGGAAGGTTATAACCATACCCATAATCATTACTAGAGAACCCTCTAGATTTTACTCCATTGAAAATGATAGCTGGGTCTTTAAGTAACATTGAATCAATGTTTAATTCTAATACTTTAATATGCTTTTTAGGCGAATACCCATGCTTTACTACAAAAAGTGTAATGTCTGTATAGGAAGACAATGCATAAGCATCTGCGACTTGTATAACAGGAGGAGAATCCATTATAATTAAATCATATTCCTCTTCTAAAGCAGCAATAAGTGACCCAAGATTATTATTCTCTAGTAGTCTGGATGGGTCTAAATAAGCAGAACCAGCAGCTATGAAAAACAAATTTTCACTTTCTAATACGGGTTGTATAATTTCATCCAAAATGGCATCTTTATTAAGGTAATCACTAACACCAACTGTGTCTTCTACTCCAAATATTTCTTTTAGGGAAGAGTGATGTAAATCAAAATCTACTAATACCACTTTCTTACCTGCTTTTGCATAACTCAATGCTAAATTCATAGCTATATAGCTTTTACCTTCTCCACTAATACTCGACGAAATTAGTAGTTTCCTGTATTTAGTTCCAATTCCTCTAGAAAGCAAAGAGTACCTAAGCCTTCGAAATTCATCTAAAACTGAGTTATTCTCTCCCATCTCCACTAAACTTTGATCTTTAAATCTATTTTGAGCAACCTCACCAATGATAGGTAAGGAAGTTAATTGTTCAATATCATCTCTATATAAAATAGCCTTATTTAATCTTTCTCTAACGCTTAATACACCAAATGGGACAACCACTATACTCAATAAAATAGAACCTAAAATTATTAATTTATTAGGACTAACAGGATCATTAGAAGCATAAGCATAGTTAAGAATTTGGTTTTCAGACAAATTTGAAATGTATGCTAATTCACTTTCTTCTCTTTTTTGCAATAGAAAAGCATAAATATCACTTTTAATTTTATTGTCTCTGCTTATTTCAAGTAATACCTGTTCTTTTAAAGGGATGTCTTGTAACATTTTAGCATATGTCCTGCTATTGTCATATATATTTTCTTTAGTTGCTTCCAAACTTTTTCGATAACTACTAATGTTTTCATTAATTTTTTGTTTAGTATTAGTAATTTGATCATTTAATGATACTAAAATTGGATTATTTTCAGCAACTGTTTTCTTTAACTTTTCTTTTTCTAATTCAGAAGTATTTAAAACATTTACTAATTGAGATAATGTTGGGTCTACTACTCCTAGTGAAGCGGGCAGAATACCTATATTTTCATCCTGGGAAATAACATGCTTCTCTAATTCGTTTACAACTGACAATTGCATGTCTAATTCACTTAATTTTTTGTCATTAGCACTAACGTTTTCTAAATATAACTGTCCTTGCTTACTTATATCAACAGCTTCTCTGTCTCCCTTGTATTGTCGAACTTTACTTTCAATTAAGTCTAAATCGTATTTTACTTTAGC
>CALPWK020000084.1 GCA_943327245.2 Comamonas sp. lk | reverse complement strand
GCTTTATTGTATCCAACATTAAGAGCGAGTACAGGATACAATATAAACAGTACTACCTCTGCAGCAGGGTTTGCATTGTTAAATGAAACCTATGGTCCATTCTTAGGAGTAAACTTAGCTATTCCAATCTACGCTGGGGGATTAGCAAAAAAGAATTTGAAGAATGCCAGAACAAATTCAAGCAGCGCAGCTTTGCAATATAATAATGCAATGCAGGACACCAAGAACAATGCCTACAAAACAAACGAAGCATATCAAAACAGCATTCAACAAATTCCAGTGGAAACCGAGAACTATAATATGTCTCAATCCTTATTGGACTTAGTAATGCAAAAGTATCAATTAGGACAAGCTACTATGGTAGACGTAAAACAAGCGCAACAAAGTTTTGAGAATGCAGGTTTTAGATTAGTAAGTTTAAGATACACTGCAAAAATTGCAGAGATTGAATTGAAGCGTCTTTCGAACCAATTGAATTTCTAATTCAAACTAGTTGAGTTTCTAAAATCTACTCGCATTAATTTAGTTTCATGCAATCCATAACAGTAAAAGCTCCGGGCAGAATTAATTTAATAGGTGAGCATACTGATTATAATAATGGATTTGTATTGCCCGCTGCCATTCAAAAAGCAGCCACGGTTACAATAGAAAAAAGAGTAGATCGTATAGTAACATTAATAGCATTGGATTTAAACGAATCCATTTCCATATTATTAGAGGAGATCAAGCCATCGGAAATACATTGGGCTAACTATATAATTGGTGTGATTGCACAGTTTCAGAAAAAACATAATTTCCCAATAGGCTTTTCCATTACATTAAAAAGTGATATTCCTATTGGTGCAGGACTATCAAGCTCTGCCGCCATTGAATGTGCCGTAGCATATGCTTTAAACGAATTGTTTGCTTTTGGTATAGATAAAATGGAATTGGCTTTAATGGCACAAAAAGCAGAACAGGAATACGCGGGAGTGAAATGTGGTATTATGGATCAGTTTGCGAGCCTATTTGGGAAAAAGGACCATGTAGTTTTATTAGATTGCAAAACAATGGAGTATCAATACTTTCCATTGTTATTAAAAGACTATACCATTGTATTATTTGACACCCAAATTAAACATGCACTAGCTAGCAGTGAGTACAATACAAGAAGACTAGAGTGCGAAGCCGGGGTAGCTATGATACAAACTAAATATGCTAATGTAGTTTCATTAAGAGCGGCTAATTTAGAGATGCTCAATGAGTGTGTAAGTGCGGACTTGTATCCCATTATTTATAATAGATGTAAATATGTAATTCAGGAAATAGAAAGAACTTTGGCGGCAACACAAAATCTAGTTGCAAATGAACTAGTAGCTTTTGGAGAAAAAATGTTTGCAACACATGAGGGATTGTCTAAACTATATGAAGTGAGTTGCCCAGAACTAGACGTATTAGTGGATATAGTAAAAAACAAGGAAGGGGTAATTGGCGCTAGAATGATGGGAGGCGGTTTTGGTGGTTGTACTATTAATATTGTAAAAGCCACAGAAGTGAATAGGGTAATAGCAAATACAAGCGAAGCATACAAGCAGCAAACCGGTAAAGATCTTGTAAATTATATTGTAAGTATTGAAGACGGCGCATATATAATTAACTAATTCATAGTAATAAAAAATCCCTCCTATTTATGATAGGAGGGATTTTTTATTATATACTATTCGATTAAGAATATTATTTTAAATTCTTAGAACCAAGAACCGTTAATGACTTCGTCACCATTGGCATTGTTCTTGGCTATCCTCTTTGCCACTTTTCTTTTTTGAATCCAAGTGCTAGCAAGCATCAAAGGAATAAAGATAAAAGTTAATGGAGGAATACCTAATATGCTAATCCATTTGCCACCAAATTGGCGACGCATTGGACGACGTAAACGTTCTGCCATTAAATACATACCTGGTACAATAAACAAAGTCATGAAAAAGGCAAAGGTTAATCCATAAATAATAGTCCAACTTAATGGTTTCCAGAAAGCAACGTTATCACCACCAAAGAAGATATGTGGATTCAACTCGCTAAACAAAGTCACAAAATTGATGTTAAAACCAACAGCAATTGGGATAAAACCAAGTATTGCCGCTAGTGCAGTTAGCATGACTGGAATAATTCTAGTCTTACCTGCTTGTACCACTGCTTCTCTTGTTTTATAACCTCTTGCTCTTAATTCGTCAGCAAATTCAATAACTAGGATACCGTTTTTAACAACGATACCAGCTAATCCTACAATACCTAGTCCGGTCATTACACCCGAAACTTTCATACCAAATATGGAGAATCCTAAGAATACGCCAATGATACTAAATAGAATTTCTGTTAAAATAATGATTGACTTAGAGATAGAATTAAATTGTAAAACCAACGTAAACAAGATCAACATTAAAGCAATCACTAACGCTTTACCTAAAAAGGCAACCGTCTCTAATTGTTGTTCGTTCTCTCCTGTTTGAGATACGGTTACCCCTTCAGAAATACCATTATAGTTATTAATATATTGTGCTATAACCTGGTTTACTGCAGTTGGATTAAAACCCTGATCGGTTAATACATTAGATCTTAATTGAATTAAACGCTTTTGGTTCTTTCTTTTAATACTACCTAAAGTACTAGTTGGTTCTACTTTTACTAAAGAACTAATTGGAATGTTTTTAACCATACCGCCTGCTGCCATATCTCTAAACGATAAACGCATATTCAGTAAGTCTACTAAATTCTTTCTTTGTGTTGCTTCGTTTCTTAATTGAATTTTATATTCTTCCTTACCGTCTTTAATTTTAGAAACTTCTTTACCAAATAAGGCAGTACGAATTTGCATACCAACTTGAGCACTTGACACACCTTCTATTAAAGCACGTTCTCTGTCAATGGTTAAAGTCAATTCAGGATTATTTAAATCCACATCCATCTTTAAAGCTTCGATACCTGGAATTTGTGCAGCGTCCAAATAGTTTTTCAAACCAACAGAGGTTTTAATTAATTTATCAAAGTCTTCTCCTTGGATCTCAATATTTACTGGAGGTTCTGTTGGAGGGCCACTTGACTCTTGTGTAACGGTAATCTCAGAACCAGGAATACCTTTCATTTGGGCACGTATTGCTTCTAAATAGGGAGCGGTAGACTTACCATGACGTTTTTCAAATTCAACGAAGTTAATTTGTAAACGACCTAATTCAGAACGGGTACTTCTGTCACCAGACTGCGGGTCACTCGCACCAACGGCCACATTTGAAATAATACTTTCCACTAATGGATTTGTTTTACCATTATCAATCTCTAATATTTTAGCTACTTTTTGTTCAAGTACTTTAGTAACAGAGTCAGTATAACCAACCTGCGTACCAACCGGAAGTTTTAAATAAACATACACTAGGTTGGGATCTCCTTTCGGGAAAAACTCAATACCTACTCTGCCAGTTTTAATGCTCAAAGCAAATACGATAAAGGATACAAATAATAAAACAACTGTACCAATTAATAATTTAACAGGTCTCCAACCACTAAGCGATCTTCTTAAAATACGCTCGTAGGTATTCATCATAGCTGGTAAGATCTTTTCTTGGAAAGTTTCAATAGCGCTAGTAATAAAATATTTATTAGCTACTACTAAAATCATAAAGAAGATTAATAAGTTACCTAGGAAGGTAGCGCCCATAATATCTAATAAAATACCAAAAGCAATTGGAAGCCAAAATGTTTTCTTTTTAAATATAGCTGACTTAGGTTCCTCGGATTTTGCTTCCTCGTGATTCATAAAGTCAACTGCAAATACTGGATTCATTATAAAGGCAACGACTAAAGAAGCAGCTAATGTAAAAATTAACATAGCAGGTAAGTACACCATGAACTTACCAATAATTCCAGGCCAAAATAATAATGGAAAGAAAGGTGCTAAAGTGGTAATGGTACCTGCAAATACAGGAATGAATACTTCACCAGCAGCCATTTTTGCGGAAGTGGTTGCCGTTAATTTTCCTTTACCTTGAATAAATATTCTGTGAGTGTTTTCAATGACCACAATAGCGTCATCCACAATAATACCTAATCCAAACAATAGGGCAAATAGTACCATAAAGTTTAGGGTGATATGAGAACCTACTACTAAGTCACCTGCTGGCAATAATACAAAAGCTACGAACATACTTAATGGAACAGAAAGCGCCACAAAGAAGGCATTGGTAATGCCCATAAAAAACATTAATACAATTAATACCAAAACGAATCCAATTACTATAGAGTTAACCAATTCAGTAAATGAACTTCTAGTTCTAATACTTTGGTCTCCCGTAATAACGGCCTTTAAGTCTTTAGGTAAAATAGTTGCTTTTGCTTCCTCTACAATTTTTTTAACAGCATCAGAAGTCGCAATTAAATTCTCGCCATTTCTTTTTATAATATTTAACGTCAATACATTCTTGCCGTCTAAACGAGCATAACTTTCATTGTCTTTCACCGTATCCTTAATAGTGGCAACGTCTTTCAAATAGATAGGAGCACCACTTGTATTACGCACAATAATATTAGCAATATCACTTGCATTTTTTAATTGTCCTTTTAACTGAAGATTACGCTTCATGGTTCCAATTTCTAATTGGCCACCAGACAAATCTAAATTCTCTCTTTGAATAGCTGCACTGATATCGTCAAATGTAATACCAGAGCTTTGCATACGATAGTTGTCAACATTAATTTGAAACTCTCTTTCGGGAGCGCCCACTAAGTCAACTCTATTAATTTGAGCAACCCCTTCTAATTTATCTTTTAAGTCGTCTGCGTATTTTTTTAATTGTACACCACTGTAGTTACCACTAATGTTAACATACATAATTGGCATATCACTAATGTTAACTTCAATAACTCTTGGCTCTTGTGTTAAGTCATTTGGTAGTTCACCTTTCGCTTTGTCCACCGCGTCTTTCACTTTTTGTAAAGCGATGTCAGGTTTAACGTCGGTGCTAAATTCAACCGTGATAGCAGAAAAGTCTTGTTGAGAGGTAGAAGTAAACTTATTAATTTTTACACCACTGATACTTTTAATTTGCTTCTCAATAGGACGTGTAACTAGGTTCTCAATATCCTTAGGAGAATTACCTACATATATAGTTTGCACATACATAGTAGGAATAATAACTTCAGGAAACTGTTCTTTTGGAAGTGTCAGGAACTGATAGATACCACCTAAGCTCAAAAACAACATAATCAAATAGATAGATGTTTTATTGGTGATACTCCAAGAAGTTGGTTTAAACTCCTTGAACTTCTCTTTTATTTTATTAATTGTCGACATATGGATCGATTTGCTTTTTTAGATTTAGTTAGCTGAAATTATTTTACAGCAGTTGTAATAGTTTGACCGTCATAGATAGTCTGAAAGCCTTCGGTAATCATTTGCTCACCTGCAGCTAAGCCAGCTAATATTTCAATATTATTGCCATAAAATTCACCTACGGTCACCACTTTTTTACGAGCTATTAATTTTCCTTTTTCTTCCACTGCAACGTAAATGAATTTTCCATTTTCGTCATTTTGTAAAAGATTAATAGGAATACTAATAGCGTTTGCTTTAGCATAGTCTTTAATTTTAACTTGAACTAATTGGTTAGGTCTAAAATTTTTGTCAATAGGTAATTTAGCTTCTGCATAAAAGCTTCTACTTAATGGGTCAATCACATTGCCTACCACTGCTAATTTAGTTGCTACTGTTTTTTGAAGGTCAGGAAAAATCAAACTTGTTTCAGTACCTACTTTAACTTTACCAGCATAGTTTTCAGGAATTTGAGTAGTTAATTTTAAATGCTCTGTGTTTACAATTTTTAATTGACCAGCACCACCAAATAATTCACCTACTTTAATATTTACTTCCTCTGCAACACCGGCAACATCACTATAAACACTAGTATAAGCTAGTTGATCTCTTACCATTCCTAGTTGTTCTTGAGCAGCTTTCAATTGACTCGCCATAGCGTCTGCATTTGTTTTAGCAGTTAGTAATTGAATTTCGCTACCAATATTTTGTTCCCATAAATTCTTTTGTTTCTCATAGATTGACTTTGCTAATGCTGCTTGAGCTTTAACGGTTTCAATATTTTGAGTTGCAGCAGCAGCACTTTGCTTAATTAAGCTATTGTCTAATTGTAGTAATAATTGACCTTTCTTAACCATATCTCCTCTTTTAACAAAAATGGCTTTTACCTGTCCGCCGCCTGCACGTGGTGTAACAAAAGAAACGCTTTCAGATTCTACCTTACCTTGTAATTCAATAAAATGAGTAAAGTCTTGAGCTACAATTGGCGCAATGGCTACTAAAATTGCTTTCGCTGTTTCTGCACCACCTGATTTTTCTAATTCTTTTTCAAGCGTAGCAATTTTCACGTTAAGGTCTAATGCTTGCTTTTTTAAGTTAGCAATAGCTAATTTTTTTGATTCAATACTATTGTCTCCACCACCACAGGCTACTGTCAGTAATACTAGGAAGGAGATAAATAAAGTTGCGATATTTTTCATTGTATATATTTTATTAAGTTTAGAGTATGATTAAAGTTTGCCGGTAGCTTTTAATAAGTCCACCTTAGCAATTAAGGCACTGTATAAAGCGTTCATGTAATTATTTTGTGCACTAACTAAGTCAGCTTGTGCGGCAGAAATTTCTGTATTAGAACCGGTACCTGTTTCGAATTTCTTTTTAGTTTGAGCATACACTGTTTCCGCTAATGACATGTTCTTCTTTTGGAATTGCACGGTAGCAACAGAAGACATATAATTCAGTTTAGCTTGTGTGATCTCGTTATCGATATTATTTTTTAAAGCTTCTATTTGGTTTTCTACTTGCTTTAATTCAATCTTGGTTCTTTTAACTTTAGCATCTGTAGCAAAGCCATTAAATATTGGCAGATTAATATTCAAACTCACTAAAGAAGTAGCAAACCAGTCACCAGATTCAAAAAAGTCAAATTTAGAACGTTGCGCATTTTTGGAATAAGCACCTGATATACTCACTGTTGGCAAGTAACTCAATTGGTAACGCTTTACATTAAACTCATTCATTTTTTTAACAGTGTTTAGGTATTGAAAATCTTTTCTAATATTATATTGAAAATCATTTTCCACTAAAACGTCACCAGTTAAATTTTGTTCATTAATAACATCTGTTAAAACTAAACTGTCTTTTACTGGCATACCCATTAACATTTTCAAACCCATATATCCAATAGCAACACTGTTATTCGCTTTTAATTTTTCTGTTTGTAAATTATTTAATTGAACACTTACTTTATCTACATCTAATTTTTCAGCAAATCCATTTTGATACATAATTTCTGCATCATGTGCTAGTTTGTTAAGTCTTTCAATATTGGCATCTAAAATATTTAACTGCGTTTTACTAGCAGACAATTGGTAATATATTTTATAAATATTAGCCTTAATACCTTCTTCTGTTAGTGCTGCATTATTTACTTGTAATTGCATGGAAGTCGACCTTGCTTGCAAAGCAATAAATACTTGACCGTCAAATAATAATTGCTGAATATTAGCGCCATAGTTGGCATTATACTTGGTACCAAACTGAACAGGAATAAAGGTTCCAGCTGCTTGACCAAATATTTGACCAGGTAATAAAGAGGTTGGAATTTTAATATAGTCTGTACCACCTAAGCTAGTGCTAATGGAAGGAAATGCAGCTGCTGCAATTTCTCTATTAGTTTGTTTTTGAGATTCAATAGTTAATAATGCATTCTTAACTTGCACATTATTTTTTTGTGCATATACAATACACTCATCTAATTTGAATGCGTGTATTGGTTTGTTTGCAACTTGTGCGTGTAAGTTTACTAAACTTACAAAACTGCAAATCAGAATTACTATTTTTTTCATTTTCATATATATTTTATTGCTTGCTTTAATTATTTATTTCTAAAATTGTTTTTGTGTTATTATCTTGATTAGCCGCTTCATTTTTAGCCTGCTTGTATTGTTCCATAAGTCTCAGCCCTTCCACCGACATCACACCATATATATAATGTTCCATTATTTGTAAGTTGACACTACCTACGTCAAACTTGCTCAAAGGATATAATTGTGTATTAAAAGCAACGAATCCGGTTTCTAATCGGTAGATGGATAAAATTTCAGGATCAATATCTTTTCTGTAAACACCTTGTTTAACCCCTTTTATTAGATTTGTTTTAATAATGCTATGCATAAACTCATCCTTATGCGTTTGAATTCTTTTAAAAGCTTCAGGGAAGAATTTCTGAATCTCAGTCATAGTGAGTGGATTCATTTTTTTGAACATTTCCTGAATGTCTTCTAATAAAAGGAACATCTCATGTACCGCATTGTCCGCATTTTCCTGGCTT
>CALPWK020000083.1 GCA_943327245.2 Comamonas sp. lk | reverse complement strand
ATTGAGCGGTGCTTTGACCTTGGCTTCAGATGCTTTATTTACTTCAACTGGAGCTGCTTCAACTGACTCTTTAGTAGTAAGTAATGGAGGAATCAATACAGCTGGGTTTGGTTTAACATTACAAACATTAAGAGCAATAAATGTTTCAGGAGTCATTTCGGGTATTAATGGTACTCTTACAAAAATAGGATTAGACACTTTAGTACTTAGTGGTACAAATACCTATTCAGGTTTGACAAACATTAATAATGGAGTGCTTAGTGTAAAAAATTCTGCAGCTTTAGGTGGAATAACAGGATCAAGTTCAACCACGGTTAACACTGGCGCGGCAATTAGAATTGATGGTGCAGCCGCTTATAATTTAATTATACCTGAACCAATTACCATTAATGGAACTGGTATAAATAATACAGGTGTAATTAGAAATATAGTTGGTATAAATTCTTTGACAAATACGATCACATTAGCTTCAGATGCTATCAGGATTAACTCAAATGCAGATACGTTGAAATTGACCAATGGAACTACTGCCATTGAAACTTCAACTAATAATTATGGAATCCTATTTGGAGGCGCTGGCGTAAATTTTGTTTCAGGTATTTTAAAGAATGGAGGAGCATTAACAAAAGACGGTGCTGGTATGTTAATTTTAAGTGGAGACAATACACCATATACTGGCAGTATTACTGCCAATGCAGGCGTACTAAATATTAGAAATTCAAACGCGCTTGGTACTGTGTCTATAGCGACCACTATTAATACTGGAGCAGCACTTCAAATGCAAGGTGGCATTGATGTTGCAGAACAAGTAATTAATTTAAGTGGTACTGGAGTTTCAAATGACGGGGTTATTAGAAATATCTCTGACATAAATACCTACTCAGGTATTATCAACATAGGAGCAAATGCTAGAATCAATGCAGATGCAGGCATGTTGTCATTTATCAATACGGGCAATGTGATAGCTGCAAGTAATTATAATTTAAATATAGGAGGATTAACAAATGGCACTATTGCTATAAACGGTAGTATTGTTGGAACGGGTATATTAACAAAAGATGGAACTAGTACAAACACATTAAGACTTACTGCAGACAATAGTAGTTTCGATGGTAATATAGTAGTAGCAAACGGGGTATTAAATATAAGACATAACAATGCACTTGGTTCAATTGTAGGTTCTACCACTATTACAAATTTAGCTGCCCTACAATTACAAGATGGCATCACTATTCCAGATGAAGTAATGACTGTATCTGGTACTGGTATTTCAAATGACGGTGCAATAAGGAATATTAGTGGTGACAATATTTTAAGCAATACGATTACTGTTGCAGCCAATGCTGCCAGATTCAATACAGATGCAGGTACATTGACATTTAATAAATCAGCAAGTGCAGTTGTTTTAAATACAGGTCTAACAATAGGAGGTGCTACCAATACTTTTATAACTGGTAAAATATCGGGAGCACTTAGTAATGGTTTAATAAAAGACGGGAATGGTGTTTTAAGTTTAAGCGCATCCACAAACGATTATGCTGGTCAAACTAGTATAACGTCGGGGGTTGTTAAAGTGAACAATGCAAATGCACTAGGAACTAATGCAACAGCAAGTAATACAATTATAAACGGAACGGGTACTTTGTATTTAGATGCTAACAATTTAACCTTGGCGGAGCCTTTTACTTTAAGTACTTTAGGTTATACTAATCAAGGAGCAATTTATAATCCAAGTGGATTAAATACTTTAAATGGTGCAATTACATTGGCAGGTAATGCATCAATAGTTTCGTCTGGTACTACTACAACTGACTCACTATTAGTAACTGGTTTAATTAATACAGGTTCAGTAACTGGTTACAATTTAATATTTGATGCTGTTAAAGGAATGAGAGTTACAAGTGCTATTTCTGGACTAGGTGGATTTACAAAAAATAGTGCAGACACTTTATTGATGTATAATGCAAGTTCCAATACTAATACTGGAAATTCTATAATCAATGGCGGGGTTGTTAGAATTAATAATATTACTGCGCTTGGTACCACTGCTGGCCAAACTGCCATTAATGGAGGTACTTTATTAATTGACATTAGTGGGTTTACATTAGCAGAACCATTTACATTAGCAGGGGATGGAATACTAACAGGAGCTGTTTATCAAGGTGCTATTAAAACTTTATATGGAGTTAATACTTTGTCGGGCTTGATGACCCTTACTGGAAATGCAAGAATTAATGCAGGTGTTTTTTCTAGCACAACAGATTCATTAAAAATTAGTTCAAATATAAATACGGGAAGCTCAACAGGATACGCTTTAACCTTATTTACGAATGTTGGTACAAGATCAACAGGTGTCATTTCGGGATTAGGATCTTTATTTAAAGAAGGAATTGACACTTTAAAAATAAGCGCTATTAATACGTATACAGGTTCCACAAAATTATCGAGTGGGGGTTTATTACTAGGCGCTAATTATGTAATGCCATCTACCGCGACGAATCAATTTATATTTAATGGAGGCGCTTTAATTTCTGGTGGATTTATAGATACACTTGGCATTTTAAGTGTATTAGATAATTCTAGTATAAACCTAAAGTATGCGACAGTGCATGGACTTACTTTTACTGGAAAAGCTTCTTTTGTGGCAGAGAAAAATATTATTATTTATGGATGGTCTGGTTTGACTGCTCCAGCTTTGTCAAAAAACGGAAAGCTAATTCCAAACAATCCTACTCAAACAAATATTTATATCAGAACTTCTGGTAATATTGGTATTACTAAATCAGGTGGTATTACCCAATATGGCCAAGTAGTATCTGCTTCCCTAGGTAGTGATTATAATGGACGTATCTATTTCTCCAATAATACCGCACTTACTAATTTCCAATTGAATAGACTAAGGTTCTATGTGGATAGTTCTGTAGCCTATACAAGCCCTTATCATTATTGGTCATCTATTCAGTCTGGTTCATTTGAATTATTAGCTTCAGACACTATTAGAACGGAACCGGTTGATGTAATACCAACATCTACATTAACTACTTCAGCAATTACATTAATTACAAATGCCACTGCCACTAGTGGAGGTAATATTACAGCTGCTTTAAACGATGCAGTAATTGCAAGAGGTGTAATTTGGAGCACTACTCCGAATCCAACCGTAGATCTTGCGACAAAGACAATTAATAGTGCAGGAACTGGAACATTTACTAGTTCCATAACGGGGTTATCTCCTAGCACGGTATATTATGTACGAGCATACGCTACTAATAGTAATGGAACCGATTATGGAAGTCAAATAAGTTTCACTACAATACCATAATTGTTTTCTTATTATTATAAACAAATTAAAAATTATAAAGAAGGTCTAAGTGTAAGCGTAAAAGGAACTTCTTCCTTAGCTAAACTATTCATTAAAGCCATATTGGCTGTCATCTGTCCCATTTTTGTGAAATCAGTTGATATAGTCGTTATGCCATTTAGTATAAATTGTTTCCAAGGTGTTTCGTTATAAGAGATTATTCCAATGTCTGTCCCTACATTTAGTTGAGATGCTTGAATTTTGCTTAATAAATGAATTAAATCGTCTTCCATTAAATTAATATACACTTCGCCTTTGCTAATAGGTTCGTCTTGAATTTTAGCTACCACCTTATAATTGAATGCATATTCGTTGCAAAAAAGTTTAAATCCCTTTAATATATCTTCAGGGAAATAGGTATAGGAAGGGAATATAATTTTTAGTGTATTATACTTTGTAAGTTGAGGTAATGCATTTTTAAGTGCATTGATTATGTCCATTTCGAAATTCTCAAATACGGCACCATAGGGGATACTTACCCCTTGTAATATCTTGTCTAATAAAATTAAATGACCATTTACATTTTCATTTATTAATGCGGCCACTTTTTCTACATTGTCTAAAAAGTGAGGGATTATAATATAATGCGAATAGGCCTCTTTCTTGTTCTCAATAATCTTTTTGAAAAGACTAAAATCATTATTATAAATATAAAAATCAATTGCGGCGTCTTGTCCTAATGTTTTGGCAAGTTCATCGTAAATTATTTTTTTATGAGCACTTAGTTTATTGAAAATCAGTAATACTTTATGACGTTCTTTAATGTCCGCTTTTGCGATATAAAATCCTTTTCCAGGAACGGAGCCAATTACGCCCATTTGCTTTAAATTTCTATACGCTTTTTCAACAGTGTCTCTTGCAATTTCCAAGTCGGTACTTAATTCATTAATAGAAGGTAGGAGTTGTTCCTTTTGCATTTCTCCCTTACTTATGGCGTCTATAATTGCATTGGTTATTTGCAAATATTTTGGGGTAATGGACTGTTCATCAATTTGAATCATGGTTTGAAGTTATGTATTTTTTACATATTAAAGCATGACAGTCCATGATGGTTACTTGAGCTTAAATAGTTAATTTGAAGTCGCTAAATTATAAAAAACGATTTACTAAAAGCTTTCCAGTATGAAAAAATCTGCCTTATTAGGACTAATGTCTTTTGCATTAATTACAATAAACACAAATGCTCAAAAAACCTCCGACCCAATTAAAGCTGGGTTCATCAATCCCCCAGCTGCTGCAAAACCAAGAGTATGGTGGCATTGGATGAATGGTAACATTACAAAAGAAGGAATTAGAAAGGATTTGTTGTGGATGCATAATTCTGGCATTGGAGGTTTTCAAAATTTTGATGCAGCTTTAATGACTCCTCAAATTGTGGAGAAGCGATTAACATATATGACACCTGAATGGAAAGATGCGTTTAAGTTGACTACCAAATTAGCAGATTCTTTAAAATTAGAAATGGCTATTGCAGGCTCTCCTGGTTGGTCAGAAACTGGAGGCCCTTGGGTAAAGCCTGAGGATGGCATGAAAAAGCCAGTATGGTCTGAATTAAGAGTTAAATCTGGTCAGCATAATATAGTTTTAGCAAAGCCTTCGGATGTAACAGGGCCTTTTCAAAATATTTCAAAGCAATCAGGTATGGGTACTGCCGTTGATGAAGTACATTTGCCACATTTTTATAAAGACGTTGCAGTAATTGCTTTTAAATTACCTCTTGAAGACAAGAGTTTATCCGACTTAGGAGCAATTGTTACTTCAAGTGGTGGAGATTTTTCATTATCGCAGTTAACGGATGGTGATTTAAATAAAGGAATTTTATTACCAAGAGATGATTCAAAAGGATTTGCATGGATACAATTTACTTTTGTTAAACCTACTACCATTAAAGCCATTACGATGGTTGGCGGTGGAAATCCTGGTGTATTTGGCAATGGTGCTGATGATTCTAATTCAAGAATTTTAGAGTCAAGTAATGATGGTATAAATTTCAACTTGGTGACAAATATTGCAGTTGGGTCACTTTTACAAAATACAATTTCAGTTCCTACTACAACTGCTAAATATTTTAGAGTGCGTGTAAAAAATCCTCTGCTTGCTAATGTAGGGATGATGGCCTTATTTGGAATGCCTGCTCCAACAACACCCCCTCTTGGAATATTGATTCAAGAAATAAATTTATTTACTGCAGACCGTTTACACATGTTTGAAGAAAAAGCAGCGTTTATGCCTGTCATGGATTTAGAGGCTAAAAGAACATTAAATGCTACAGATGTTGTTAATGCAAATGATATTATTGATTTAACCTATAAGATGGATCCAAATGGTAAATTAGATTGGACTGTACCAGCAGGAGATTGGAAAATTATGCGTTTTGGATATTCTTTAATGGGAATTGATAATCATCCTGCATCACCTGAAGCAACAGGTTTAGAGGTTGACAAAATGGACCCTGCGGCAATTAACAGATACTTTACTCATTATTTGGATTTATATAAATCTGCTACTGACGGCTTAATGGGTGCTAAAGGTGGATTACAATATATGGTAACCGATAGTTGGGAAGCAGGTGCTCAAAACTGGACAGCTAATTTACCTCAAGAATTTTTAAAGAGAAGGGGCTATAGTTTATTACCATGGCTTCCTACATTGTCAGGACATATAATTAAAAGTGCAGCAGCAACGGAAGCATTTTTATTTGATTTCAGAAAAACAATTGGAGATTTAACAGTTGAATATCATTATGATGGTTTAACAGACATACTGGCTAAGTATGGCATGAAACGTTATTCTGAATCACATGAAGACGAGCGAAGAATAATTGCAGATGGTATGGAAGTGAAAAGGACTGCAGCAATTCCTATGGCTGCAATGTGGACTCCTAATCCTTTTATGAATGGGAATAATCAACACAAATACACAGTAGATATTCGTGAGTCAGCATCTGTTGCACATATATATGGGCAAAACATAGTTGCGGCAGAATCTTTCACAGCTTTGGGTGTTCCTGCAGCCGCATGGTCTTATTCACCTAGAAATTTAAAATCAACTGCCGATTTAGAATTTGCAAATGGGTTAAACCGTTTTGTAATTCATTGCTCTACGCATCAGCCATTAGATGATAAAATTCCAGGTCTTGGATTAGGCCCATTTGGTCAATGGTTTAATCGTCATGAAACTTGGGCAGACAATGCTAGTGCTTGGACCAATTATTTATCTAGATCTTCTTATTTATTACAACAAGGACAGTTTGTAGCGGACGTTGCAGTATATTATGGAGAAGACAATAATATCACTTCATTATATCGTTCTCATGCGCCTGCAATGGCAGAAGGATATAATTATGATTTTGTTAATTCGGATATAATGTTGCATAAGTTAATTTTTGCAAATGGTAAGTATACAACTAAGTCCGGTATGCAATACAAGGTTTTATTCTTAGACACCAATGCAAAACAAATGTCAATGGATGTTTTAAAAAAATTGAAAACATTTGCAGATGCTGGTGGAATTATTGCTGGTGTTCAGCCAATTAGAACTACAGGGTTGAAAGACAATGCGGTAGAATTTAATAAGTTGGTACAAGAAATTTGGTCTAGTACTAGAAAAAATGTAATAGTGGGCAAGTCATTAAAAGAAGTATTAAATAGTGCAGGGCTCGCTAAAGATTTCGCATACAATGACAGTAATGCAAATTTGTTATTTGTTCATCGTTCATTAAAAGACAAAGAAATTTATTGGGTAAATAATAGAAAGGATAATGCACAAACCATTGAAGCTAGTTTTAGAGTGTCAGGAAAAGAAGTTGAAATATGGCATGCGGAAACTGGGAAGATGGAAAAAGCTTCTTATAGTTTTGATGGTAAGCAAACAAAAGTGAATTTGGATTTATCACCTAATGATGCTGTGTTTGTGGTTTTTGATAAATCAACTACAGTAAATTCATATACTAAACCCGCAGTTACTGAATCAAAAGCGATTGAATTAAATGGCATATGGGATGTTAGTTTTCAAAAAGAAAGAGGTGCTCCTGAAAGTATTAAAATGGATGCGCTAAAATCACTTTCGGAAAATGAAATTCCAGATGTAAAATATTTCTCTGGAACAGCAACCTACACGCAGTATTTTAATATGACACAGGACGTATTAAATAGTAATAGTAGTTTTAATATTGACTTAGGTAATGCTAAAGAATTAGCTGAAGTGATTGTAAATGGTCAATCATTAGGTGTGGTTTGGAAAACACCATATAAAGTGGATCTTAAAAATGCATTAAGAGCTGGCAATAATAAAATAGAAGTGAAAGTGACTAATTTATGGGTGAATCGTTTAATTGGTGATCAACAACCCAATATTGAAAAGAAAATAACGTACACTACTATGCCTTTTTATCAAGCAAATTCTCCATTGCTAAGCTCTGGTTTATTAGGGCCAGTGGTGTTAAATGCGATTAAATAGTAATTACAAATAAGATTAATTTATGAATACAGTATTAGGAGTTATTTTTCATTTTATTGGGGGCTTCGCTTCCGGCAGCTTCTATATGCCATATAAGAAGGTTAAAGGATGGAATTGGGAAAGTTTTTGGATAGTGGGAGGTTTATTCTCTTGGCTTATAGTTCCTCCTGTTGCCGCCTACTTAACTATACCAGGTTTTGTAGAAATCATTAAAGGGACGGCAAGTTCTGCATTAATGATTACTTACGTTTTTGGAGTACTATGGGGCATAGGTGGATTAACTTATGGTCTAGGCGTACGTTATTTAGGAGTATCATTAGGAAGTAGTGTGATATTGGGTTTGTGTATGGTATTTGGGGCAGTTATTCCAGCTATTTATTATGATTTTAATCCAGTAACTGGTAAGGATACATTTAGTGCAATGTTGAGTTCTGGGTGGGGATTAACTGTAATTGCTGGATTGCTTATCTGTATTGTAGGAATTATAGTTAGTGGAAAGGCGGGTGTGATGAAAGAACAGGAATTAAAAACCAGCGATACAAAACAAGTTTCAACAGAATATAAGTTTGCTTTGGGTATGGCAGTGGCAATTGTTTCAGGAGTCTTAAGTGCTTGTTTTAATTTTGGATTAGAAGCAGGACAAGTTATGGCAACAGTAGCCAATGATGCGTGGAAGGCAGCGAATCCAAATCAAGGGGAATTCTTATATCGTAATAATGTTATTTATGTAGTGTTATTATGGGGTGGGTTGACAACAAATTTTATTTGGTGTATGATT
>CALPWK020000082.1 GCA_943327245.2 Comamonas sp. lk | reverse complement strand
ATGAGTAAGTCAAAATCAGCATTTTTTTGTAATAATTGTGGATATGAATCTACAAAATGGGTAGGTAAATGCCCTTCTTGTAGCGAATGGAACACTTTTACAGAAGAATTAATCGATTCCGGAAAGGAAAAAGAAAGCAATTGGGATGAATATGCCAACTTACAAAAAGGTACTCAGGTTATTGCAATTAATGAAGTGAATAGTCAGTCCGAAAAAAGAATAGATAGTTCGGATCCAGAATTAAATAGAGTATTAGGCGGCGGAATTGTTTTAGGATCTATTGTATTAGTTGCAGGAGAACCTGGTATTGGAAAAAGTACTTTGTTTTTACAACAAGGTCTTATGATGTTGGATCAAAAAGTTTTATACATAAGTGGGGAGGAAAGTATTCAGCAAATAAAAATGCGCGCAGACCGTTTGAAATTGAAGAATGAAAATTTTTATTTACTAACCGAAACACATACTAATGCAATTTTCAAAGCGATAAAAAAATTAAAACCTACTGTTGTTATTGTGGATTCTATTCAAACTATTGAATCGAATTTAATTGAAGCTGGTGCTGGTTCTGTTTCTCAAATAAAACAATGTGCTGCCGAATTTCAACGCTTTGCAAAAGAAACAGGGACCCCTGTATTTTTAATAGGACATATTACTAAAGAAGGTTCTATTGCAGGTCCAAAAATTTTAGAACATATGGTGGATACGGTATTACAATTCGAAGGCGATCGTCATTATGCCTACCGTATGTTACGCACTTTAAAAAATAGATTCGGAGGTACTAGTGAATTAGGTATTTATGAAATGACTGGAGAAGGAATGAAAGTGGTTAATAATCCTTCTGCATTTTTAATAGCACAAAGAAATGATTCGTTAAGTGGTAGTACTATAGCAGCTTCTATGGAAGGTATGCGTCCATTATTAATTGAAGTGCAAGCATTAGTTACACAAAGTGTTTATGGCACTCCGCAAAGAACAGTGACTGGATTTGATTTGAGAAGACTACAACTTTTATTAGCAGTACTTGAAAAGCGAGGTGGTTTTGCTTTTGGAATGAAAGACGTGTTTGTAAATATAGCGGGAGGATTAAAAATAGAAGACCCTTCCTTAGATTTAGCAATTATACTTTCTTTACTTTCTTCTTACGAGGATATACCATTACCACAAGGCATTTGTTTTGCAGGTGAAGTAGGATTGAATGGGGAGATAAGAGCCGTGAATAGAATTCAACAGCGCATTGCAGAAGCAGAAAAATTAGGCTTTGAAAAAATTTATATTTCTGCATTTAATTTGAAAGGGATTGATACAAAAAAACATAGTATCCAAATTATTTCAGTGGAAAGAGTAGATGAAGCTTACCGACTTTTCTTTTAATGATTAAAAAATACCTGGCTGCATTTGTGCATTTATGGTATCCGCATATTTGTTTGCATTGTGGAACGGATCAATTAGCAAACAATAGTCCACTTTGTTTACCCTGTGCTAATGTACTGCCTGTTACCGATTTTTTTGATATGGAAAATAACCCTATTGAAAAAATATTCTGGGGAAGAATAGCCATTCAACATGCGAGTGCTGCACTATTTTTTACAAAAGAAAGTATTGTCCAAAAACTAATCTTTGAACTAAAATATAAACACAATAAAAAAGCAGGCTTATTTTTAGGACGCATTATGGGGAATGCACTTAAAAATAGTAGCCACTATGATAATATTAGTTTGCTAATACCAATTCCAATTAGTTCGAAAAAAATAAGAAAAAGAGGATTCAATCAAGCACTCATCTTATGTGAGGGGATTTGTCAAGTTTGGGATAAAAAAATCGCCGCTAACCTATTACTTAAAAAACAAAATTCAGATTCGCAAACACATAAGGACCGACTAGAAAGAGCTGGCCAGGATACTTTTCAGTTTTATCTTAAAAATGGACAATTGCTTGAAAATGAAAACGTTTTACTCATTGACGACGTAATCACTACGGGGGCCACACTAGAAGCCGCTTTTAATTGCCTTGAGCAAGCCAGGCCTGCTTCTATAAATATAGCTACTGCCGCTTACACCTTGTAGTCAACTTTTTATCAAATAAGGTGTTATATTTATCAACTAAAACAATTTTATGAAATTTTTATTAAGCATATTTTTTATGGTATCCGCTTTAGTCTTAAACGCGCAAAGTATTCATAGTTTTAAAGTAACTAGTATTGACGGTAAAACTATCAATATGGCTAGTTTTAAAGGGAAGAAGATTTTAGTAGTGAATACGGCAAGTAAATGTGGCTATACACCCCAATACGAATCATTAGAAAAAGTATACGAAACCTATAAGGACAAATTAGTTATTATTGGATTCCCTTGCAATCAATTTGGGGGTCAAGAGCCAGGAAGTAATGACGAAATTGTTGCATTTTGCAAGAAAAATTATGGAGTAACTTTTCCGCTAGCAGACAAAGTAGACGTAAAGGGTGACAACACTGCTCCCATATACCAATGGTTAACTCAAAAAGCAAAAAATGGTGTGTTAGATGCTACTATTTCTTGGAATTTTAATAAATTCTTATTGGACGAAAATGGCAAAATGATTGCTTATTTTCCAAGTAATGTTAAACCCGACAGCGAAGCTATTTTGAACTATCTAAAATAAGGTGCTTACACAAGTATCCTTTATCTTCGCCGCATGTTATTGAGTGATGTAATTGGTCAGGAAAAATTAAAGCAGCAATTAGTTGACATGGTACAACATAAAAGGTTGAGCCATGCCATGTTATTTGTAGGTCCAGAAGGGTCGGGTGCTTTGCCATTGGCTATTGCATTTGCACAATACATTGTGAGTATGCCTAGTTCCTCGGACGCTGTGCCTGATTTATTTGGAGGCCCTGCAGTTGCTGCTGCTCCCGCTGCTGTATTAAGTCCTAGCGAAATTGTATCACTACCCTCTTACCATAGAGCAAGTCAATTAATGCATCCCGATTTGCATTTTTCATTTCCTGCAATTACCGAGAAGCCTGGTCAGAAAAATATTAGCGCCAATTTTATAGAGGAATGGAGGGAGTTCATAAATGGCTATCCCTATGGTAATGTGTTTGATTGGCTTCAGTTTATTAAAGCTGAAAATAAACAAGGAAATATTAGTGCCGACGAATGCAGTGAAATTATAAAAAAATTATCCTTTAAAAGTTTTGAAAGTACTTATAAGGTATTGGTCATGTGGATGCCTGAATATTTAGGAAAAGAGGGTAATAAGCTTTTGAAATTAATTGAAGAGCCACCAGACAATACTATTTTTATTTTAGTAGCCGGCTCAGAAGAAAATATTTTGCCTACCATTCAAAGTAGGTGTCAAATGATTCGCGTTCCAAGATTAAGTAAAATGGAGATTGAAAACGCTTTAATTGAAAAAGGGCAAATAGAGCCAACAAAAGCCGCACAAGTTGCTTCCATGTCCGATGGAAATTATAGAGAGGCTTTGCATTTATTGCAACATAGTGATGCCGATTTTTTATCTCAAATCAGAGAGTGGCTAAATGCCATTTTGAAAAATGGTCCAGTAGCCCAAATGAAATGGGTAGACGATATGAGCAAAATGGGAAGAGAGCCTCAAAAGCAGTTTTTGAAGTATTTTAACCATTTATTGGAGCAAAGCATTCGTTTGAAAATATTAGGAGCCGACCTGCCTTTAGACCCCGATTTGAAGGATTTTGCCTTGAGAATTAACAAAATAGCTGGTGTTGGTCAAATGGAAGCCATGATTGAGGAGTTAGACAAGGCAGTTTATTATATTGAACGGAATGCGAATGCTAAAATGTTATTTATGGCCATGGGCATCAAGTTCTATCATATCATTCAGAACAAAACCTTAATTTTGAATTAAGGTTAGCTGCGCCCCCTATAGCAGGGAGTTCGATTGCTAGCTGATGGATTTACTATTTTTAACTATTTGAACTTATTATATATGGGATGTGGATCATGTGGAACTGGCTCTACCGGAAAACCGGGAGGCTGCCAAAGTAACGGCGGATGTAGTACTGGAGGTTGTAATAGACTAAATGTACACGATTGGTTACGCGATTTGCCTATTGACGATGCAGAGAGTCAATGTAAGGTTTTAGAAATCAGCTTCAAACAAGGAAGTCGTAAGGAATTTTATAGAAATTTAACTTTACAACATTTTGATAAAGGAGACTATGTAACGGTAGAAGGCGTTAATGGTTTTGACGTAGGCGAAGTTTCCATTACTGGAGAATTAGTGCGTGTTCAAATGAAGAAAAGAGGGGTGGATGAATTTAGTTCAGAAATGAAAAAAATTCTACGCCCAAGTAACGATAGAGATGTAGAAGTATATAAAATAAGTAAGAGTAGAGAATCCGAGATGTTAGCTAAGAGTAGAGCCCACGCCATAGTACTTAAGTTAGCAATGAAGTTGAGCGAGATTGAATTACAAGCAGATGGTAAAAAAGCCACTTTCTTTTATACTGCCGACGACCGTGTTGACTTTAGAGAGCTTATCAGAATATTTGCTGGTGAGTTTAAAGTAAAAGTGGAAATGCGTCAAATTGGTATCAGACAAGAAGCAGCTAAACTAGGTGGAATTGGAAGTTGTGGTCGTGAGTTATGTTGTAGCACTTGGTTACATGATTTTAAGAGTGTTAACACTACCGCAGCTAGATATCAAAATTTATCAATCAATCAAACTAAACTAAGTGGTCAATGTGGCCGTTTAAAATGTTGTTTGAATTTTGAATTAGATACTTATTTAGATGCTTTACAAGGATTCCCGGACTATGCAGATACCTTACAAACACAAATGGGTCAAGCTTTCCTAATTAAGAAAGATATATTCAAAAATTTAATGTGGTATACCCTTCCAAATAATACGAAGCATTTCCCATTAACTATAGACCGCGTAAAGGAAATTAAGAATTTAAATAAGCAAGGAATTATTGTTGACGAATTAGAAGCGGTAGAATTAACTAATGGCAAGCCTAAGGAAGTAGAGCCAGACTTTGTGGACGTTGTAGGACAAATTAGTTTGAGAAGCTTGGAGAAGAATGACAGACGTAGAAGGGACCAACAAAGAAATAGTGGACCTAGACCAGAAGGCAATCGTCCGCAACAAAATTTTAGACCAAACAATGGTCCTAATAACGGACCAGGAAATGGCATGAATAATAGACCAGACGGGCCGAATAATGGACCAAGACCTCAAGGCCCAGGCCCTTCAAGACAACAAGGCCCACCAAGACCTCAAGGTCCACGTCCGCCACAAAATAGCAGACCACCACAAAATGAGCGACCACCACAAAGTAATAGACCAAGTAGCAATAGACCCAATAGTGGTCCAGGTGCTGGTCCAGACAATGGTCCTTCACAGAATTAAAAACTAATTACGTTTTTGTTTGAAACTTAAACCTATAAAAAAAGCCGCTCAAAATTGAGTGGCTTTTTTTATTAAGAAACTGCTTATCGCAATTTCTATTAGTAGCTAATTTTATTTTGTAATTAACTTGTTATTTCTTTTTCCCTTTTTTTAATTTTACTATAACTACACCATGTTTGTATTTAGTTCCAAATTTCGCAATGGCACCTGCCCCTTTGTAAACGTCCATTGATTCAATGGTAGCTGTGTTTATTTTTGTTACTTGCTCATAAGTCATTGCTTTTCCATCCACTAGATAAACAGGTAAACTTGGGTCACTTTTAGCGTCATTGGAATGCGCTTGTGCGGAAGCCGACAACCCACTAATTAAAATACAAATTGCAATAAGTGTTTTTTTCATTTGTTTATTTTTAGAGTCAAGAAATTGACCACATAATTTATATATATAATTTTTCAAGTTGTTCGTTAGTGAAGTCCATTAATTTTTTCATGTAGTCAGGTGAAAAATTGAATTCTATTCCTGCTGTCTTATATAATTCAGGTAGTGTTTTTGTACCACCTAATGACAACGCGTTCATATAGTTTTCTAATGCTGCTGTTGGATTTTGTATATACTGCATCCACATACCTATTGCACCTAATTGAGCAATGCCATATTCGATATAATAAAAAGGTACTTCAAATAAATGCAATTGACGTTGCCATCCAATAGAACGGTATTGTTTTAAACCTGAAAAATCAATACTCTTTGAAGAAAATTCTTTTACAATATTTTGCCATTCATTGGTTCTTTGTTGAATTGTATGCATTGGATTTTCGTATACCCAATGTTGGAACTTATCAATAATAGCGATCCAAGGAAATATAGTAATAGTGCGCTCTAACTGATGCTCAATAGCTCTGTTTAACTCCCCTTCATTATCAAAAAATGACTGCCAATGATTCATTGAAAATAATTCCATTGACATACTTGCCACTTCTGCAATCTCCATTGGATACTCTTTAAACGCACTTAGCGGCAATTGATGTGCTAAAAAAGAGTGTATCGCATGTCCACCTTCATGCACCATAGTAGTAACGTCACTCATTTGACCAGCTGCATTCATAAATATGAAAGGTGCTCCTGATTCTGTTAAAGGACAATTATATCCTCCTGGTGCTTTCCCTTTTCTGCTTTCTAAATCAAAGTGGTTTAATTCTTTCATCTTACGTAAACAGTCTGCAAAAAAAGGATTCAATTGCTCAAAGCAAGCTACCGACTTATTATATAAATCTTCGCCGTCTGTGAACGGTCGTAACGGACTAGTGCCTGCTGGTTCTGCTTCTGTATCCCAAGGTTTTAATTTATCTAATGCTAGTTTTTCTCTTTTACGTGTATAAATTTTATCAATCAATGGCATCACATGTTGCTTAACAGCTGCATGAAATTGGAAACAATCTTCTTTAGTATAATCGAATCTTCCAAGTTCAACAAACTTATAATCTCTATAGTTTGCAAAACCTGCATTCACTGCCACCTGATGTCTTTTTTGCACCAAGTCCGTAAATAAATTATGCATCGCTTCTTGATCCAGTAAACGTCGGTCTTGAATTTTTCGATATGCTTCTTCTCTTACCGCTCTATCCTCGTGCTCTAAAAACTTAGCAGCCTGTTGCAAGGTATATTCGGTTCCTTCCATTTGAATCGTCATCTTGCCAGCAATAACACCATATTGTTGTTGCAAAACACTTAAGTCTGCTTGAATTGCAATATTCTCGGTTCTAAATAATTCAATGCTTTTTTTAACCGCTCTTAAATAAGTGAAATACTCCTTGCTATCTAGTTCAGCAGTATATGGAGAATTAATTAATTTTTTATTTAATGCATCAGCATAAGGCTGCATTTTGGGTTGTATTTCCATACAGAAATAAGTAAACGCATCCTCTAGTGCTTTGTCCGTAGTGTCACAAGTCATTTTAATTTGTCTCCAACAAGCGTCTTCGCTAATAAATGCTTCTAATTCACTTAAGTCTTTTAACCATTTTTCAAGTATTTCCTTGTTGTCAATAGGTCTGTCAGTCAATTCTGTAAAAAAAGGTTCAATACTTTCCCAATTAGTCAAAGTAAAGTTTGCAGGCAGGTAATGATGTGCCAATTTTTGAATGTCTGCCGTTCTAAGCATAAGATGAAATTTTAAGATGCAAATTTACTACTTTTACACACTTTAAAATTGTTAATTAGTGGCCGATATTACGATTCATTTACTTCCAGATCATATTGCAAACCAAATTGCAGCCGGCGAGGTGATTCAGAGACCCGCTAGTGCTGTTAAGGAGCTTTTGGAAAATGCAGTAGACGCTGGAGCCACTGAGATTAAGTTAATCGTAAACGATGCAGGAAAAGCCTTAATTCAAGTAATTGATAATGGGAAGGGAATGAGCCCCGTGGACGCTCAAAATGCCTTTGCAAGACACGCGACTAGCAAAATAAGCACTATTGAAGACCTTTTTCAGATACGTAGCATGGGTTTTAGAGGGGAAGCCTTGGCTTCTATTGCTGCCGTTGCACAAGTAAGTTTAAAGACCAAAAGAGCGGATGACGAATTAGGCTTTGCAGTAGAAGTAGAAAATAGTAAGATAATTGCTTCTAGTGCTGTTGCTCATCCAGTTGGTACTAGTATTAGCATGAAGAATTTATTTTTCAATGTGCCTGCGAGACGTAATTTTTTAAAAAGTAATTCTGCCGAACTTAAACATATTATAGAAGAATTTACCAGAGTCGCACTTGCCTTTCCTGAAGTGTTTTTTAGTTTTAGTAATAATGGCCAAGAAGTATTCCATTGGGATGGAGGTAGTTTTAAACAAAGAGCCATTCAGGTATTAGGAAATTCCTACCAAACAAAATTAGTGGCTGTTGGAGAGAATACGGATTACTTAACCATTACTGGATTTGTAGGTAAGCCCGACACTGCTAAAAAAACAAGAAGTGACCAATACTTTTTTGTAAATAGACGTTTTATAAAAAGTGCTTATTTACATCATGCTGTTGCCAATGCATTTGAAGGACTATTACCTAAGGACAGTTACCCAAGTTATATTTTGTATATAGACGTAGACCCTGCACAAGTGGACATTAACGTGCACCCTACTAAACAAGAAATAAAATTCGAAGACGATAAAATAATATATGCATTTGTGCAAGCGGCTGTTAAACATGCATTGGCTCAATTTAGCATTGCCCCTTCCTTAGATTTTTCTTTGGATGCCGATATCCAACATTT
>CALPWK020000081.1 GCA_943327245.2 Comamonas sp. lk | reverse complement strand
GATCATTTTTTACCATTTGCTTTCCGTCTCCCCACACTCTATATATGTTTCCAAATGCTCCTTTCGACGTAATATTTTGTTGCATCCATTCAGTGGTAAGCAAGGGTGCATTTTCTGCATTAGCCACTAATTGTGCACCATATCCATAATTAGGACCGTTTTTATATTGTCTATAATCAATGCCTGGCCAATTAGGTTTAATATACGTTGCATAAGTGTTGTCTTGTTCCCCGGAAGGCAATAACACTAATTTTTGAGTCACTTTCTTTTTAATAGCTATCCAATTATTTTTGTTTTTGTATTCGTCTTCAATGGACTTTAGTGCTCTTGCAATGGTGCTTTGTCCTCCCCAAGCAGTTATGTATACTGGCCCTGCAATACTATCTAATAAGACAGTTTTAATTAAATTGGAACCTTCTGTGTCTTTTGAATAATCTCCTTCAAATTCAATATTGCCGTATTTAATTTTTGATTTTAAATAAGCTGGTGTAGGATAACCTGCATCATGGACTTTTAAATTAGCATAAGACTTTTCATACGCTTCAACCGCTTCATGTATAAAACGCTCGTTTTGTCTCCAACGATAAGATTCACAAGGACAAAGGTTTAACCCGTATTTAGTGTACTCTCTTCCTGGTACCATAAACTTTGTTCCTTTTCCGTCTCCCTTCCAATGAAACTGACTGCTTGTATATACCAAGCCTTCCACTTTGAATTCTGAACTATATAATAAGAATCGAATAAGTGAATTATTGTCGTCCAATTCAGGGTCGGCAGTAATAATGATTCTTGGCTTTGTATTATTCTGAGTAGCGTATGTAAATTTTGGATAAGCCAACACAAGTAGCATCAAAGCAAGTAGTATTCGGTTTTTCATATAAGTCATTTATTTTATGAAAGCTCTTTAATAATTTTCTTCGCCACATTTTTATTTCCCCAATTAGCTAATTCATGGAGTATAGGCATTAAGCTTTTGCCACTAGTGGTAAGCTCATATTCAACACGAGGTGGTAATTCTAAAAATTCAGTTCTCTTCACTAAGCCAAAATTCTCCAATTCTTTTAATTCATTTGCTAATACCTTATTCGATATAGCAGGTATAATTTGATTTAGTTTTCCAAAACGAATAGCTCTTTCTCCAATGCAGTTTAGAATTATCGGCTTCCATTTGCCACCAATAATACTCATGGTTCTTGTTACTGGACAATTCAACGGATTGTCTATAAAGCGGGAATTGAAATTAGTGGTTACCATTAGGTTACTTGTATTTACTATTTAAGTAACAAATATACACTGTACAACATAATTTTGTGAAAATTATTTTAATAGTTATATGAAAATCAATAAAAGTATTTTAATCTTAGTTGCTGTATTTGCATCTTTAAATGTTTTTGCTCAATCTAGTATTAACAATCAAACAAGTATTAGCAATGGCGAGTCTGCCACTGTAAAATTATATGTAAACCCAAATATTGGTAACGATATTTTTGAGGGCAGTAAGGAAAGTCCAATTAAATCCTTGCCAGAAGCGGCCAAGCGTGTTAGTAAAATGACAGGAGAAGGTGCTATAAGTGTATTTCTTTCTTCAGGAACTTACGGCTTATATGAAACTGCTTCTTTTAATCCAATCCATTGGAAATTTAACAAAGAAGACAGATTAGTTATTCGTGCTGAGGTTTTACCTGACAGCTTATCGTGGGCCCCTGGTAAAATGCCTATTATAGTTTCTACCATGCCATTTAAACTTTCACTAAACGAGCAGAAAGAAGTTACGGATGGTTCTAATTATGGTATTGAAATTAACACAAGTCATGTAACTATTCAAGGTTTGAGAATTTTAGGCGAGCCAATACATGAGAAACCTAGAGAAGGCCTACTAATCAGAAACTATCCAATAGTTTGGGAAGGAAAAAATTTAGTCGATTTAAGAGTTACGCAATGTTTATTCTTGGGAAATAAATTCGCACTACCGAACCATTTGGGGATATTAGCGAATGGAAGTGAGCTTACAGTTGACCACTGCGTTTTTTATGGAGTTAAGGATGCTGTTGTTATGTGGAATAATAAATCAGACAAATCCAGCATGCATCATAATTTAATTCTGAACATTTATGGGGCAGCTGTTTGGACTTGGTCAACAACAGAAGACTTTAAATTTTACAACAATGTGGTGAACAATGCGAATGTGTTTTGGGTTTTAGAAAAAGACGCGCATAATACTTTCAAAATAGAAAAATCCATGTTAATTGGTTACAATCAATTTGTCAATAAAGGAGGCGGTCCGCAAGAATTTGGTATTCCTGCAGATAAGTCAAAATTGAAATATAGTACTGACTTTAAAATCAAGAAAACAGGGACACTGAATATTGAGGAAGATCAAACTAGTCGTTATTATTTACAATTGAAGCCAGGCACTTTAGGTACTGAATACGGTGCTGGATTATTCTATAAATAAATTTACTTTACACTTCCTTATTAGCAATTCTGACAATAGCATTATGAAAAATTACTTACATAAATTACTAGCAACGCTTGTTTTAAATATCATTTTTAGCAGTCTTCTTTTCGCGCAATTGCCAATGCGTCATTTTATGCAGAATGCAGATATTCCTTCAAATAAAGTATCCTATGGAAATAATACCAGTGCTGGTCATTTTGTAAAATCAGGAGACGCGAAGATTTATTACGAAGTGTATGGGAAAGGCAATACGGTTGTTCTGTTACATGGTGGCTTATTTGGTTCTACTATTGAAATGGCAGATTTTATTGATAGCCTATCTAAAACATTTCAAGTTATTGCCATTTCAACCAGAGGTCATGGAAAATCAGAAATTGGAAGCGATTCTTTAACGCTAGAACAAAGAGCCGGTGATGTATTAAACGTAATTAATGAAGTTACAAAGGAGAAAGTAAGTATCATAGGTTTTAGTGATGGCGGCTACACTGCCTACAAATTTGCTTCTTTGTATCCGGATAGAGTAAATAAAATGGTAGTTATTGGTGCAGGTATATTGTACCCAGGATTAAGAGATTTTTCTTTTAATATTAATCAAGCAATGGAATTAGACAAGGCTTTTTGGAAACAGCAACTAGCTATAATGCCTGAGCCCAATAGATTAGAACACGTATTTAAACAAGTGGCTAATTGCTATAGTAAACTAACTGTTGGAAAGGATTTATTGGGCTCCATACAATGTCCTGTTTTAGTAATGGCAGGGGATAGCGACGGCGGCAATTCAGTTCAAAATGTATTAAATGCTGCTTTGTTAATTCCGAATCACCAAATCGCAATCATTCCAAATGCCGGACACCCAGCTTTTAACGACAATTTTGCTGCAGCCTGGGCTTGTGTTGCGCCGTTTATGATTTTTGTCAGTAGATAATATTTATGTAAATGTTTTGGGATATCTTCGCACCATATTGAGATATTCTATTGTCATATTACTATTTACAGCACTTATTGCACAGAGCTTCTCTAGGTCCTTGGTATTGGCCGATTATATGGTCAATGTAGAAACCTATAAGAAGAGTTGTGAAAATAAGGCTAAGCCTATGTTGCATTGTAATGGTAAATGTCAAATGCTTAAAAAAATGAAGAAGCAGGAAGGAGATTCGGGTTCAAATGCTACTGCTCCTAAGTTCAATGAAGTTGAACTAGTTTTATCCTCAAAATCTTTTTTTCCTAGTATCGAGTTTGTTGTTTCTGACAAACTTAAATCCTTTTATTCCTATAATAGTGCTTTCTCTTCTAACTATATAGGTACTGTATTTCATCCACCCGCTTAGTTTTTCTTTCTACATCTATTGAGTGGTCCTTCATTTAGTTGGACTTGCTAACAGCATGATATCATCACCGCTGGCACAACTATTATTTTATCAATCATATTGGATACTATATCCAGTAATTTATATATTCCTACGAATGAAAAAACTATTATTGCTTTTTATACCCTTAGTTACAATGTCCTTTTCTTGTAAAAAAGACACTGTTCCACAATACAATGCTACTATTAAAGCGCCTTTATCTATTGAATTTGACAATATTATTGGCGGGTCAGACCTTCAATTAGGGACAGCATCTTATTCCAATGCTAATAACGAACAGTTTAAAGTTACCATGCTGAAATATTTTGTAAGTAATATAGTGCTTACAAAAACGGACGGTACAAAATATACAGTACCGCAAGACAGTAGTTACTTTTTAATTGACGAATCAAAAGCTGCAACTTTATCTTCTATAATTAATATACCAGAAGGAGAATATGCGAAACTTGATTTTGTATTGGGAGTTGATAGTTTAAGAAATACAAAAGACTTATCGCAAAGAACTGGAAAATTAGATCCAACAGGTGATGCAGCAGGTATGTATTGGAGTTGGAATAGTGGTTATATATTTTTCAAAATGGAAGGCACCGCAGTTGTTTCACCACAAGTAAATAATGTTTTTCAATACCATATCGGGCTTTTTGGTGGGTATACTGCCCCAACTTTAAATAATCTAAAAAATATCTCCATCGACTTGACTGCAAGAGGTATTGCAAAAGTAAAAACTGGCAAAACACCTAATATTCATTTACTCGTTGATGCTATGAAAATGTTTAATGGCTCAACCAATATTAGTATTGCAACCAATTCAGTTGTGATGGCATCCGCGCTAAGTGCTAAAGTAGCAGATAATTATGCAAACATGTTTCAACACGATCATACCGAGAACTAATGAAACCAAAAAATATTGTATACATCTTAGTACTAATATTTTTTATACTAGCATGTAAAAAAGAAGTAACCCAATTATTCGAAGGCTTTCAAAAGCCTTCGAATTTCCCTGAGCCAGTTTATAAATTTCAAAATAACAATATTACAAAGGCGGGTTTTGACCTTGGACGTAAATTGTTTTTTGATCCAATGCTATCTGTAGATAATACAATAAGTTGCGGGTCCTGCCATATACCAACAAGCGCATTTACACAACATGGCCACAGTGTTAGTCATGGTATTAATGACTTATTGGGTACTAGGAATAGCCCCCCAATTATGAATTTAGCTTGGAGTTCCAGTTTTATGTGGGATGGTGGCATTGCCGACTTGGACTTGCAACCTATTGCCCCTATTACAAATCATGTAGAGATGGGGGAGACCATGTCGAATGTTCTTCTAAAACTTAAAAACAAAACTGAGTATGCTCAGCTATTTAAAGCGGCTTTTGGATCCGAAGAAGTGACTAATATAAAAATGCTTAAAGCCTTGTCTCAGTTTATGTTAATGTGTGTAAGCGCTGAATCTAAATATGACAGTGTTATGCGAAATCAGAAAACATTTACAACCGACGAAAAAGCTGGATATGTACTATTTCAAAATAAGTGTAATTCATGTCATAAAGAGCCCCTGTTTACAGATAACAATTTTAGAAATAATGGCTTGCAGCCAAGTAATTTGAATGATATTGGTAGGGAGATGATTACACTTTTACCTACAGATAAATATAAGTTTAAAGTACCAAGTTTACGTAATCTTGCCTACACAGCTCCTTATATGCATGACGGTAGATTTTTAAATGTTGATGCAGTTTTAGAACATTATAAGAATCAGGTAGTTCAAACTAGCAACTTGGACCCCTTCTTGCTTAGTAATGGGGAAACAGGAATTAGTTTAACCGACGACGAGAAGGGAAAGCTATTAATTTTCCTAAATACGTTGAACGATCGAAAATTTATTACCAATCCATTAATTGCAGAACAATGAGAAAAGTGAAATTAATATTGTTTTTTTCTATTCTATTAATACAATATCAGGTTTCAGCTTGTGATATTTGTGGCTGTGGAAATAATGGAAGCTATGTAGGCATAATGCCAGAATTTCAAAAAAACATTTTTGGAATTAGATACAGGCAAAATAGTTTAAGAACGCATGTTGGCAATAATGGGATGAACACTTATTTGACTAACAAGGAATCTTATACTTCTTATGAATTCTGGGGAAGTGTCAAAATTTCTAAACGTTTTAACTTATTGTTTACTTTGCCATATAATTCAAATGAAAGAACAAGTTCAATCGAACAACAGCATATCAATGGGCTGGGCGATATAAATTTGATGGGTTATTATACATTAGTACAGTCCAATAAATTAACCAAGGCTAATAAAGTATTTTTACAAAGTTGGAGGGTTTCTGCTGGAATCAAATTGCCAACAGGGAGATACCAACAAACAGAAAACAGCTCCACTAGTCAACTGTTTACTTTAGGCACAGGAACCTTAGATTTTAATATTGGCAGTGTATATGAGGCAAGAATTCAAAATACCGGGTTGAATTTAATGACTAATTATAAGATAAACACTTTAAATAAATTTGAATATCAATATGGTAATAAGCTTCAATTCAATACACAACTTTATCATAAATATTTTATAAATGATAAGATAGCTATATCACCTAATTTGGGATTGCAGTTAGAAATAAATGACAAGGACTATAATAAGCAAACTATTGTAGAAGTTTCTGGAGGCTCCTTATTAAATGGAAGTATAGGAGCAGAGTTTAAAATAAACAATATCTTATTTGGCTTTAATACACAAACCCCGCTTTATCAAAATATAGGAAACAAAATGATAGTGACGAATGCCAGGAATATGGTTCATCTATCATTTGCATTTTAGAAAATTATTAAAACACAATAAATGAAACATTTAATTATACTACTTTTCTTTTTTAATTCATTTACCTCATTTGCGCAAACTGTAAACACCTCAGTAGCTACTACTAAAATTGGCACTAATAGTATTAACCCAAAAAAGAAACTATTAACCGTAGAAGCCTCCTGCGGTCAATGTCAATTTAAAATGAAAGGAAAAGGTTGCACGTTGGCTATTAGAATACACGGCAAACCTTATTTTGTTGACAAAGCAAATATTGATTCTTTTGGGGATGCACATGCTAAAATGGGTTTTTGCAATGCTATTAGCATGGCACAAGTGCAAGGGAAAATTGTAAAAAATAAATTTGTAGCTACTTATTTTAAACTGATTGAGCACTAAGGATTAAAATACTTATATCAATTTTTTGTTTGAAATTATCATCTTGATTTGAATCTTCAGCCATTTGCAGAACAGTTCGTTTTACAAATGGCTGAATTGCTTTTACAAACGGAGTAGCCATAATTCTTTGCGGGGTTGCAATAATTATATTTGCACCTTCTGCTATGAATTTTTTTATCAAATGTATGAGAGCCTCAAATTGCTCAGGGGCATAATTAATATCACTTAACAAAATCGTTTCTCCATTTATAGTTTCTGGAAAATTATTCCAATCCAAACACATTGCTTTTGTATTTGTTAGTCCCAAGTGTTCAATATTTTTTTCTATTAATGCCACTGCTTCTGGGGCGTGGTCGCTAATAATTATTTCTTGTGTTTGATTTCCTATTAAAAATGAGGGTAAGCCAATTCCTGCACCTATTTCCAATACACGCTTACCAGCAATCCAATGAGGTTCTGATTTTAAAAATGACGACATGGCTTTTGCGGCCGGCCATATTTTTGCCCAGAATGGGAATGGAGTAGCATTATCCTTTGCTAATTGCTGCTCGTATATTGTTTTTAATTGCGCTGCTTCTGGTACATAGATTATTAAGCCATCTAGTACTTCTTTTAACTTATTTGGGTAAATGGCCATAAAATTTTAAACAATATTTTGACTTCTATTCAATGTCTATAAAATTATAATGTATTTGGCAAATTACGGGACTAAGTATTACCAGAATTTTAGTAATTTTATCCCTTAACCAGTTTATAAAAATTTAATAAGAATATGGAACATAACTCTAACGGTGGAGAAGCTAAATGTCCGGTTACGGGTGCTTCTTCTACTCCAAAGCAAATGAGCGCTGGTAAAGGCACTCGAAACAGTGATTGGTGGCCAAACCAATTAAAATTGAATGTACTTCGTCAACATTCATCTTTATCTAATCCGATGGATGCTTCATTTAATTATGCAGAGGCATTTAAGTCAGTTGACTTGAAAGCATTGAAGCAAGACATTTATGATTTAATGACCACGTCTCAAGAATGGTGGCCTGCCGACTACGGTCACTATGGTCCTTTCTTTATTCGTATGGCTTGGCATAGTGCAGGTACTTACCGTACCACTGACGGTCGTGGTGGTGGTGGTGCGGGTATGCAACGTTTTGCTCCATTAAATAGCTGGCCGGACAATACCAATTTAGATAAAGCACGTTTATTATTATGGCCTATTAAAAAGAAATATGGCAAGAAGCTTTCTTGGGCGGATTTGATGATACTTGCTGGTAACTGTGCTTTGGAGTCTATGGGCTTTGAAACATTTGGTTTCTCTGGTGGTCGTGAAGACCGTTGGGAGCCACAAGAAGACGTGTATTGGGGTGCAGAAACGGAGTGGTTAGGTGATAAAAGATATACAGGCGACCGTGATTTAGAAAATCCTTTGGCGGCTGTTCAAATGGGATTAATATATGTTAATCCTGAAGGACCTAATGGCAATCCTGACCCTATTGCTTCTGCTCGTGATATTCGTGAGACTTTTGCACGTATGGCTATGAACGACGAAGAAACTGTGGCATTAATTGCGGGTGGACACACATTTGGTAAAACACATGGTGCTGCTGACCCAGGAAAATATGTTGGAAGAGAACCGGCTGCTGCTAGTATTGAAGAGCAAGGACTTGGCTGGAAAAACACTTTAGGTGCTGGGAATGGTGTTAACACTATTACCTCTGG
>CALPWK020000080.1 GCA_943327245.2 Comamonas sp. lk | reverse complement strand
GCAACATCGGTAAATATTGAACTTCCAACTAATCCCGAACATTCTAAAAGACTAGGTGAATTTGGCTTAAAACATAAAGTATATATTGGTTACCATGCACACACTCAAGCAACCGATACCATTTGGGATGTAGCTTTGAGTCAGTCTCCATATAATGCAATCAACTTGGACTGTGGTCATTATATAGCAGCAGGCGGTTCGAACACTAAAGAAACGCTATTGGCTTTTATAAATAAAAATCATGATCGTATTACTAGTATGCATATTAAAGACAGATTAAGTGGAGCGAATGGTGGAAAGAATATGCCATGGGGCCAGGGCGATACTCCTTTAAAAGAAGTATTGACCTTATTAAGAGATAAGAAATATAAAATTCCTGCAACCATTGAATTAGAATATGATATTCCTGCAGATTCAGATGCGGTGAAAGAAACAGGAAAATGTATTAATTATGCAAAAGCATTATTAGCTAAATAAATAGCAAAACAATACAATTGTATTGTTTTTAAAATTTTCGATTGGGTGATTTTAAAATTAGAGAGTCGAGTATTTTTACTTGGCTCTTTTTTGTAGCCATAAGTATACAGGAACACCTGTGGCCATCAATGACAGCCCCCATATAGCTTCCCCTGGCTGATTCACTAGGGTGCTTATAAATAGTGCAATACAGAAAAGAAAAAATAGGGCTGGTACAAAAGGATATCCAATTACTTTATAAGCTCTTATAATTTCAGGATGCTTAATACGCATAATAATTACGCCCAAAGCGGTGCTGCCATAAAATAGGAAAGCGGCAAATATAAGCATGTCAGTTAGCTGATCAAAGCTTCCCGAAAAAACCAAAGCAATTGCCCAAAATGCTTGAATGAATAAGGCAACGTCCGGTGTATTATAAGTAGGATGTACCGAAGCTGCTTTATGAAAAAACATTTTATCCCTAGCCATGGCATATAAAATTCGTGCAGACATTAATATAGAGCTATTAGTAGAATTTAATGTAGTGACTAATATTAATGAAGCAACTAAAACCATCCCTAAATGCCCACTCATTTGACCAGCTACTTCTACCGCTGCAATCTTATTTGGGGTTGCATTTAAACCAATAAAATAGTCAATGGGTAAAATATAAACAAAGACCATGTTTAAAAAAACATAGGCTACAATAACCATTAAAGTGCCCATTCCTAAGGCCAATGGCAAATTCTTCTTTGGATTTTTTACTTCTTCTCCAATATAGGCAATATTATTCCAACCCTCATATCCCCAAAATGCACCTAGACTTGCTATAAATAAAGCTTTCATTAAGTCAATGCCTGTAGGAGTTGTAACTGTTTTACTTGACTGCATTAAGTTTTCAATACTTCCCTTACTTGAACTCAATCCAAAAAATATAAAAATACATATACCAGCAAGCATCGTATATGTTAAAATGCTACTTAATTTTTCTGCAAACTGAACCCCTCTGTAATTTAAGAGCGTTAGCAATAGTATTAAAAAGGAGGCTAATAGCTTTATTGATAAATTCTGAAATAATGCAATTCCTAAAATGGAACTGTTGGTTCCCCAGTTGGGTAATGGAAATAAACTATTGAAGGATTGTGCGAAAATATAAGCAAGTGCAGAAATTGCTGCTGTCTTTATTACCGCAAAGCTGGACCAACCATAAATAAAGGCAAAGAACTTTCCATACACTTTTTGAAAGTAAAAATATTCACCGCCTGAATTGGGAAACATGCTAACCATTTCGGCAGTAGACAGTGCACCTGCTAAACTAATTAAACCCGCAAGGACCCAACATGCAATTACCCACCAAGGAGAACCTAACTCCTGCGCCATGGGTGCCATTTTTTTAAAAACGCCGGATCCTATAATAACACTAACTACCAAAAATGTGGCAGACCTTAATCCAATTTTGGGTTTGAGCGTTTCCATTATAACGGTATAACTATTTTTAAATTAAATAATATCGAACCCAAAACCAGGGCGCTTGTTAATATTCATATAGCCGTCCTTTATTTCAAAGCCACCACGAACTAAGTCTTCTGCTAAATCTAAGCTTCCATCCAAGTCAATGTATTTTGTATTTGGGCAACTATATGCCACATGTAAAGCCGCTGTAATGCTAACAATACTTTCATCATTACATCCCCAGAATAAATCGATATTCCCATGTTGTGCAATGGTTGCAATTTCTTTAGCGCCAACTATCCCCCCGCATTTCATAAGTTTAATATTATAAATACCAAAAGGTTTATTTATTGCCAATTGCAAAGCAGCCGTTGCGTCTTTCAAAGACTCGTCTCCTGTTAATAGGGCCCTATCATTTGCCTGCAGTAATAATAATTCCTCCTCCAAGCCAACTGCTAATGGTTGTTCAATTAATTCTAAGCCTTGATTTTTGGTGGCTTTTATAAATACTTTTAACTCCTCTAAATTATATCCTTGATTAGCGTCTACTCTTATTTTAAATTCGGTTCCATATATTGATCTTAATTGTAAAACTCTTTCAATATCTTCTTCTACATTTAATCCTGTCTTTACTTTTAAAATTTTAAATCCTAGTTTTTTATATCCAGCAGCTTCCTCTAAGGTTTCTTGTACGTTTTTAATTCCGATAGTAACAGAAGTAGCTAGTGGATTTACTTTTTGGCCATAAAAATCTACAATAGCAATGCCTAGCTGTTTCCCAAAAGCATCATGCAACGCAATGTCAATTGCAGCTTGTGTGCCTGGCAAGTGATTGAACTGACTATTAGTTTCAAAAATGATTTGTTGAAAATGACGAATATCTCTGCCAATAAAATTCGAAACAAATTCACTTTGCAAATTTGCTAGCGTAGTTTCGGTAGTTTCTCCAACCACTTCCTCGGCAGGACTCCCTGAGCCATAGCCTATCATTCCGTTTTCTAATTCAATTTCTAAAAATGCCAACCTTACGTCCGTAAACGTACTATAGGCAATGGTATATGGCTTTGTTAAAGCCATATTTTTTAAATAAGATCTTACTGCTACTATTTTCATTGACTCAATTATTATCTACTAAATTATTATTTAATTAAACTCTTTAATACTGGTATCAACTTGTCTACTCCTTCTTGTATTGGAAGTAAAACAGGAATTTTTAATTTTTGCTCATAAGCTAGTTGATAAGCAAATGCCTCCTCGGTAGTACAGTCCTCCGTATTTACAGCCACCGCAATAACCTTAGATCCTAGCTTTTCAATAATTTCAATTTCAGATTCAACCGTTGGAATAACTCCCCAGTGTTCGTCATTGTCAAAATATTTACGCTTTGGCGCGAATAATAATACCACCTGCTTTGCGTTTCCAGAAATTAATAATTCAATTCCACAAGGTCCACTTGGATTCCTTAAAGAGGACTGACCTTCTAAAAAAATTACATTTGCCTCTGTTTCCTTCCAACAACTTACAATTGCATTTTCTAATTCTCCCGAAACAAAGTCATTTAATGTTGAATCGAAAATGAATCCATACTTGCCGCCTTGCAACCAGCCTGTTTGTCCAGTATAAATCATTTGTGCTTTTATATTATGTGCCTCACATGCCTGTCTCAGCATTCTTGCTGTAGTTCTTTTACCCATGGCACAATCCATCCCAATCACTGCAACAATAGGTGCTTTAACTTTAAATATTTCTCCAGTCCAAAAATGGAGATCTTCTCTGTTTTTCGGTTTTCTTACATCTATCAACTCAGCTCCACTAGCTTTAGCCAATGCTACTATTTCTGGCTTATCATTTAAATATTCATGTAATCCATTTACTATTGAAATTCCATTATTCAAAGCTTCTTTAATTACTTCTAACATATTACCTGGCAATCGACCACCAACTGTTGCCACTCCTATAATTAAGTATTGAATTGAAGTTACTGGTTCTGTATTTTTGAAATTATATATTGCGTTTTGCAAATGTTCAAATACAGGAATATTTCTGTTTTTACCATCTAGTAACTCCCCTGCATCTTTGCCTGCTGTTGCCGCGCAGTCTACAATTCCTAAAATATTAAATCTTTCCGTACCTCTAATTAAACCATGTGCTGTTTTAGCGTCCAATGTAGTTAACAGTCCATTCGTTAAAATAATTGCATTATTCATTTCGCTCATTTATTTTTTTATTAAAACACCTGGTAATTTACCTGTTGCTTTTTGTTCTTGAAAAATTAATTGTCCATTCACCCATACCATTTCAATGCCCGTTGACAATGCTTTGCTATTTTGAATTGTAGCATTGTCTTTTACAGTAACTGGATCTAATAATACCAAGTCGGCATAATTTCCAACAGCTATTAAACCTCTGTCTTTGATTCCTAAATGTTCCGCCGTCAATCCTGTCATTTTAAAAATTGCCGTTTCTAAAGGAATCAATTTCTCGTCTCTTGTGTATTTTCCTAATACTCTTGGAAAAGAACCATAACCTCTAGGATGTCCGCCGGTATTGCCGTCGGAACAAATATTTGAATAGGGCCAACTTATAAAAGCTGAAACGTCTTGGTCACTCATACCTTTTGCAGCAATTGCTTCTACTGTTCCCTTAAAGTTAGGATTAGCCGCTTTAAACTTTGAAGCCAATTTAATGAGTTCAATCAATGTTTTTGCTGGAGTTTCTTTTCTTTCTTCTGCAATAGCAGCAATCGTTTTTCCTTTATAAGAAGGCATTGGCGCAAACTGCACTAGTACAGAAGCAGTAGCGTCAAAAACTTGGTCTACTGCAAACTGTGCACTTTCTAAATTTTCATAATCTCTTTTGGCGAACAATACTCTTAAAGTAGAATTCCAGAAATTGTAAGGATACACGTCGGCAGTGATATTTATTCCCTCTGCTCTTGCTTTTTGTAATTTTAATAAATAGCTATTTGCCGTATTCCATTTGTCTTTTATACCAATCTTAATATGTGATACTTGAACAGGCATTTTAGTAACTCTTCCAATTTCAATAATTTCATCCATGGCGTCATCAATGGTAATGTCTTCACTTCTAATATGACTCATGTACCTCGTATGATGCTCAGCCGCAACTTTTGCCAGGTCAATCACTTCTTCCTTAGCCGAATAAAAAGCTTGTTCATATTCCAAACCACTAGATAATCCTAATGAACCATTATTTAAGTCTGAAGCTAGCATTAATTTCATTTGTGCTATTTCTGATGGCTTTGCCTTTCTCAACACGTCGTTTTCTCCCATGGCTAATTCCCTTAGCGTAGAATGTCCAGTATAAGTACCAACATTAATTGCCACAGGTTTTGCTTGCATCATGGCCATTAAAGTGTCCATTAAATAGCTTTCTCCGTCTTGTCCTATTATAATAGATGTTACTCCCTGACTTGCATTAGGTATGCCTTCTGGGTGCTCCATTAAACTTGAAAAATGATGACTATGTGAATCTATAAAACCAGGAGCCAATACTTTCCCTTTTCCATCTACTACTTGCTCTCCTTGATTTTCAGTTAAATTACCTACTTCTGCTATCTTGTTTCCGGAAATCCTTACCGCCCCTTTATAAGATTGCGCACCCGTTCCGTCTACAATGATTACGTTTTTAATTAACTGCGCGTTTGCATTTTGAAATAAGCATAGCATTAAAATCGAGCATGAGATATTTTTAAAACATATTTGCATAGCTATATAATTTTATAAAAATTTACTAGCTGTAATTTAAGACTAAAAATTTAAAAGCCCCACTTGAATTGCTTCAGGTGGGGCTTTTATAAAATAGGTATCGTTGTTCTACTTTGTAAAATAATGCACAATAAAATAAGTGATAGCAGCCAATATACCACTCACTGGGATAGTTAATACCCATGCCCATAATAGGCTGGTTGTAACCCCCCATCTAACAGCACTTAAGCGTTTAGTAGCACCTACTCCAATAATAGAACCGGTAATGGTATGTGTAGTTGAGACCGGAATTCCCATTTGACCAGTAAAGAATAAGGTAAATGCACCTGCCGTTTCAGCAGCTACTCCTTCCAATGGAGTTACTTTGGTTATTTTAGATCCCATGGTTTTTATAATTTTCCATCCACCACTCATAGTGCCTAAGCCAATAGCTAAATAACAAGCCGCAGGTACCCAATTAGGCAAGGACCCAAAATCTTGAATACTTCCATTCGCAATTAAAGCTGCGCCTATGATACCCATTACTTTTTGTGCATCATTTCCACCATGACCAATACTAAACGCTGCAGAACTAAATAACTGTAATTTTTTGAACATATACGCCATTGTATAGGCAGTAGGTGTTTTTATTTTTTCAACATAAAAATAAATCAACATGAATAATATAGAGGATGCAATTATTCCGTTTACGATCATTGAATTATCCGCCTTCTCTACTTCGTCATAAAAACTATGTTCAATATTGAATTTTAATATTTTAGCTTTTACCTTATCAATATTTTTATCTTGAATTGGATAAATTATATTAAGTGCAGTTATAGTTGAATCCATGGAAATTTCTCCAGCTAAATAAAGCTTAATGGGTTCTTTATATCCTTCTGTTTTAACTTTAGCGATATCATAAATAGCCTTGGCCTCTTTGTCTTCAGTCGATTTTGCTTCAAACACTAAAAAGTCATTTGCGTTTCTCACAACGTCTTTTAGCTTACTAGTAGCTGCCGTATTTAACCAGCCGCTATCTTTCGCTGTTTTAGCAATTTTAACTGCGCCAATATTATCAAAATCTGATAAATAAGGATTTATCTTCTCGTAATTTTCGTTTGCCTTAGCTAACTTGTCTTCATTCGATTTTATTTTTGCAATAATAGTAGTATCTCCAGCTTTTTCTAGCAAATCAGCTTTTAAGGTCTTAATTTCTTTTTGATATTTATCTACTCCGTAAAACTTCTGAACGTTTTCGTGTATTTTACTATCCTCGAATTTGTCAAACATTAATACTGTCAACAAAGTGGTTAAAGTAATAATAGAAAGTCGCCACCAAATATTTCGCATTATGGTGACTACCGTTATGAAAACTGAAATCACAAAGCCAATAATTGGCGCTAAGAAAATGAATAAAATAGTTTTTAAAATTGTATCTGCGTCAACAATCTTAGCCCAAGAATAGTCTATGCCTTTAATCATTAAAGCGTGGGCGATAGCCGCACCAGCAAAGCCTCCTATCAAAGTATGTGAACTAGAAGAAGGGATGCCATACCACCAGGTTAATAAGTTCCAGGCAATAGCAGCTAATAAACCAGAAAAAATAACCGGCAAAGTGATAAAGTCTTTATACACTGTTTTACTAATAGAATTGGCTACTGCATGGTCTTTGAAAATGAAGAATGCAACACAGTTAAATAATGCTGCCCATAGAACTGCTTGAAAAGGAGTCAATACTTTAGTCGACACAACCGTTGCAATTGAATTTGCCGCGTCATGAAAACCATTGATATAGTCAAATATAAGCGCGAGCGCTATAATTATAATTAATAGAGTCATCTTGAATTAAATTAAGCGTACTTGATAATAATAGATTCGATCACATTGGAAACGTCCTCAATTTTATCTGTAGCTATTTCAAGAACTTGATAGATTTCTCTCTTTTTGATAATGATTTTGAAATCATTTTCTTGTTCGAATAATTTTTCAATACTCATATCAAATACATCGTCAGCCTGATTCTCAATACTATTCACTTTAATCATAGCGTCGGTCATTGCTTTAATATTTTTCATATTACGCAAGCCTAATACCGCTGTTTTGGTTTCAATAGTGCCTTGTAAAATCAATTCGGTTAACTTATGAATTCCTGTATCGTTAGGATTAATTTTATAGAAATTAATCTTTTTGGCAGACGCATAAATATAGTCTGCAATATCGTCTAGTGAAGTTGCTAAATAGTGAATGTCCTCTCTGTCGAATGGAGTAATAAAATTACGGCCTAGTTCTGTGAAAATATTATGCGTTAAATCGTCGTTAGTATGTTCTAAGTTTTCAATCTGTGCTAGAATACCAGCTCTTCTATCTGCATCTGGTTCGTTCACCATTTCCTTCAATTTAATACCCATTTCATAAACATGTTCAGCCACTTCTTCGAATAATTGAAAGAAAACACGATCCTTAGGTAGGAAAACTTTAAAAATTGAATTCAAGTCCATAAAATAGATTTAATTGGTATTATAAATGCAGAACAAATTTCTTCAAATAGTTCCAATATATAGCATCCCAATATTACCAAATTGTTAAGAAACTTGATTCATCTATTTAATTGATTTACAAAGAATTATAAAATTCAATAAGTTTAATAAGTCCATCTTCACTCTTGAAATTGATCTTATTTGCTGTTATAAATTGATTCATTGGACCAGACTGGTCTACAAACAAGGCAGTAAAGAAACCCTTGTCCTTTTTTACCCTTTTCATCTCTCCTTTAAAGAATACATATAACTGCTCCCGTACGATAAACTCTTTAGACTTCTCGCCAGACAGTTCGTTCGAGCGATCCTCAATAGTCTTGTTAATAGATTTAAGCAAGCTACATTTTGGGCCACCGCCTAATACTTGATAAAAACTTATAAATGTTTGGTTGTCTGTCTTAGGGAATCCAGACTGAAAAGTATAATTAATAGCCCCTTGCTTTGTGGTGTCAACAATAGTAATAATAGACACCATCCCCTTCCCTATATAACCCTCCTCTCCATTGGATGCAATAAAATTTACCTCATGCTCTAGTAAGTTTAATCTTGCTTTTACATTATTGTATTTTCTGCCGTCAGTTAATGTGATTGCCGCATATTTGAAATTTGGAAACAAGTAGGCAGTTCCATTAATATCGGCATATTTATTTTCAAAAGCACGTCCATTCACGTCACTCAAAAATATTTGGCTTCCCCACTTACCAGTAGTATTGAAAGTATTGGATTGTGCGTGCACATTAGAGGCAATTAATAAAATTACTACTATTGAAAAAAAATGCTTTTTCATAATTATGATTATTGTATAAAGATAGAAGTTCCCTAAAACAAAACAAGACCCCGAAGGGTCTTG
>CALPWK020000079.1 GCA_943327245.2 Comamonas sp. lk | reverse complement strand
ATTATTCATGAAGAAGTGTTAAGTGAAGGTGGTATTACAGGTACTATTGCCGACCCTCGACTTATTTTTAAATTAGCCCTAAGTCATAGTGCCACTGGCTTTATCTTATGTCATAACCATCCTAGTGGTCAATTGAAACCGAGTAGAATGGACGATCAGCTTACCGAAAAAGTAAAAAATGGGGCTGTCTATTTTGACATCAAACTACTAGACCACCTAATAGTAAGTACCGAAGGCTATTATAGTTATGCCGAACAAAATGCGAATTGGTAATTATGCTTGTGCTGTAGGACCGCCAAAATTCATGGGGATTTCAATGGCTTCTATTTCTCCAATTAAACCATTAGCTGCTTCATATCTTTCAATGTTTTCAACCATTGCTTTCATGAAACGCTTTGCATGCATAGGTGTTAATATAACTCGAGACTTTACCTTGCTTTTGGGTGTGCCAGGCATTACATTTACAAAATCAACTACAAATTCAGCATTACTATGGGTAATAATAGCCAAATTAGCATAAGTGCCCTCTGCAATTTCTTCGCTGATTTCAATATTTAATGGTTGGTTAGGTTGTTGTTCCATATTCTTATTTATGGTCACAAAGATACAAGGGATGGAATGTTAAAAAGAACTAAATTTGTCGCATGTTAATATTAGACGGCAAATTAGCTTCTGCAGCTGTAAAAGCAGACCTTTTACTTCAAACTCAAGCCCTAAAAGCACAAGGAAAGAGAACACCACATTTAGCAGCCATTTTAGTGGGCAGCAATGGGGCAAGTGAAACTTATGTAGCTAGCAAAGTGAAGAATTGCGAGGAAACTGGTTTCGAGTCTTCCTTATATCGTTTTGATGTAAATGTAGACGAGTCTTTATTATTACAAAAAATCGAGGAACTGAATAATGATCCTAAAGTTGACGGCATATTGGTTCAATTGCCTTTACCTAAACATATTAGTGAATCCAAGGTTATTGAAGCCATTCACCCTGCGAAAGACGTGGACGGATTTCATCCTGTGAACGTGGGCCGCTTGGTACAAGGTTTAAACACTTTTATTCCAGCTACCCCTTATGGTATTATTTTAATGTTGGAATATTTCAATATTGAAACCAAAGGAAAAAACGCAGTGGTTATTGGACGAAGTAATATTGTGGGAAGACCCATGAGTATATTGTTAAGTAGTAATATTCCTCAAGGAAATTGCACGGTAACAATTTGTCATAGCCATACTAAAAACCTAAAAGAAGTTTGCGCTGGGGCCGACATTATTGTTGCAGCTTTAGGCGTTCCAAATTTCTTAACTGGTGATATGATCAAGCCTGGCGCGGTTATAATTGACGTTGGTATTACTAGAGTGGAAGATGCTACTGCAAAAAAAGGTTTTAGAATTAAGGGCGATGTGAATTACGAAGAAGCTATTTTAAAAGCTTCCGCAGTAACACCAGTGCCTGGTGGCGTTGGCTTAATGACCATTGCGGGTTTATTGAAAAACACAATGAAAGCTTATATAGGGCTTTAATTTATTTAAATTTTAATTGGAACTTATTTTGAGCGCAACGAATCAATATCCGGTAATGGAAATGTTTTACTCTTTACAGGGTGAAGGATATCATCAAGGCAAAGCGGCATTTTTTATTCGCCTAGCCGGTTGTGATGTTGGCTGTGTATGGTGTGACGTGAAAGACAGTTGGGATGCTTCTAAACATCCTATACTCACTGTGGCGGAAATTGTTGATAGTGCATTAGCACACCCTGGAAGACTTGCTATTGTTACTGGGGGCGAGCCCTTATTACATCATTTAGACGCTTTAACCACTGCATTAAAAGCAGCAGGTTTTCAAACTAATATAGAAACTTCAGGTTCTAGCCCCATGTCGGGTCATTGGGACTGGGTTTGTTTATCTCCTAAGAAATTTAAAGCACCATTAGCTGAAAATTTACCATTGGCTTCTGAATTAAAAGTGGTGGTATTTAATAAGCATGATTTGGAATGGGCAGAAACTTATGCTAGCCAAGTAAATACTGACTGTAAATTATATTTACAACCTGAATGGGATAAAGCTAGTGAAATGACTCCTTTGTGCATTGACTATATTAAAGCAAATCCTAAATTTGAGTTAAGTGCTCAATTGCACAAGTATATTCAAGTTCCTTAGTTATATATTTATTATAAGAATTTACTCCTCATGCCAATAAGAAAACTACAAATTGTATTTTTCTGTTTTCTGTTACTAGGAATCAGTAAGTCTGCTATGGCACAGGATCCTATTGAATTATTTCAGCAGTCCTTGGACAATAAACAATATAATAAGGCCCAAAATTATTTTGAACAAGCTTGGATACTTGACAGCAATGCCGCTAAACCCTTTCTAATCAAATACCTTACCCTATTCGCTATTAAAGGGGAGTATGAAAAAGCATACACAGTTTTACAACCTTATATTATTGCCGACAATCTTCCCGACTACTTAAAAGATAAAGCAAGCGCATTATATACCATTTGCAGCTTTGCAAAAAGGTATCAATTACAAAACGAAATTTCAATTACGAATTTAGGAGATAATATTAATTCAAGTGCCGCTGAGTATTTCCCTACCATTGACTTTCAGGATAGCTTATTTATTTTTATGCGCAGGTCCGACTGGAAGCGCGAAGATTTTTATACTAGCACATTAGGACCTAATGGTTTTACAAAGGCGGTTTTAATGGAAGACACCCTAAACGTGCCTGATAAAAAAGGAAGTGCAAGTTTAAGCAAGGATATGCAAACACTTTATTTTGCTGCAGATTATCCTGAACAGGGTTTTGGCAGATATGATATTTACAGTGTACGCAAAACAAATACAGGTTGGTCCGCTCCTAAAAATTTAGGACGTAATATTAATACCGATTTTTGGGATAGTGCACCTAGTATTTCCCCCGACGGTAAAGCTTTATATTTTTGTAGCAATCGTCCCTATGGCTATGGGGGTATTGATATTTATGTAAGTTATAAAAACGAAAGTGGGGGCTGGCAGGAAGCAGAAAATATGGGACCTCAAATTAATACTGCGGGTGATGAACAAACTCCTTTTATGCATGCCGACAATACCTCTTTATATTTTTCCTCTACTGGCTGGCCTGGTTTTGGTGGTGCTGATTTATTTGTAAGTAGAAAAATGAATGATAGCACATGGACCACTCCCATTAATTTAGGCTATCCAATTAATACCTATGACAATGAAGGTAGCATTAGCGTTGCGCATAATGGAGTGGCTGCCTATATGGCAAGTGACCGTGCGGACAGCAGAGGTGGATTAGATATTTACAAAGTTGAATTAGCCATTAATACAAGAGCCAATCAAAAAGATACCACCACAATTGCTTCAAAAAAAGTTGCTCAAAAACAAATAGCGCCAACCGAAATAGTAATAGTACCTAACAAAGTACAAGTATTTAAACAGGTATTATTCATTGTAAATACGGCCACTTTTATAGACGCTGCTATTCCAGAACTAATTTCTTTAGTGCAATATTTAAAGGATAACAATAAAGCAATGGTCACTATCGAAGGGCATACCGACAATTCAGGGGTAGTTGCTCAAAACCTTTTACTATCACAAGCAAGAGCCGCTGCCATTCAACAGTACTTAATTAATAATGGTATTGCTGCTAAGCGCATTACTGCTATTGGTTATGGCGATAGCATTCCAGTTGCCTCTAACAAAACGGCAGAAGGCAGAGCAGCCAATAGACGTACTAGTTTTAAAATTAGTTTCTAATTTCAACAGGAACTTAAACGTATAAATACGCTTTAAAAATATATTTTATAAAAGTAGCTTGTCCTTATGACAGACCAACTACTTTATGAAATTGCATTTGCCAATTTATTAGGCATTACCAACAAACAACGTAAGGAATTATTATTGTTGTTTTATACTGCTAAAAATATATATGAAGCTTGTGAAAAAGGCGACTTGGTTTTAAAAGACCAATGGCAATTAAGTCTGGCAGAAAAGGAAATCGAGTTTATAATTAAACATCAGATAAATGCAATTTCTGTTTTAGATAAACAATATCCCAACAGGTTATTACATTGCGAGGACGGCCCTACAATGCTTTACCATAAAGGGTCTAGAGATTTTAATTTACCAAGATTAGTAAGTATTGTAGGCACTAGGAAAATAACCATACAAGTACAAAAAATAATGGAAGAATTACTAGAGGGTATTCGACATTTAAACCTGGGAATTATTAGTGGATTAGCCATAGGTACCGACGGCATCGCACATGCTACTGCGGTTAAAATGGGCATCCCTACCTGGGGAATATTAGCACATGGATTAGATACTATTTATCCCAACCAGCATCGCAAGCTTGCGATTGCCATGATGCAAAATGGAGGTTTAATTACAGAATTCACAAAAGGAACACCAACGCTCCCCTTTCATTTTCCCAAACGAAATAGAATTGTTGCAGGCATGAGTGATGTGACTATTGTTGTAGAATCTGAAATTAAGGGCGGTAGTATGATTACTGCAAATTTAGCTAGGGACTATGACCGTGACTTATTCGCAGTGCCTGGTAGAATTCATGACAATAAAAGTAAAGGCTGCCTTCAATTAATTAGTGACCATAAAGCACAAGTATATATGAACCCCGTGCATTTACTAGAACAACTCAATTGGGAGCCTGCCCCTCAACCTGCAGATTTGCCCTTAGTTGTAAAAATTGAAGCCCCTATATCCCCTTTATTAAAGGAGTTACTATTATATATTAAATCCCAAGGCCCTGTGCATAGGGACCAGCTATCAATACAGTTCAATATAAATAACGGAGAATTATCAAGTTATTTATTACATCTGGAAATGCTGGGAACCATTTATATGCAGGCTGGCAACAGATTTGCGAGTCGCTAAAAAAGGATTTTGTCTTTTTTGTCTAAAAGCCTACCTTTGCCTATGGCAACAAGAAATTCTACCAACAACTCCCGCATCTTTGGTCAAGGCTTAACATTCGACGACGTATTGTTAATGCCGGCTTACTCTGAAATACTTCCTTCCGAAGTAAAAATTCACGCACAGCTTACCAAAACCATCCAATTACATGTTCCTATTTTGTCTTCTGCAATGGACACTGTTACAGAAGCTAGTTTAGCAATTGCTTTAGCACGCGAAGGTGGCATTGGCATTTTGCATAAGAACATGAGTATCGAACGTCAAGCCGAGCAAGTACGTAAAGTAAAAAGAAGTGAGAGTGGGATGATTGTTGACCCTATCACATTAGAAGTGAATGCCACTATTGGGGATGCCTTAAACCTAATGAAGGAAAATAAAATTGGTGGTATTCCTATTGTTGACAAAGGCAATAAGTTAGTCGGTATTTTAACCAATCGTGACTTACGTTTTGAGACCGACAGGAAACGTAAAGTAAGCGAAGTGATGACTAAGGAAAATTTAATCATTGCGCCAGAAGGAACCGATTTGAGAAAAGCAGAAAAAATTCTTCGCCAATATAAAATTGAAAAATTACCTGTAGTAAGTAAGCAAGGTATTTTAATAGGATTAATTACCTACCGTGATATTTTACAACTAAGCGCATTCCCAAATGCAGTGAAAGATAAAATTGGTCGTTTATTAGTTGGTGCTGCATTAGGTATCACCAAAGATATTTTAGAACGCGCTGCAGCATTGCAAAGTGTGGGTGTTGACATTGTTTCTTTAGACAGTGCACATGGACATAGCAAGGGTGTTATTGAAGCTTTAAAATTATTAAAGAAGACGTATAAAAACTTACCAGTGATTGCAGGGAATGTTGCTACCGCACAAGGTGCTTTAGCATTAGCCAATGCAGGCGCTGACGCAGTAAAAGTAGGTATTGGACCAGGTTCTATTTGTACTACTCGTATTGTAGCTGGTGCAGGTGTACCTCAATTAACTGCAATCATGGAAGCTGCTAAAGCATTGAAAGGAAAAAATATTCCAATTATTGCAGACGGTGGTATTCGTTATACGGGCGATATGGTTAAAGCTATAGCGGCTGGTGCCAATTGTGTAATGATGGGTAGCATTTTTGCAGGAACAGAAGAAAGTCCAGGTGAAACTATTATATATGAAGGACGTAAGTTCAAAGGCTACCGTGGAATGGGAAGTATTGGTGCAATGGGTCAAGGTAGTGGCGACCGTTATTTTCAAGAAGGGACCGACTCTAAAAAGTTTGTGCCAGAAGGAATTGAAGGACGCGTTGCTTATAAAGGAAACCTAAGCGAAATTATTTATCAATTTGTTGGTGGACTAAAAGCCGGTATGGGTTATTGCGGTGCTAAAACTGTCAAAGACTTACAAAATGCCACTTTTGTCCAAATTACCAATGCAGGTATGAAAGAAAGTCATGCACATGATATTGATATTACTAAAGAAGCACCTAATTACAGTAGAAAATAAAATTCAATGATGAAAAATATTTTTCTCATTGTCTTATTTGCGTTTATTGGACTTACTGCGCCAAATGTCATTGCCGCACAAAATGTCATTGCCGCACAAAATTCAATGGATACAAGTAATTCAAAGTTGCGTTTCAGTTTAATTACCTGTGATGCGGGTGACGACTTGTATTCTATTTGGGGGCATACTGCAATAAGAGTGGTGGATAGTATTAATAATACAGACATTGTTTATAATTATGGCAGTTTTGATTTTAATACACCCAACTTTATAGCCAAATTTGTAAAAGGGAATCTACGCTATTTTATAAGTTCCAATAACTACTCAGAATTTTTATATGAGTACCAGTATTTTCAAAGAAACGTCCACGAACAAGTATTGAAAATTCCAACCATTGAAAAAATAAAATGGCAGCAGGAACTTCAAACCAATATGATGCCTGGAAATCGCTTTTACTTGTATAATTTTATATATGATAATTGTACCACTCGAATTAAAGACGGCTTATTTAAACATGCTACTATAAATGAATATAGTATTGGAATCAATTCTTTTAGAGAAGAAGTCGTAAGTGCACCCTATAAAGGTGGATTAGGCTGGGTAGGATTGGGCATTGACTTACTATTAGGGGCTGTGTCCGACCAACGCCCCACCCTTTTTCAGGAGGCTTTTTTACCCATATTATTATACAAGAAGCTTGTATTAAATTCTCGAATTGTTTCAGCTACTCAAGAAATTAAATACAATTCTAAAAAGCCAGAAAGCGACATTGCTCCAATTACCATTTTAATATTGTTTCTGGCATTATATATTTTTGTTAGTTCCTGGAATGCGCTATTTACACAACGCATAGCTAAATGCATTGACATTAGCTTACTGGTTTTACTAGGCATAGGTGGTGTATTGATTTACTATATGAGCAATATTTCAATTCACAGTGCCTGTCACGAAAATTATAATTTAATTTGGTTACATCCTTTATACCTTATCGCTATTCCATTATATTTTATTTCAAAGAAATGGACAGGCTATTTGGGTTGGTTATTTTTTATAACAACTATTTTGTTCATGTTTGCCAATTATTGGATCCCTCAACATTTTTCAAAATCTGTGATGGTAGTAATGGTGATTGCATTGTTTTTACAAACAAGACTTATTAAAAGAGGACGAGATGCCCAATACCAATAATATCCATAAAGTTCACTATTACGATTACGGCATAGACCAATTAGCCTACTTTGATGCAGGTGCGGGCCCAGTTACTATTTTATTATTACATGGATTTGGCGAAGACCATTGCATATGGAAAAAGCAAATTGATTTTTTATCCAGCCACTATAGAGTTATCGCACCCAATTTGCCTGGGGTACATTGCAAACCTTTAGCGATTCATCATTCCGAGTCTCCAAGTATGAATCATTACGTTGAAGTGATGCATGAACTAATGCACCATTTGCATATTGAAAAATATTATATAATGGGCCATAGTATGGGTGGTTATATTGGTCTCGCTTTTGCAGACTATTATATAAACCATGTAATTGGATTAGGCTTAGTACATTCTACTTCCTATGCAGACAATGAAGCTAAAAAAGCGAGTAGAATGAAAGTCGCTGAATTTATAGAGGACAATGGCACGCTTAAATATTTAGAAACTGCAACTCAAAACTTATTTGGACCTGCTTTTAATCAAGCGCACCCAGACCAAATTCAAGACTTAATAGATAATGCTAGTGAGATAAGCAAGGAGGCTATGATTCAATTTGTAATGGCTATGCGCAATAGAAAAGCTTTTACCCATTTACTTACCCAGTGCCGCATTCCTATTTGGATGATTGCTGGCAAACAAGACATTGCCGTTCCATTTGAAGATTCCCTAGCTCAAATGAACCTTTTACCTACTAGTAATGTTTTAGTGCTAGAAGAAGTTGGTCATATGGGTATGTTGGAAGCTACTGACGCAGTAAATAATGCTATGCTTAAATTTATTGAATCAAACGAGCACCAATAAGCTCCAACTAATCAACAAGCCAATAGAACCATTATCTTTAAATCAGAATTATACTTTTAATAAACGAACACCATTATTTATAAATATCTACTATGTCAAAAATTATTTTAATTACAGGAGCTAGTTCAGGTTTTGGGAAAGCAATTGCAGAGAAATTTGCAGCTGGTGGATGGAATATTATTTTAACAGCGAGAAGAAAAGATAAATTAGAAGCAGTAGCTAAAGAAATTGAAAATAAGTTTGGTGTAAAAACCTTATCCCTTGTATTTGACATTCAAGATAAAAAAGCAGTATTCGAAAATATTGGTCAATTGCCTACTGAATGGCAGGCGGTTGATTTATTAGTAAACAATGCTGGTTTAGCTTTGGGCCGCGACTCCTTCCAAGACGCTAATTTAGAAGACTGGGAAACAATGATTGACACCAATGTAAAAGGTTTATTATATGCTTCTAAAGCTGTGCTACCTTACTTGATTAAACAACAAGGCCATATTATCAACATTGGAAGTACCGCTGCAAAAGAAGTTTATAAAGACGGTAATATATACTGTGCTACAAAACATGCAGTGGACGCTATTAGTAAAGCACAAAGAATTGACTTATTGCCTCATCATATTAAAGTAACTGCAATTCACCCAGGTGCCGTTGAAACAGATTTTTCTTTGATT
>CALPWK020000078.1 GCA_943327245.2 Comamonas sp. lk | reverse complement strand
GCTTTGCGTATACTGTTTGGTATCTTTCTTTATCATCTTCATCCGGCTTACGCTTAATGTATTTAGGTAAAGGTGTTTCCCCTAAAAATTCTAACATTCTTTTAAATCCTTCGTCATCACCTTCCCAAAGGAAACGGATAGTACGTCCACGGCTAGTGGTGTTGTCAATGACTTCAGCAACTAACTCTTCGTTTTCTCCAAAATACAATTTGTTTCCTACACGAATTTTTCTTGCGGGATCAACAATAACATCCCATAAACGGTTAGGCTTATTTAATTCTCTTAATAAGAATACTTCAATTTTTGCACCTGTTTTTTCCTTACGGCCATACATTCTAGCAGGGAAAACCTTGGTATTATTCACTACAAAAACGTCTTTGTCATCATAATACTCTAATAAATCAGAGAAATGACGATTTTCCATGTGACCGTTTTTACGGTTTACCACCATCAATCTGCTGTCTTCTCTACGTTTTGTGGGATACTGGGCAATCAGGTTTAAAGGTAGGTCATACCTAAATTGGGAAAGTTTCATTTGTGTCTATTTTAAAATGATAGCCACATTAAGTTTACTACAGCCTTACGGGGCAGTTCGCTTCATGTTACGGCATGAAAATTATGGAGGCGAATATACGACTTATACAGTAAATTTGTAGGAACAACTTACACCCAGAAATTGGCTATTTGATTGAAAGTATGTAATATTGCAAACAATTGTTAGTTTTTGAAAGTGTTGGTTTTAAACTTGTTAAACTATGTTGAGCGCTAAATGGTGGAAAATTTTATCTTTTGTATTGTTATTGTATACATGTACTTATGGCTTTTTAGTTAAAGTGCCTAAGTTGGACGACCGTATGCAAGAGTCCATTAGAAATTTCTTTTTCCATGTCCCTATGTGGTTTGGTATGATGATACTATTTTTTGTGTCATTATGGTATGCAATAAAATTTTTACGATCTGCAAATCCCATTCACGATGTATATTCAATGGCGTATGCTTCTATTGGATTATTATTTGGAACCTTAGGGATTATTACTGGAGCAGTGTGGGCTAATTATCAATGGGGAAGTCCATGGGTAGGTGATCCTAAACAAAATGGCGCGGCTATAGCATTACTTATATATTTTGCGTATTTCGTTTTGAGAGGTAGTGTTATTGATATGGAAAAAAGAGCACGTATCTCTGCAGTATATAATGTATTTGCATTCTTCATGTTATTCCCTACGCTTTGGATATTACCAAGACTATCAGAATCATTACATCCTGGAGGACAGGGTAGTGACGGAAACCCAGGAATAAATGGGAAAGACATGTCTGCAACTATGCGCACAGTTTTTTATCCTGCTGTTATTGGCTGGACACTATTAGGTGTATGGATAAGCACCTTGCAAATTAGGTATCAAGTTATTAAACTAAAAAAAGAGGGTTTGTTATAAAATTCTTTTTAAGAATGTTACAAAAAATAAAATGCTCAAATCAATTTAAAATATTAATCAATTCATAATTTAATTCTATGTTTCAATTATTACAATCAACAGCTGCCAATCCGGGCATTATGGTGCAACAAGGTAAAATATATTTAGTAATGACCATTGTAACTATTATATTAATTGGGCTTTTCCTATATGTTGCTAGTATTGATAAAAAAATTAGTCAATTAGAAAAATAATTTAATAAATAGCATCTGTTTATTAAACTCCAATCAATTTAAATACAATTTATGTCTACAGAAATAGAGTATAGTTTTTTTCATAGCGTGGAACAAAGTTTTGATAAAGCATCAAAATATACTAAGTGGGAAAAGGGAATTTTAGAGCAAATTAAAGCTTGTAATAGTATTTATAGTATGCGATTCCCAGTAAAAATGGATGACGGAAGAATTGAAGTTATTGAGGCTTATAGAGTACAACACTCACAACATAAATCTCCTTGTAAAGGGGGAATTCGTTTTAGTATGGCAGTAAATCAAGACGAGGTAATGGCATTGGCTGCGTTAATGACTTATAAGTGTGCTATTGTGAACGTGCCATTTGGTGGAGCTAAAGGAGGAATTAAAATTAGCCCAAGATCATTAAGCCCATATGAATTGGAAAAAATTACACGACGTTATACTTCAGAGTTAGTAAAGAAAAATTTTATTGGCCCTGGTATTGACGTACCTGCTCCAGACTATGGAACGGGTGAAAGAGAAATGGCTTGGATAGTGGACACTTATCAGTCTTTAAAGCCAGGTGAAATTGACGCAGCTGGTTGTGTAACAGGAAAGCCAATTTCATTGGGTGGCGTAAGAGGCCGTAAAGAAGCTACAGGCTTAGGCGTATTTTACGGAGTTAGAGAAGTTTGTTTAATGCCAGATATAATGGAAAAACAAGGTTTAACAGTGGGTATTGAAAATAAAAATGTTATTGTTCAAGGCTTAGGGAATGTAGGATATTATTCTGCTAAATTCTTTAGAGAGCATGGCGCAAAAGTGATAGCGATTGCTGAATATGAAGGTGCCATTTATTGTAAGGACGGTTTAAATGAAGAAGCAGTATTCCAACATCGTAAAGCAACAGGAAGTATCTTAAATTTTCCAGGAGCTACTAATATTGAAAAAAGCAGTGATGCTTTAGAATTAGAATGTGATATTTTAATTCCAGCAGCACTTGAAAATGTAATAGACGCAAATAATGCTCCACACATTAAAGCCAAAATAATCGGGGAAGCGGCGAATGGACCATTAACACCAGAAGCGGATGATATCTTTGCAAAAAGAGGAATCTTAGTTATTCCTGATATGTATTTAAATGCAGGTGGTGTTACGGTATCTTATTTTGAGTGGTTGAAAAATTTAAGTCACGTAAGATATGGTCGTTTAGAAAAAAGATTTACAGAAAATGCGAATATTAATATCTTAAATCAGATCGAAGAGTTGACTGGGAAAAAAGTGACTCAATCTGAAAAAAACATAATTGCACATGGTCCAGACGAGATTGATTTAGTGCATAGTGGTTTAGAAGAAACTATGATTAATGCAACAAGAGAAATTATGGATATTTGGAAAGCGAATCCTTCCATTCCAGATATGAGAACAGCTGCTTATGTTTGTGCAATAGACAAAGTAGGAACTTCTTATGCTGAATTAGGAATTTTCCCTTAAAGATAATCGGGGAAATTTTGCAAAGCTTGCAGTTTCCCCGATTCTATTTTAGCACCATAAGTACTATGCCCATTACTCATAAATAAATAGGTGGCAGTTAGTACTTGTTGATATTGTAGAATTTGGTGCATAGTTTTTTCCGAGATTTCAACCTGTGCTTCCTTACATTCAATAATCATCCAAGGAGTATCATTTTTATATACAACAATATCAAATCTTTTTTTGAGTTCCCCTAATTGAATAGTTTTTTCTACCGCAATTAATGCAGCAGGGTACTTACAAACTTGCACTAAGTATTGTAATATATTTTGTCTGACCCATTCTTCTGGAGTCAATAATATCCATATTTTTCTAAATGGATCAAATATTTGATCCTTGCCCTCAAGGGATTGAATTTTAAATGGGTAAGTAGGGTAGTTTAGAATGATCATTTAAGAAATCGAATAAATATTGTATTTTTATATATTAACTGGAATCAAAGATAGTATTATGAAAACAAAACAAGAAATAGTTGACAATTGGCTTCCAAGATACACTGGAGCTAGTTTGGATCAGTTTGGAAAATTTGTATTGTTAACAAATTTCAGCAACTATGTAAACATGTTTGCTGAAATTCATAATGTTGAAGTGATTGGTAAGGAAAGACCAATGCAATGTGCCACGGCTGGCGGTATTACCATTATTAATTTTGGAATGGGAAGTCCAGGTGCAGCAACCGTGATGGATTTATTAACTGCGATACAACCAGAAGCAGTTTTATTTTTAGGTAAATGTGGGGGTTTAAAAAAACGAAATAAAATTGGTGATTTAATTTTACCTATTGCTGCTATAAGAGGGGAAGGAACGTCGAATGACTATTTTCCACCAGAAGTGCCAGCTATGCCAGCATTCGCACTACAAAAAGCCATTTCAACAACCATAAGAGACAACGGAGTTGATTATTGGACTGGAACAGTTTACACCACAAACCGCCGCGTTTGGGAACATGATGAAGAATTTAAAGACTACTTAACCAAAGTTAGAGCGTATGCCATTGATATGGAAACAGCTACCATTTTTACTGTAGGCTTTTACAATAAAATTCCTACAGGTGCACTTTTATTAGTGAGTGATTCTCCAATGATTCCAGAAGGTGTAAAAACGGAAGCAAGCGATAGTTTAGTAACTGCTGAATTTGTAGAGCGACATTTAAAAATTGGAATCGAGTCATTGAAACAATTAATCAATAACGGACAGACTGTACGACACTTAAGATTTTAATCTTTCCAGAGAAAGGGGAATAAGATATAAGCTAGTGCAACAATCATTATATCAAATCCACAAAGTAATCCTACTAATTGTGGAAGTCCATTTTGTACAATATCTGAAAAAGCAATATTTGCTATTTTCATAAGCAACATAATTTGAGGAATAATTAAGGGAAACCCTAGAATTGCCATTATCGCGGAAGGCTGAGAAGCTTTAGCTGCAATAGCTGCCAAGAAGCTAAACACAAGGCTTAAACTAATTCCCCCTAAACAACTAATCCCAAAAAACAATACTGCATGCTCTAAAGGGTTGCCTAATAATATAGTAAATAACAATAAGCTCAATCCACTCATTAGCATCATTAGAATGCTATTGTAAACTAATTTAGAGAATATAAAATGTATTGGACTTGCAATGGTATAAAAATACAACATACGACCTTTGCCTTCTTGTAAGAAACTTCTGGCAACAGCGTTAATGCATATGAATAAAAGAATCACCCAATATAATCCGTTCCAAACCTTATCTTCAGGTTGCCCCATGGTTAAGTAAATAACAAAAGTGGTAGAAGCAATGTATAATAAGATTCCAAAAAAAGTATACTGCTGCCTAAACTCAAGTAAAATATCTTTTTTAAGTAGGGTGTACATATTTTGTAAATCTTTCTTCATATTATTTACTTGCGCACATACGGCATCTTGGTTCGTAATTATTTTTTTCTCCCAACACAACAGTGCCTTCTTCCTGGCTAGTACGATAAGATATATTGGCTAAATGACCACATTGAACACAAATGGCATGTAGTTTAGTAATGAAGTCTGCAATTGCAAGCAGTGGACCCATTGACCCAAATGGTTTTCCTAAATAGTCCATATCCAAACCTGCTACAATAACTCTTTTGCCTTGGCTAACTAATGTTTCACAAACTCGAATTATATCTTCATCAAAAAACTGAGCCTCGTCAATACCAATTACATCTGCATTTTCGGCTAATAATAATATATTGATCGCTTTATCCACAGGAGTCGATGGAATACTATTGGCATCATGACTTACTACTTTATTGACATCAAAACGCGTATCTGTAGCAGGCTTATAAATCTCAATTTTTTGATTCGCAATTTTAGCGCGTTTTAGTCGTCGGATCAATTCTTCCGTTTTCCCGCTAAACATACTACCGCAAATCACTTCAATCCAGCCTCTTTTCTCACTCGATAAATGTTGTTCAATAAACATAGACAATAATTAAATAAATTTGTGCGTTAACACTATAGGTCGTTTAAGCCTACAAAAGTAAACATTACAATGGAAAGAGTCCAAGCTTTAGCTGAGAAATTCAAGAATCAATTAGCTCAGAATGCAAATAAATCTGAATTAAGACATACTGTGCTCTTAATTTTAGCAGAGTTGGACCCAACTCCAGCAATTTCAAATTATCCAAATAATGTGTCGGTGATTATGCCCTATAGTACCACAGATTCAGTTTCTACCATACAACCAGCTATTGTTAATCCTATCAATAATAAAGAACCTATCAATCTTAGTGAACCGGCCAATCTTAATTTGTCGGAAATTAAAATTGCAGAGAAGCCTAAGGAGATTATGATGGAAGAGGGTGAAAATAAGCAAGAAATTAAGGAGCTACTAAAAGAGGTAAAAATTGAATTAAAAGAAGTTGCGGAGTACATAGCATTGGAACCTATCAAGGATTTAAAGGCGGCTATCGGAATTAATGATAAATTTCAATTTATTCAAGAACTATTTGCAGGAGATGAGAAGGATTTTGAATCAAGTTTAAAAACCATAAATACCTTCAATATTTATGCAGAAGCTCAATTCTGGATCAAAAAAGAATTAAGGATTAAAAACAATTGGCAGGAAGAATCTACGGTAGTAAAGGCTTTTGATCAATTAATTAAAAGACGGTTTTCTTGAATTAGCGCAATGGTTTTTTGAGTGGCTCCAGCATTTTCATTAATATATTTCAAGGCCGCATTTCCCATTTCTTCCTTTTTAGAATTGTCAAATAATAATTCAGCAACTTTGCTTGTTAGTTCATTTGCATTATTAATTTGTTTACCACCTCCTGCATTTTTCAATCCAATAGCTTCTCTATATTTACTATCATTGGGCCCCCAAATTATAGGTTTGCCAAATGCAGCAGGCTCCAATGTATTATGTATACCATCCTTTGTATAACCGCCACCTATATAGGTTATTGTAGCATATTCATACAAGTTTCTTAATAAACCAATTCTATCTATTATTAAAATGACTTGACTCGAAAAGGGGAGTAGATTTGAATTTGTAGCAATTAATTTTTCTAATTCAGTAAGTGTAATACTATTTTCAAAAATTGCTTTACATGCATTTATAGCATTAAGGTCTACATGATGTGGTACAATAATCCAATTGGCTTTTATATCACTTGAAATTACTTTTTGTAACATTTCATGGTCCGAGGGCCAGGTGCTTCCAGCTACGATAATAGGAGCATTATTAAGAGCAGAAAACCAATCATAAACTACTTTGTTATTAGCGGTAGCTATGACTCTGTCAAAACGAGTATCGCCAATGAGGTGCAATTTATTAGGATCAATTTTGGTTTTAATTAGCTCATAGGATATAGCGTCTTGAACCAATACAAACGTAAACCAGTTTAGCATCTTTCTATATAGCCCACCATACCATTTGAAAAATAGCTGGTCTTCTCTGAAAATGGCAGCGGCTAATAATACTGGTATTTTCTTTTGATGCGCAATTTTCAAATAGTAATACCAAAATTCATATTTGATAAATACAATTAGTTTAGGTTGAATAGTCTCAATAAATTTTGCTGCATTTTTAGCCCCGTCAAATGGGAGATAGGTAATTGCATCAACTGCAGGATCATGCTTTCTGTGTATGTAACCAGAAGGAGAGAAAAAGGTTAACCATATTTGGTAGGAAGGATATTGCATTTTCAGCGCTTCAATGATAGGTAATCCTTGCTCGAACTCTCCATAAGAGGCGCAATGAACCCAAATGACAGGCTTAGTAATGGTAGCCTGCTTTTTTTTAATGTCATCCCATACATACGCTTGTCCAATGCTCCATTGTTTTGCCTTTAGGTTAAAAAGACCCAATAATTTGGCTATTTTAGGATAGCAAAAGAGGAACAAGTTGTATAATGCCATGTAGTATGATTCTAGGCAAAAATCAGTCTTTTTATTGTAAATTTGCCAAAATTTATAGGATGAGAAAAATTCAAATGGTGGACACCAAAACTCAGTATTTAGCAATCAAGCCACTAGTGGATGCTGCTATTAATGAAGTATTGGATTCAGCGGCCTATATTAATGGTAAAGCTGTGAAGGATTTCACCCAGAATTTAGCCACTTATTTAGGTTCAGAATATGTTATCCCTTGTGCGAATGGCACAGATGCATTACAGATAGCCATGATGGCCCTAGACTTGCAACCAGGCGACGAAGTCATTACTCCTTCTTTTACTTATATTGCTACCACAGAGGTTGTTGCATTACTTAGATTAACTCCAATCTTTGTAGACGTAGATCCTGTGACATTTTGTATGGATATAGCGTCTTTAAAAAAAGCAATCACTCCAAAAACAAAAGCGATTGTTCCAGTGCATTTATATGGTCAGGCAGCTCCAATGGAAGATATAATGGCAATTGCAAAAGCGCATAATTTATATGTTATAGAGGACAACGCACAAGCTATAGGATGTGATTATACTTTTTCGGATGGCACTAAAAAGAAAACAGGAACTATTGGTCATATTGGCGCTACTTCTTTTTATCCTAGTAAAAATCTAGGTGCTTTTGGAGACGGGGGAGCCTTATTTACAAATGACAAAGCATTGGCTGATAAAATGGCAATGATTGCAAATCATGGTCAGTCTGCTCGTTATTATCATGACGTAGTAGGATGTAATTCACGTTTGGATTCTATTCAAGCAGCTGTGTTGAATATAAAATTGCAACATTTAGATAATTACAATCAAGCGAGACTAAAAGTAGCCAATTATTATAATACTGCATTTGCAAGTATTGCATCAATTATTACTCCAGCAACTGCATCTTATACAACGCATGTGTTTCATCAATACACAATGCAATTAAAAAATGTAGACAGAGAAAAGTTTATTGCACATTTAGCTGCGAATGAAATTCCTTGTATGATTTATTATCCAGTACCAGGGCATTTACAAAAAATGTTTGGAGAACAAAATAATCAACATTGGGATTTGCCCATTACAAACCAATTAACATCTTGTGTTTGTTCTTTGCCCATTCACACGGAAATGGAGGAAGCACAATTAGCTTATATTGTAGAAGGTGTTCAATCATTCTTTAATTAAAATAATTTAGATGAAAATAGCAGTAGTAGGAACAGGATATGTAGGCTTAGTTACAGGCACTTGTTTTGCAGAGACGGGTAATAAAGTGACTTGTGTAGACATAGATATAACGAAAGTTGAAAAATTGAGTGCAGGTCAAATTACGATATACGAGCCAGGCTTAGAGAAAATATTTTTAAGAAATATTAAAGAAGGCCGCTTAACCTTCACTACTAATTTAGAAGAATCGATAGTAGGTGCAGAGATTATCTTTTTAGCGTTGCCAACACCTCCAGGAGCGGATGGAAGTGCAGACTTAAAATATGTATTAGGCGTAGCGGATCATTTAGGAAAAATATTAACAGACTATAAAGTCATTGTAAATAAGAGCACGGTGCCAGTGGGCACGGCAGACAAAGTAAGTGCAGCCATTGCGAAGCACTACAGTGGTGCCTTTGATGTGGTAAGTAACCCTGAGTTTTTAAGAGAGGGTGTAGCAGTAGACGAT
>CALPWK020000077.1 GCA_943327245.2 Comamonas sp. lk | reverse complement strand
GGGGTAACTTACCCAAAGCTTTTTAACGCAACACTGCGTGTTTCGTTAACTTTTTTGTTTCTCGTCTGCTTTCGTGAGCAAGCTCCCGTCGCAGCCTTAAAACAAAAAAGCTCCGACTTTCGTCGAAGCTTTGTGAACTGGCTGGGACTCGAACCCAGGGCCCATACATTAAAAGTGTATTGCTCTACCAACTGAGCTACCAATTCTGACCGTTTTCCCTTTTGAGGAGTGCAAAAATAAGCATAAATAAAAACTATCCAAATAATTGGGCACTTTTATTTTCAACAATCAAAATTAGTTCTAAGTAATTCATCTTCAATTAACATTGTACATTTGTACAAATTCATACGCATGGCCAATTTCACGGATAAAGTAGTCATTATTACAGGTGGTTCTGAAGGAATCGGAAAAGCTTTGGTACAACAATTTTTAGCTTTAGGAGCCAAAGTGGCTACTTGTGGCAGAAATGCGGATAAACTAGGCTTATTAGCGCAACAGCATCCCTCTGAGTCTTTATTTACAATGCAAGTAGATGTTGCGAATCAAGCGCAGTGTGAAGCTTTTGTAGCTAGTACGGTTGCAAAATGGGGCACTATCGATATTTTAATTAACAATGCAGGAGTTTCTATGCGTGCTTTAGTGAATGAGGTTTCTATAGCAACTTTGAAAAATGTAATGGATATAAATTTTTGGGGTACTGTGTACACAACTAAAGCGGCACTTCCTTTTATTCAAAAAAATAATGGGATAGTTGTTGGGGTTTCTAGTATTGCAGGATATAGAGGGTTACCTGGCAGAAGTGGCTATTCCGCTTCTAAATACGCTTTGAATGGCTGGTTAGAAGCATTAAGAACGGAACTGTATGGATCTGGCACTCATATAATGTGGGTTTGTCCAGGCTTTACAGCTTCTAATATTCGTAATGCAGCGTTAAATAAAGATGCTAAAGCACAAGGCGAGTCTCCAATGGACGAAGGCGCTATGATGAGCTCCGAAGTTTGTGCGGCTCATATCATAAATGCAATGGAAAAAAGGAAGAGAACTTTGGTTTTAACCTTTAAAGGGAAGCAAACTGTTTTCATGAATAAATTCTTCCCTGCTTGGGCCGACAAGCTAGTGCATCATTTCTTTTTCAAGAATGGGGTGTTGGTAAAATAAAACGATAATTAATTCGTTACTAAATAGATATGCCCGTTATAACATTAACATCTGACATAGGCCAAGAGGATTTCATCATTGGTGCAATTAAAGGGCAAATCTTGTCAACCATTCCGGGTTGTACCGTTGCGGACATTACGCATTATTTGTCAAGTAAAAATTATCAACAAGGCGCTTACATATTTAATAATGCTGCAAAGTATTATCCTAAAGGAACGGTGCATTTAGTAATGGTTAATTTCTTTCAATTTCCGCAAGAACATGTACTCTTCGCGCATTATAATGGACATTTTTTTATCACTCCGGACAATGGTTTTTTAACCATGATGTTGGGTTTGAAGCCAAAAGATATTGTAAAAATTAACTGTAAAAACGCTAAAACATTTATTCAAATTACAGAGCGTATAGTAGAGTCCATAGCTTACTTTTTTGCTTCTGGGAATATGGCAGACGCCGGGGAACCCATTGACCAAATTCAGGAGATTTACCCAATGCAACCCACATTAGGCGCGAATTGGATGGAGGGACAAATCCTGTTTATTGACCAATTTGAGAACGTGGTGGTGAATATTCGTAAGGACGAATTTGATTTACATGCCAAGGGAAGGCCATTTAAAATTGTCTTTACCCGCAACGAAACCATCGAAGTTTTAAGCAAAAACTATGGCGAAGTGCCAATTGCAGACAAAATTGCCTGGTTTAATTCGGCTGGATACCTGGAAATAGCGGTTCGTGGGGGTAATATGGCTGGATTATTTGGTTTGAGCAAATACGACGAAAATCAAATAGGCAAGCAGCGCCCTAACGACAATAAGTGGTTTTTCCAGATGGTTCGAGTTTTCTTTGAATAGTCATATTTTCTGGGTATTTTTGCACCCTATTAAAAATTCATAAATTAACGCTCATATGGCATACGACGTAATCGTTATTGGTAGTGGTCCTGGTGGATATCCTGCCGCAATCCGTGCTTCTCAATTAGGCTTGAAAGTAGCAGTCATTGAAAAAGAAAGTTTAGGCGGTGTTTGCTTAAACTGGGGTTGTATTCCAACTAAGGCTTTATTGAAAAGTGCTCAAGTATATGAGTACTTAAAACATAGTGCGGACTATGGCGTAACCGCTACTGGTGTAAGCCATGATTTTGGTGCCGTTATTAAGCGTAGCCGTGGTGTTGCTGACAAAATGAGCAAGGGTGTTCAGTTCTTAATGAAGAAAAATAAGATTGACGTAATAATGGGTTATGGTAAAGTTCAATCAAAAGGTAAAGTAGAAGTTAAAGCAGCAGACGGAACTACTCAAGTAATAGACACAAAATATATCGTAATAGCAACAGGTGGTCGTTCAAGAGAATTACCAAACTTAAAGCAAGACGGTAAAAAAATATTAGGTTATAGAGAAGCAATGGTAATGGAGCAACAACCTAAGAGCATGATTATTGTAGGTAGTGGTGCCATAGGAGTTGAATTTGCTTATGTATACAATAGCATGGGAACTAAAGTGACTATTGTGGAATTCTTGCCAAGAATTGTTCCTGTAGAAGACGAGGACATTTCTAAAGAATTAGAAAAGCAATATAAGAAACAAGGTATTGAGATTATGACGAACTCTTCAGTGGAATCAGTTGATACTTCAGGAGCTGGGGTAAAAGCAAAAGTAAAATTACAAGATGGTTCTTTTGTTACCTTAGAAGCAGATGTTTTATTAAGTGCGGTTGGGGTGGTTTCAAATATTGAAAATATTGGATTAGAGCAAAACGGAATCAAAGCAGACAAAGGAAGAATCATTGTAGACAAATACCAACAAACAAGTATTGCTGGCATTTACGCTATTGGTGACTGTTCTCCTGGTCAAGCATTAGCGCACGTTGCTGCTAAAGAAGGCATCAATGCTGCAGAGCATATGGCTTACTTAGAAAAGAAGAATGCACATTTACCTGAAGGAATTGATTATAATAATATCCCAGGTTGTACTTACTGTAGTCCAGAAATTTCTAGCGTAGGTTACACGGAGAAAGCAGCTAAAGAAGCTGGATACGAAATTAAAGTAGGTAAGTTTCCTTTTGTAGCTAGTGGTAAAGCCTCTGCTGCTGGAGCAACTGAAGGTTTTGTAAAAGTTATCTTTGACGCTAAGTATGGTGAATTCTTAGGATGTCATATGATTGGAATGAATGTAACTGAGATGATTGCAGAAGCAGTAGTAGCTCGTAAATTAGAAACTACAGCACATGAAATCTTAAATGCAATTCACCCGCATCCAACTATGAGTGAAGGGTTAAAGGAAGCAACTGCTGCAGCGTATGGCGAAGCAATTGACATCTAACTAGCTGGTAATAAAATATACAATGGCTCGACATTCAATTCATTTTGAATGCGGGCCATTTTTAATAAGGTAGCAAATAAAGATTACGTTATTAAAATTAGCATCAGGATTTAATACAGATCAGAATTTATATAAATGAAGTACGAAAAAGAAATTAATAGACGAAAGACCTTTGCGATTATCTCTCACCCAGATGCTGGTAAAACTACTTTAACAGAAAAGTTTTTGTTATTTGGTGGTGCCATTCAAACTGCAGGTGCGGTAAAAAGCAATAAGATCAAAAAGCATGCAACGTCGGATTTCATGGAGATAGAACGTCAAAGAGGTATCTCGGTGGCTACGTCGGTAATGTCTTTTGAGTATAAAGGGATTTTAATTAATTTATTGGATACACCAGGTCACAAGGATTTTGCAGAAGATACCTACAGAACTTTAACAGCAGTAGACAGTGTTATATTGGTCATTGACAGTGTGAATGGAGTAGAGCCTCAAACACGTCGTTTAATGGAGGTTTGTAGAATGCGTATGACTCCGGTTATTGTATTCATAAATAAAATGGACCGAGATGGTAAAAACAGATTTGATTTATTAGAAGAGATAGAAGCGGAATTGAAAATTTCCTTACACCCAATGACTTGGCCTATTAATAGCGGTAAGGAATTTAAGGGGGTGTATAACTTACATGATAAAAATTTAAGATTATTTACTGCAAGTACCAAAGCGAATGACGAAGATGTAGTTGACATTGCAGACTTGGCAAGCCCCGTATTGCAAGCAAAAATAGGAGACCGCGATGCAAATTTATTAAGAGAGGATGTAGAATTAATTGACGGAGTTTACGGTCCTTTAAATACAGAAGAATACTTAGAAGGTGAAATTGCACCCGTGTTCTTTGGCTCTGCCGTTAATAACTTTGGGGTACAAGAAATGTTGGATACTTTTATTAGAATTGCACCAGTTCCAAGAGACAGAGAAACGAATGTTAGAAAAGTACAAGCAGGAGAAGACAAGTTTAGTGGATTTATTTTTAAGATACATGCCAACTTGGATCCTAAGCATCGTGATCGTATTGCTTTTATGCGTGTGTGTAGTGGAAGGTTTGAGCGAAACAAATATTACAAACATGTTCGTTTGGACAAGGAGGTAAGATTTACTAATCCGTATACCTTTTTAGCACGTAGCAAGGATATTATCGACGATGCATATCCAGGAGACGTTGTGGGCTTATTTGATACTGGTAATTTTAAAATTGGTGATACGTTGACCGAAGGAGAAAAGTTTTACTTTACAGGTATCCCAACCTTCTCTCCAGAAATCTTTAAGGAATTAGTGAACAAGGATCCAATGAAGACCAAGCAGTTGGAGAAAGGTATTCAGCAATTAACCGACGAAGGGGTTGCACAGTTGTTTACACAGTTTGGAGGCAATAAAAAAATTATTGGTTGCGTAGGTGATTTACAATTTGAAGTAATTCAATATCGTTTATTACAAGAATATGGCGCTGCTTGTGAATTTAGAACCCTGCCTTTTTACAAAGCATGTTGGTTAACTTCTAATGACAAGAATAAACTTCATGATTTCTTAAGATTCAAACAACAAAATGCTGCCGAGGACAAAGACGGTTCTCCAGTGTATCTAGCACAGAGTGAATGGTTCTTAAATACAGAGATTACAAATAATCCAGACATTACTTTCCACTTCACAAATGAAGTGAATAAATAGAAAATAAATTAGCATAAAGTAGTTAGTAAAAATTAACTATCGAAAACGATAGGTCCATTTAGATAAATAACAAAAAATGAAGTCAAAAACTTTAAAGCAGAACAAAGTAAATATCATCACATTAGGTTGTAGTAAAAACTTAGTGGATAGTGAAATGTTGAGTGGGCAGTTAGCTGCGAATGATATTGATGTGGTACATGAAAATAAAAAATTGGATCACAATATTGTGGTGGTGAATACTTGTGGCTTTATTGACAAGGCGAAAGAGGAGAGTGTGAATACCATATTGGATCAAGTAGCTTTAAAGAAGAAAGGGAAATTAGACAAAGTATATGTTACCGGCTGTTTAAGTGAAAGGTACCGTGGCGACTTAGCTGCAGAAATTCCCGAAGTAGACGCCTGGTTTGGAACTATGGAATTGCCCTTAATCTTGAATCAATTGAATGCCGATTATAAAGCAGAATTACTAGGAGAACGTTTATTAAGTACTCCACAACATTATGCTTATTTAAAAATTAGCGAAGGTTGTAATCGTACTTGTTCTTTTTGTGCTATTCCATTAATGCGTGGTCAGCATGTAAGTAAGACGATTGAACAATTAGTGGACGAAGCAAAAGGCTTAGTAAAGAAAGGAGTGAAGGAAGTAATGTTGATTGCACAGGAACTAACTTATTATGGATTGGATATTTATAAAGAGCGTGCTTTACCAAAATTATTGAATGCATTGGCCGACGTGGAAGGTTTAGTATGGATACGTTTGCACTATGCCTATCCAAGTAAGTTTCCATTAGAAGTACTAGACGTAATGCGTGAGAGAGATAATATTTGTAAATACATAGACATTCCTTTACAACATGCTAGTAATAACATGTTAAAAGCAATGCGTCGTAATATTACGCGTGAGGAAATGGGAGAATTAATTACGGAAATACGTAAGCGTGTTCCAGGAATTGCCATTAGAACTACCTTAATAGCTGGTTTCCCTGGAGAAACGTTAGAAGATATAGAAGAACTAAAAGAGTTCTTAATTGAGCATAAATTTGACCGCGTGGGTATATTCACTTATAGCCATGAAGAAAATACAAGTGCACATGACTTAGTAGACGACGTTCCTGCCGAAGAAAAGCAACGCAGAGCAGAGGAAATTATGGAAGTACAACAGGAAATTAGTTTAGCTATTAATCAAGCTAAGGAAGGTCAAATAGTAAAAGTATTGGTTGACAAAAAAGAAGCGGGTCGTTTTTTAGGACGTACTGAATTTGACAGTGTTGAAGTAGATAATGAGGTTGTAATAAATACCAACAAGCGCTTAAAATCGGGTGATTTTGTAATGGTTAAAATAACCAAAGCATATGACTATGATTTAGAGGGGGAGTTGGTAGATTAATTGCTCATTTTGGCTTAAATTGAGGGTAATATTTATTACTACGATCATTTAAATCAAATCAAATGGCAATTGAATGGAAAGGGGTATTCCCTGCAGTAACTACTAAGTTTACAAAACAAGACGAGTTAGATCTTGATTTATTCAAAAAGAATATTCAAGCACAATTAGATGCAGGTGTGAGTGGCATCATTTTAGGTGGTACACTTGGAGAGTCTAGTGTGTTAACTACCGACGAAAAAGAAGTTTTAGTTAAAACGGCCGTTGCATTTGTAAATGGCAAAGTCCCCGTCATTATAAATATTGCAGAAGGAAGCACAAGTGTAGCTATTGAACAAGCGTTGTATGCAAAAGCTTGGGGTGCAAAGGGTTTGATGTTATTACCTCCCATGCGTTACAAGTCAGATCACCGCGAGACGGTACAATATTTTAAGGATATTGCTGCAAGTACGGACCTGCCAATCATGATTTATAATAATCCAGTTGACTATAAAATTGAAGTCACTATTGAAATGTTCAAGGAACTAGTGGAGGTTAAAAATATACAAGCTGTCAAAGAATCAACACGAGACGTTTCAAATGTTACTAGAATGCGCAATGCATTTGGGGATCGTTTTAAAATTATGTGTGGAGTGGACACGCTTGCATTAGAAGAATTATTATTAGGCGCAGACGGCTGGGTGGCAGGATTAGTTTGTGCGTTCCCCGCAGAAACGGTGGCTATTTATCGTTTAGCTAAAGCAGGTAATATAGAAGAATCCACTAAAATATACAGATGGTTCATGCCATTATTGGAATTAGACATTCATCCTAAACTAGTGCAATATATAAAATTTGCGGAAGCAAAATGTGGATTGGGTTCGGAGCTAGTAAGAAAGCCAAGACTAGTTTTAGAAGGCGCCGAGCGTACTCGTATAGAAGCCATTATTGATACGGGTATTAAAAATCGCCCAACCCTTCCTGAATTTTATACTATTTAATTTTATCCTAAATTCCAATATGTCTACAATAGCACAAATAACAAAAAATGCAGCTACTGCATTTGAACAATATATTTTAGTTTCAAATGAGGCAAGAGCTGCTTTTTTAGAAAGTATTGCAGACAATATAGAAGCACTAGGAGACGCCTTATTAGAACAAGCCAATAAGGAAACCAATTTGCCTATCCCAAGACTTCAAGGCGAGCGTGGACGTACTTGTTATCAATTACGCATGTTTGCTGCAATGTTACATAAAGGAGAATATGTAGAAGCATGTATTGATACGGCTATCCCAGACAAAGTACCAGCCAAGCCAGACGTTCGAAGTATGTATTTCCCGCTAGGTCCCGTAGTTGTTTTTGGAGCTAGTAATTTTCCCTTTGCCTATTCTACTGCAGGTGGAGACACCGCAAGTGCTTTAGCTGTGGGTTGTTCTGTAATTGTGAAAGCACATCCAGCGCATTTAGCCACTTCTACTTTGGTAGCATCTGCTATACAAAAAGCAATCGCAGATCATAACATGCCGTCCCATGTTTTTCAACACGTTACCGCTACCGATTTTGAAGCAGGTAAAGCCCTAGTGCAAGACGAACAAATTGCAGCGGTAGGTTTTACAGGTTCTAGAAATGGAGGCAGAGCTTTATTAGATTATGCAAATAGCAGACAGCATCCTATTCCAGTTTTTTCTGAAATGGGTAGTGTAAATCCAGTATTGTTATTAGAAGATAGTTTACAAAAAGAAGGCAGTAGTATCGCAAAAAATTATGCAGGCTCTATTACATTAGGCATGGGCCAATTTTGTACCAATCCTGGTATTTTAATTGGGGTAAAGTCGGAAGCACTTTCTAATTTTACAACAGTACTTGCTACAGAAATGAGTTTGGTGAATCCTGCGGCTATGTTGCATGCTGGAATACAATCAGCTTATTTTAAACATAGTTCAGCTGCCTTAGCACAACAAGGAATTGAATGCTTAACGGGCAAACATCCTGAAGCAGTAACTGCATATCCTGTTTTAGCTAAAGTAGATGGGAAAACATTTTTAAGTAATCCATTACTAGCAGAAGAAGTATTTGGTCCTTATTCCATATTAATACAATGTGATTCAGTGGAAGAATTGCAAGCAGTATGGTATAGTTTAAAAGGCCAAATTTCAACTACTATTATGGGAACCGACAAAGACTTTGAACAAAATCCAAGCCTATTACAAAAGGCATTCTTATTAGCCGGCAGGGTATTATTAAATGGCGTACCAACAGGTGTGGAAGTTTGTGATAGTATGGTGCATGGCGGTCCTTATCCTGCAACAACCGACAGTCGTTTCACTGCAGTTGGGGTAAAAGCAGCTAAGCGCTGGTTAAGACCTGTAGCATACCAAAATTGGTCTAATCATTTATTACCAGCCGCATTACAAAATGAAAATCCATTAAATATTTTTAGAACTATTAATGGCAATTTAACAAAGGAAAAAGTATAAAAAGTCGGGCATATGCAGACTTGTTATACTTCAATTAGCTAAGCAATTTTCATTTGCTTAGCAGTAAATTCCCTCGAAAAAATATAGACGGTAATACTAGTTATTGCAAAATAGGCTATCATTAAGTAATTGCTCCAGCTAATTAAGTTGGTTAAGCCAAACCAACTTCCTGTATTGAGTATCCAATAAATAGCTGCTGCGTTTTTACCAAATTCCATAATCCATGCATTCGGATTCCGGTCCATGAATTCAGTTAATGCATACACATGTATAAATACAAATACGCCATATACAAATATATTAGTGTGGCCAATGCTTGCTATATTACCAAACAAATAGCT
>CALPWK020000076.1 GCA_943327245.2 Comamonas sp. lk | reverse complement strand
ACATTTAATAGCCATATTACAGACTTATTAGAAGCAAGTTGTATCGACTATCTAACTGAATCCAAAGCTAATTTTCAAGTTTTTGAATGCCCTGGTGCAATTGAAACTGTGGTATATAGTAAAAATTTAATAATGACTAATAAGTATAAGTCCATTATTGTTATTGGCGCAATTATTAAAGGGGACACAGATCATTATGAATATGTATGTCAATATGTAACACAGGGAATTAGTTATTTATCAGCTACTAATACTACGCCTATAATTTTTGGAATACTAACCACTCAAAATGAAGAGTTAGCCTACGAAAGAGCCTCAATAGATAGAATGAATAAAGGAAAAGAGTTTGCAGAAACTGCTTTATTTATGATTGGTGCACTAGCAAAATTATAAACTTAGTTTTGTACTAAGATAGAAAGACTGCCCCATTCCGTATATCCCAGAACCATGTGTTTTGTATTTTTCATTGAAAATATTTAACATTCCAAGGTTCAATTTGATTTTTTTATAATTGAAGCCTGTCATTAAATTAAATACATTCCATTCAGGAGTGCCTAGTTTACCTATTCTATTATCATCTTTGTCACCTTGACTTAATCTATCTTGCTTGCCAGCAAACTGATATGCGAACTTAATTTCACAGCTTCCTTTCGACCACATTATATCAGTCTGGCCAAATAATGGGGGTATTCTTCTCATGGGTTCTTGCTTAGTAAGATTTTGACCATAAGTGTAAGTAGCATTTGAATGAATTTGTATATGAGAATTCATTGTATAATTAATGGAAACTTCTGCCCCTTTTATATAGGCAGATTCAATATTTTGTTTAGTATAAACAGTGTATCCATCAATTATTTGACCTGCTGACTTAACCCTTGTAATAATATCTTTTAAGGACATATAGAAAGCGGAAATATTTAGCCCCCATCTCTTATCCATAAATTTATATCCAAATTCAGTATGTATAGATTTTTCAGGTTTCAAATTACTAGTTGGTAATTCATATCTAAAATCAACAATGCCTAGTGTTCCTAAATCGTCAATATTGGGTGCTCTATATCCTGAAGAAACTGAACTATACAATTGATGGTTATTTTTAAATGAATAGTTGATTCCAAAATTGGCTACTAATGCGGATGGTTTAATATTTACATTGCCTAATATTTCGTCTTTTATTTGAATGGACAAGAAATTATATCTTATTCCAGTTTCTAATTCGAATCGTTTTAGTTTAATTCGGTGAATTTGAAATAGAGAGCTATTCTTATTTATTGCTCCATTGGGGTATAGTCCTCTTTTTGAAACAATACTATTCCAAGCTGGGTTCATTTCATTTGCAATACTATTTACTTTGTCTTGATAGTAATCAAAGCCGGTATTTATATTCCAATTGAAATATGGCTTTGAGATTACTTCCGCACTAAATCCAGCTGTCTTTACCGTATCCGCCTCTTTTCTGTAAGTGACGCTATTATTTTTTTGATTAGACCGCTGCTCAATTGCTTTCTGGTAAGAAGTTGTCACAATCAATTCTGATAAAAAATTATTTTTAAATAGTTTTTTATATCTCAAATACTGCATTTCTCTTTCTTGCAAATCCACTTGATTTGTTTTATAATTCTCTAATACTATTTTATGATAAATGGGAACGTCTATTTGGTTTAGTAGCTGACTTGCAAATAGTAAACTACTGCTTTCGCTCGGTTTTATTTTAATTTTCACGTCATAGCTTTTCTCTTGGTATCCTGAAGGAGACTGTATCCCAACTCCATTGCCTCCAACTAGATCTCCAAAATTTCTTAAACTAAGACCTCCATTTATTGCAATTTTTTTATCTGAATAGTAAATTTCTGAACGATTACTCTGTTCCATTCCAGCTGAAATAATTCTGATTTCTGAATTAAAATTCAATCTTTTTATATTACTAAACTGGGCTTCTTTTGTCAACAAATTAATGACACCTCCAATTGCATCTGACCCATGTTCAACCGAACCAATGCCTTTGGCTACTTCTATTTTATCAATACTAAAAACGTCGATAGTGTTAAGGTATTGATTAGGGCCATATCTAAAGGTAGAATTGTTAAAGCGAATGCCGTCTATAAGAATTAATGTTTCATTGCCAGTTAGGCCTCTAATAAATGCAGAGCCGCCTCCATGATTTGTTTTCTGTATAAATACACCACTTGAGCCCATTAAGGCTTCTGAAGTAGTTCGGTACTTGTTAAATGAAATAGCATCACCCCTTATGCTGGTTAATGAATAGGGGGTAATGCTATCGTTTGATTTAATATTTCTACTAATTACAGTAATAGTTTCCAGCGTTTTGAAGCCAGAGTCTGTAGTTTGGGAAAATACTTTTGAAGTAATACTTAATACAACTAAAAGAATTAATATTTTTTTTAAACTAAAATTTGTCTTCATTTATATTTTGCCACATTGATAATCCATTTTAAAACAGAAATCCCTATTCTCCTTTTTCTTTATAATGCTTTTTCTTTTGGTCTTCTTCATCATCCATTTTTGGCCCCTGCTTTACTTTTCTCCAATCAATATTATAATTATATTTTTTCATAGACTTATCCCAGTCATACACTGATTTATCGGGAAATACAAAGTCATATTTTGAAAAATCCGGTCTTTTTGTAAAGAAGTCAGATAGTAAAGAAGCAGTTTGGTCATATTGATTCACATAAGGTATGCCTAAAATATTATACATTACTTTAAGTATGGATCCAAAGTTTGCATGCGTGTTTGAAACATAATTTTTTTTCACATAAGGCCCTGCCATCAATAATATACTTCTATGCGCATCTATATGGTCTACACCACCTTGTGGGTCGTCTTCTGTAACAATCACTAACATATCTTTCCAATAAGGGGTTCTACTTAAAAAATGTAACATTCTGCCAAGTGCCAAATCATTGTCAGCCATATAAGAATGAGGGAAAGGATACCCGTCTTCTGGTCTTGTGTCTGCACCATGGTCATTAGGTAACATAACAGTTAATAATTGAGGTAAACTGTCTTTTCCATTCAACCATTTTTTGGTAAACTCTTGTTCAAACTGCTTCATTCTAAATTGATCAGGAATATTAGTATTAAATCCAGCAAAGTTATGTGAGGTTTTAGACCAGACTGCTTTTTGCATAGGTACCATAACAATATGACCAGCTCCTGTTGCAGTATCCATCCACTCTTCTCTCACGTGAGCTGTCTCATTTGCTTGCCCAAAATTATAAAACGAAATATTATTTCTTTCTAATGCTTCCCATAGCCCCCCTGTTTCAGCATAATCTTCTGGATCCATACTTCCTGTTGATCCAGGAAATCTTCTTCCAGATGCCGTAGAGAAATAATCTGCCGACTTTCCTACACTTGAATTTGCTTCCACCCATTCGTTTGGAATTACACCCATCATCCAATGATGCCCGTGTATGGACGCATCACTGTCACAATAAAAATTATCACTTAATGAAAATTGCTTTGCAATTTTATGATGATTCGGACTTACGTTCACATTTTTCAATGAAGTTGTCTTATTAGAAACGTTTACTCCTATTCCATATCTAGCTAATCCTGAATCTCCTTTAATGTTTGTCATTTGTCCAAATACTTCGTCAAATGTTCTATTTTCCTTTGAAATAAAAACAATATGTTTAATTGGAGTTGAAATACTTTTTGGCAAGACTGGTAATGGCAAACTATCCTGGTCTTTAATTTCAATTTTAGTATAGGTATTAGTAATCGATTGTGAGGTGAATTGGGTTAATTCACTTCTAGAAGGCATTTTTACTTTCTGAAAAGTCGCTAATTGAATATCACCTATATAAGTACCTTGAATGGGGATTCTAAAATTCTTTCCACCATTTGGCCCAGCTCCATAACCTCGGCATGATGTAATATAAATTTCAGACTCATCTTTTGAAAGTGCTACTCTTGTTGGTCCCCATCCGGCAGGTAATAGTCCGATTGTTTTGTCTGTATTTAAATCAACAATAGCGACTGCATTAAAACCAAGTAGTGCTACGTACAACTTTTTTTCATCTTTGCTCAAAGTAATTCCAAATGGGAGTAAACCTCTTAATTTGTCTAAAGCACTATCTACTCTGATTGGGATACTTTTAATAATTTTCCCAGCCTTATAATCTATTACAGAAATATTATCATTTGTGGCATTTGTAACATAAGCATATTCAGAACCTATTGCAATAGAATTTGGACTTGACCCACCAACTACTTCCATGTCTTCAATCATCTCCCCTAATTGTAAACCAGTTTTTAATCGACTAGTAATAATATTTGTTGTTAAGTCAATGGTATAGACACTCATAGATTCTGGTGCATTTGGACTTCCTAATCCGGGTATTTTTTTTTCTTCAACTATAGTACCATTAATAGATTCCTTTGTATTATTTCCATAAGGGTGCCAAGGGATATATTGAGATTGAATATTCTCTTTAGTAGTACCAGACACCAATGGATAATCGTACATACCAACATTTGCCACTAATGCTGTTTTATGATCTGGCGATATAGCTAAACCGAAAGGTTGACGCCCCGTTGGTATAGATGCTTTTATTTTTTTTGTATCTAGGTCGATTCTTACTAATCTAAAATTGCCTCTGTCTAAGACTAGTAATTCATTTTCAGCTTCATTTAATAATAGATCACTTGTAAAACTGCCTTCAAATTTTTGATCATTGAATTTTCCGTCTAATGAAATCTTTTCTATTGTTTTTAAATTCTCATAATCATAAACAATCACAGACCCTTCGTCGCCACCACTTAAATAAACAAAATTTAAAGTAGGATGAAACGCTACTCCTAAAAAAGAACCATCTTTTAAAGGCGATGGAATTTTCTTTTTATAGTCTGGAACTCTAAGGGTACTTAAATCATTTAAATGGATAATTGTAAAAACGCCACTATGTAACGTAATGGCAACTTTCCCATTAGGTGAAATGGCTAATCCAAAGGGGTCATTTGTTATTTTAATAGTCTGGCCAACAGGAGTAACATATCGACCACTTGGCAACACAGAAACGCCAGCAGTATTAATAGAAGCATACTTATCATATCCTGGTACAGACAAGTAGCTTTTATTTTGCTGTGAAAATAATGGGCTACTTAAAGTCATTAAAATCGTTGACATTAACAAAAGGGAATTATTAAATAATTTATTTCTCATATTGGTTGAAATTGAAGTACAAACGTATCATTCTGATTCTATATAGTATTGCTTGCAAAATTATCTAAATGTTAATTATTAGCCTATTCTAATTAAAAACATATTAGAAAACATAATATAAAATTTTGGCTTTGTTAACATTTAGGAAACAATTACATAATACTTTGTTCATTGTGTTAAAAAATGTTTGAGCATTTTAACAAATAGATTTGCGGCTTAAATAAACATCTATGTTGTTAAAACAAATTTTAAACAAAAGTTTACTTGCTGTTTTGGTGTTAGGTTTGACTTTCGTTCAAGCCAATGCGCAAAATATACAAGTAAAAGGTAAAGTGGTCGATGCAGAGACAAAGTTAGGTCTAGAAGCTGCAACAGTTTTAGTAAAAGGTACTTCTAGTGCCACTAAAACAAACAAAGAAGGTGAGTTTACATTATCAATTGCGAAAGCAGGTAGTGTGCAAATTTCTTATGTAGGATTTACTACAAAGTCAATTGCTATAAACTCAAGTGTAAATGATTTATTCGTTGTCTTACAAAAACAAGAACAATCTTTAAGTGAAGTAGTAGTAACTGGATTGGGTGTTAAAAAAGAAACAAAAAAATTAGGTTATTCAGTACAAGAAGTTAAAGGAAGTGATTTAGTGAAAGCTAGAGAGCCAAATCCTATTAACGGATTGGTTGGTAAAGTAGCTGGTTTAGATGTAGCTATCAATCGTGAGATGTTAGCTTCTCCAAACGTGTCTTTACGTGGGGGTAATATCTCTTTGTATGTAGTGGATGGTATTCCAGTAACTTCAGATACTTGGAATTTAAGCCCGGACGACATTGAAACATACACAGTCTTAAAAGGTTTAGCTGCAACTGCTATTTATGGTAGTCGTGCTCAAAACGGTGCGATTTTAATTACTACTAAGAAAGCTAAGAAAAATGACAAAGGGTATACTATAGAATTCAACTCTTCTACTCAAGTAGACAAGGGTTTTATTGCATTACCTAAAACACAAGCTTTATATGGTGGTGGTGATTATTCTCAATACTCTTTTGGTGATGGTAAAGGTGGTGGCATCAACGATGGTGATTATGATGTATATGGACCAGCTTTAAATGGCCAATTAATTCCTCAATGGAATAGCCCAATTGATCCAGTAACAGGCAAGAGACAAGCTACTCCATATTTACCTGTAGGAGTAGATAACTTGAAGCGTTTTATTAGAGCAGGTGTGTTGACTACAAACAACTTAAGTTTCTCGTCTGCAACAGATCGTTCAAGTGTTCGTATGTCTCTAAGTCATACTAATCAAAAAGGAATTATTCCAAATACAAAATTGAATACGATCAATTTCAACATGAATGCGAGTTATAAATTAAGTAACAAATTCACTATTGACGGTAATTTGAATTACAATCGTCAATTTTCTCCAAATATTCCAGACGTTTCTTATGGACCTAATAGCGTTATTTATTCAATGACTTTATGGACAGGAGCTGACTGGAATGTAGATGATATGAAAAACTACTGGCAAGCGGGTAAAGAAGGTGTTCAGTCGAAATTTGCTGAATACCAACGTTATCATAACCCGTATTTTATGAGTTATGAGTGGTTGCGTGGTCATACTAAAAATGATATCACTGCAAATGCATCTCTATCATATAAGGCAAGCAATGACTTAGAAGCTATTTTAAGAACAAATATTAGCACTAATGACGTTTTAAGAACTGAAAAAATGCCTTATTCTGCCCACCCTTATGGAAGAGAATTGAATCGTGGTGATTATAGAGAAGATAGTCGTTCATTATTTGATAATAACGTTGAAGCATTATTAAAGTACAATCATAAATTAAAAAATGGTATTGCTTTTGACGCGATTGGTGGATTAAATGCTAGAAATTTCGCATACAGATCTAGCTTCACAACTACTGATTACTTAAACGTACCAGGTTTATATTCATTCTCTAATTCTTTAAATCCAACTCGTGCGTTTAGCTATAATGCAAATATGTTGGTATTGTCTGCTTATTATACAGCAGGAGTAGAGTTTGGAAAATATTTAAATGTAACAACTACAGGAAGAGTTGATAAAAGTTCAACATTGTTAATTAATAACAATACTTACTTCTATCCTTCAGTTTCTGCTGCATCAGTAATTTCAGATTACGTTAAGTTGCCAAGTTTAATTAGTTTCTTGAAAGTAAGAGCTAGTTATGCAGAAGCTAAATCTCCAAATACATCTTCTTATACAGGTCCAGCTGGTTATCCACTAGGATATGGTGACCCTTATGTAAGTGTATATGGCGGACCAAGTTATTCATTATCTAATCCAGCTTATTCTGTTGGAACAGTGTATAATGGTCAAACAGGTGCAAGTGCTCCATTAAATGCGATTGATTCAAATATCAAGTCTTCCGTATTAACAAGTTCTGAATTAGGTTTAGACGTTAAATTCTTACGTAATCGTTTAGGATTCTCAGCTACTTTCTTCAATAATATTAATGGACCAGGTATTCGTAATTTCCCAATTTCTCAAACTACAGGAATTACTGGTTTCACAACAAATGCAATTAAAACTCAAATTAGAGGTGCTGAATTGTCATTAACTGGTTCTCCTATAAGAAACGATAAAGGATTGAACTGGGATGTAATGGCTAACTGGTCTACTTTTAAAGAAACCTATAAAGATTTACCTTCTAATTTTGAAAGTTATCAATTCCATCAAGGAGATCGTGTTGATAAAATATTTGCACGTGTAACAGCTAAATCTGCCGAAGGACAAGTGATTAACAATAGTGCAGGTTACCCAGTGTATTTGCCTAAAGCACAATATGTAGGAAACTCAGATGCTGATTGGAGCTGGTCTATCTATAACAAGTTTAACTACAAAGCTTTTAGTTTCTCATTCCAATTTGATGGAAAAGTAGGCGGTAAAGTACAAGATCGAGTTATGAGAAAAGGTATTGAAGGTGGTTCAAATATTTTCACTGCCACAGGTGCAGTTGGTGCAGCAAGAGCTTTTGAAGCAGCACATTATAATGATGCTAATTTTAAAGGTACTTATGTAGGTGAAGGTGTTCAAATTTCTAACGGAAAGGCAATTCAGTATGACCCCACTACAGGAGTGATTACCAACTTAAAAGATCTACAATTTACTAATAACACTGGTGTTGCAAAATATATTCAAGACTATGTAAGTAGTTTCTTTAATGACTTTGAACATACTTCAGTTTCTAAGACTTATGGTAAACTAAGAGAAGTAGTATTGACTTACTCTTTACCTAAAGAGTTGATTGGTAAAAAATCGTTTATCTCAAAAGTTGATATCTCTTTAGTGGGTCGTAATTTATTATACTTTTTCCCAGAACGTTTCAAGGACATGGATATAGATCAGTATTCAGGTCGTGATTATAATAGTGCAAATAGCACAGAGTATAATTTACAAACCCCTACTACTCGTAGCTATGGATTTAACTTAAACATTGTTTTCTAAATTATAAACACAATAATTTAAAACATTAAATAACAGAAAATGAAAACAAATAAAATTTTAGGACTACTTATGTTAGCGATGGCTATCATAGCAAGTAGTTGTACTAAGACTTTCGAAAAATATACAGAGAATCCGAATAAACCAACTTCGGTACCTGCTTATTTACTATTAAGACAAATAGAAAATAACTTAATGGTTTTCCCAGGGGGAGACGAAGACAAGTTTGGCCAATATACTTTGTCTACTTATACTTATTATGGAACCAATGAATATTGGACGGGTAGTGCGAATTTGGATTATAATACTTTGCAGAATATAGCTGCAATGGAAAAAGAAGCTGCAAAAGCATCTGCAAACGCAACAGATCTAAATCCATATGGCGCATTAGCGAAATTCTTCAAAGCTTATACATTCATTAATATGAGTATGAAAGTGGGAGATTTGCCAATGTCAGACGCTATGAAAGGTTTAGCAACACCTAAGCCTAAGTATGACTCTCAAAAACAAGTATTTATTCAGTCTTTACAATTATTAGAAGAAGCAAATACGCAGTTAACTTCTATAATAGCGTCTTCTAATACTGCTTTACTTGGAGATTTTTATTTCCAAGAAAAAATCTCGGGTGGTGTTGACGCATTAACTGCTTTGAAGAAATGGCAAAAAGTGGTCAATACTTATAAATTACGTGTTTTAATTAACTTAAGTAAAAAAGACACTGACGCGGAATTAAATGTTAAACAAAAATTTGCTGACGTAATTAATAATCCAACTAAGTATCCTACCATGTTAGACATGTCTGACAACTGGGAATATGTTTACAATGATGCTTACAATCAATATCCTAATAATAAGGGTAACTATGGTAATGACGCATTACGCTTATGTGTTGCTTCAACTTGGTTAAATACTTTGAGTTCTTTAAAAGACTTAAGAGCAATGAAAGTAGCAGACCCTGCTCGTGGTTTAGGTTTTTCTGACACTTCTTACAAATCATTTGTAGGTGGTGGAGCGGGAGACGACATGAGTTT
>CALPWK020000075.1 GCA_943327245.2 Comamonas sp. lk | reverse complement strand
TGACCACGCATTCTAAAAGTAGTACACTCAATTAAATATGGCTTCTGATTATTGATGCAGTATTCTCTAACACCTTTTATAGTTTCGTATACTTCTAAAATATTATTACCGTCAATACGAATACCTTCCATCCCATATCCTTTTGCACGGTCCACTAAATAATCACAAGCATACTGCTCATTAGTGGGCGTACTTAATCCGTATCCATTATTTTCAATAATAAAAATGACTGGCAAATTCCATACTGCCGCAACATTCAATGCTTCATGAAAATCACCTTCGCTAGTCCCCCCGTCTCCTGTAAATGCAAGGGTTGCTTTTAATTGTCCGCGTTGCTGATAAGCTAATGCTACCCCGTCTGCAATGGCCAACTGCGGTCCTAAATGGGAGATCATCCCACAAATATGATGTGACTTACTTCCAAAATGGAAGCTACGTTCTCTAGCTTTACTAAAACTGTCTCTATCTCCTTGCCATTGTTTAAAAAGCTCCACTAATGACATATTTCGACCTGTAAATACGCCTAAATTTCTGTGCAATGGCATAATCCATTCTGTTGGGTCCATTGCCAATGTAGCACCTACCGAAATCGCTTCTTGACCAATGCCACTAAACCATTTACTTATTTTACCTTGACGTAATAATACCAACATTTTTTCTTCAATCATTCTTGGCCAAACCATAGAACGATAAAAATGAATTAGTTGCTCTTTATCTAAGCTGCCTCGTTGATATTCCATTACAAATTAGTCTCTTGAGCTTAGCTTACTCAATAATTTTAAAATTTCTAAATATAACCACACTAAAGTAACTAATAATGCGAAGGCGCTATACCATTCCATGAATTTAGGGGCTCCCATTTCGGCAGCTTTTTCAATAGAATCAAAATCTAATAATAAATTCATTGCAGCGATACCAACTATAAACAAACTAATACCAATGCTTAAAAGAGAATTGTCATAGGCAAATCCCAAATTCACTCCAAACATACCTAAAATCCAAGTGATCAAATAAAACAATCCGATACCCATTGTTGCAGACATGATGATAGAACGTAATCGGTTAGTTACAGAAATAATTCTAAAATTATATAATAAAAACATAGACAATGCAACGCCTAAAGTTAAACCTACTGCTTGTAAAACTAAATTGGGATGCGTTTTTGCAAACATGTTATTAAAGTAGGCACTAATACCCCCAATAAATAATCCTTCTAAAATACCATAAGCAGGCGCTATATATCCAGACCAATTAGGCTTAAACATCATAATCATCGCAAGTACTAATCCCCCTATTGCCCCAGTAATCATTAAAGTGGTTACCGTTGCAGTATTCCCTTCTGCATATAAATTCCAGCTATACATAGCCGAAGCCGTTACCATTAGCAATAGAAACCCAAATTTATTCATAGTACCACGAATACTCATCACCCCAAAAGTACCTGCGGTTTCATGTATACTTTTATCAAAAATTTTCTCCGTTAAGGTTGGATTACCTGTTTTGAATGCTGACATATAATTATGTTTTTTTGTCTATTATAAAAGTACAAAATACTTGAGTGATTTAACAATTGCTTGCCTTAAAAAAAGGTTAATCCCCACTTATTTCTTCAAGTTAGGGTATTCGCTTAGTTTTCTAAAGCGAAAATCGGGTCTTTGCTTTAAAAGTGAAATCATGGTATTTAATTTTATAGAGTCGGCTGAGCCTCTAAACATGACATCATGCATTAAAATTACTAAATGATTTTTTGTCTTGGTTTTATTATAAAAAAACAAACTATCGGCTAATGAAGCTATATATTCCGGACTATTTACAGGTCTTCCAAATTTATTAAAATGCCATTCCATATCCCAACCAATCACATTGTATCCAGTACTGTCCAATTTACGTACTAGTGGTCGAACCAATCCACTTGCCTTTTTCTCTGTTATTGTATTCCAAGCATTATTACCGGGCAAACGCACCATATTATTCTTGGGCAGCAGTATTTGCTTGGCTTTATTAAAATCTGATAATGCAGAATCTGGATGATGATAGTAGTCCATATAGTCCCCAAAAAAAGCATGTGAAAAACTATGGTTTGAAATATCAAATAACCGCTCATTGGCGACTATTTTTTGATACAACCGCTTCCCATAATTACTCCTTGATTCATGAAAAGCAATTTCAAAGAAAGTAGCAGAGACATTTTGATTGGTACAAATATCAATACAATTAGAAGTCCCAGGTAATGGCCCGTCGTCAAAGCTTAAATAGATATGCTTTACTAAACTGTCTGCCAACTCCGGTTCTTTTTGTTGAACAATGGCAATTGGTGTAGACTGGCGCACTGTCAAATTCGAAAAAATCCTTTGGGTATTCCCTATAAAAAGAATTAGTACCTGGGTCAATATGTTAAAAAATAAGCCAATCATTATTTTACCTTGAAATTGAAGCAGCAAAGGTAGCCAACATATGATAATAATCTTATAAATAATTAAGGTTTTAGGCAGGGTAAACTGTAACTTTACCTTCAAATTGATGCATATGCAAAAAGACGTTGTATTACAAGATGTTGTTATCAAATTCGCCGGTGATAGTGGCGACGGGATGCAATTAACAGGTCAACAGTTTACTAATAATACTGCATTATTAGGAATTGATTTAGCAACTTTCCCAGACTTCCCTGCAGAGATTCGTGCTCCCATAGGAACCCTTCCGGGAGTGAGTGGTTTTCAACTTCATTTTAGTTCTGATAGAGTTTATACACCTGGTGATGTTTGTGACGTTTTAGTTGCAATGAATGCAGCTGCCTTAAAAGTGAATTTAAAAAATTTAAAAAAAGGTGGAAAAATTATAGCAAATATTGATGGATTTGATACTAAAAATTTACGTCTTGCTGCCTACACTGACGGCGTGAACCCTTTAGAGGATGGGAGTTTAGACAGTTACGACTTAACTAAAGTAGACGTAACAAAATTAACGCGCGAAGCATTAGCATCACATACTGAATTAGGAGTTAAAGAAAGAGATCGTGCAAAAAATATGTTTGTACTAGGACTAATCTATTGGTTATACAACAGAGATTTAGATACGACCATATCCTTCTTAAAAGAAAAGTTTGGCAAGAAAGAAAATATATTAAAAAGTAATATCGATGTTTTAAAAGCAGGATATTTCTATGGCGAAACCACTGAATTATTTAACACAAGATACAAAGTAGAAAAAGCAACAATGGAACCAGGTACTTATAGAAGTATTATGGGAAATCAAGCTTTATCTATGGGATTAGTGGCCGCTTCTCAAAAAAGTGGCTTGACTTTATTCTTAGGTTCTTACCCAATTACTCCCGCAACCGATATCCTTCATGAATTGAGCAAGTATAAAAACTTTGGGGTAAAAACTTTTCAAGCAGAAGACGAAATAGCTGGTATTGGAGCTGCAATTGGGGCGAGTTATGGTGGAGCCATTGGATTAACCACTACCTCTGGACCTGGTATGGCATTAAAAACAGAAGCTATTGGTCTTGCCACTATGTTGGAGATTCCTTTAGTAATTGTAAATATTCAAAGAGGTGGACCTTCTACAGGCTTACCTACTAAAACGGAACAAAGTGACTTATTACAAGCATATTATGGACGAAACGGAGAAGCTCCTATTCCAATAATTGCAGCAGCTACGCCAAGCGATTGTTTCCATATGGCATATGAAGCAGTTAGAATTGCTTTACAACATATGACTCCTGTTATTTTATTAAGTGATGGATATATTGCCAATGGCGCAGAGCCTTGGAAATTCCCTAAGGCTTCCGATATTCCTGAAATTGAAGTGAAATTCAAAACTGAATTAGACGAAGGCGAGTCCAAATATTTACCCTATAAGCGTAATGAGAAATTAGCAAGACCTTGGGCGATCCCTGGAACACCAGGTTTAGAACATCGTATTGGTGGTTTGGAGAAACAACATGAAACAGGTAATGTGAGTTATGACTCAGAGAACCATGAGTTCATGGTTAAAATGAGAGACGCTAAAGTGGCTAAAATTGCAGATTATATTCCTTTACAAACTATTGACACTGGAGCCGAAAAAGGAAAAGTATTGGTATTAGGATGGGGATCTACTTATGGCACCATTAAGAGCGCTTCTATGCAATTGCAGAGTCAAGGTAAAGAAGTAAGTCATGCACATATTAAATATATGCGTCCTTTTCCTAAAAACTTAGGCGATATTTTGAAAAACTTTGAAACTGTATTAATACCAGAAATTAATAACGGACAATTAATTAAAATTATCCGTGACCAGTATTTTGTAGACGCAAAAGGATACAATAAAATTATGGGTGTGCCAATTACTAAACACGAGTTAGTGTCTGAAATTGAGAAGTATTTATAATTTTTCATAATACTTACAGAAGTCCTTAATGCCGCATTCCGCGCATTTAGGACTTCTTGCTACACAAATATATCTTCCATGTAATATTAACCAATGGTGTGCTTTATGCACTAATGCTGGTGGAATACGTTTTATTAAAGCTTTCTCTACTGCTAACGGAGTGGTTGCAGTTTGAGGAACTAGTCCTATCCTTTTACTTAATCTATTAACATGTGTATCAACAGCCATATTTGGTTGCTGGTCAATTACGCTCGTTATGACATTCGCCGTTTTCCTTCCTACTCCAGGAAGCGTAACTAATTCCTCCACCGTCATGGGTACCTCACTTGCATAATCATGAATGAGTTTTTGACTCATTCCAATTAAATGTTTGGTTTTATTACTAGGATAAGAAATGCTTTTAATTAATAAAAATAAATCATCAAAACTTGCGTCGGCCATTTTTTTTGGCGTTGGATATTGCTTAAAAATAGCAGGCGTAGTAAGGTTCACACGCTTGTCCGTGCACTGTGCAGATAAAATAACAGCAACTAATAATTGAAAAGGATTTTCATAAGTAAGCTCCGTTTCGGCAACTGGAACATGCTCCAGAAAATAGTCAATTACTTTTTGATAACGTTCTTGTAATTTCATACAAAGCCTAACTTAAATTTATTATTTATTTTCAGAATCTGTCTTAGCGCTGTCTTCAAACAAATAAACTTCTTCCCCCTCACGTCTTAATAAATAACGTTCTCTAGCAAACTTCTCGATAGAAGCTGGGTTATTTTGTAAATTTTCTAATTGACTTTTAGTATTGTTAATCTCGTCTTGATAGTATTTCTTAGCTGCTTCTACTTTTTTCAATTCAGCACTTCTTTCTCTTTGTAAGAAAAAGTCTCGTTGATCAAAAAATAACATCCATATTACAAATACGACCGTTACAATTAAATAACGATTGGTTATAAATGGAATTATTTTCTTTATTACTGACATAAAAGTTGATTAGGGTAAAATTAACATAGTTATACTAATACTCAAAAAGAAAAAAGGCCCCGATTACTCGGAGCCTTTTACTATTCATTCCATTGAATTATTTGTTACCAAACTTCAATTTTCCTTTTGTTGGGAATACACCAGTTTCTCCTAATTGCTCTTCAATACGGATTAATTGATTGTATTTAGCCATACGGTCAGTACGAGAAGCAGAACCAGTCTTAATTTGACCACAGTTCAATGCAACTGCTAAGTCCGCAATGGTAGTGTCTTCTGTTTCACCACTTCTATGTGACATGATAGTGTTGTATCCATTATGTTGTGCTAAGCTAACCGCATTGATAGTTTCAGTTAAAGTTCCAATTTGGTTTACTTTAACTAATAATCCGTTTGCAATTTTCTTGTCAATACCTGTTTGTAAACGATCTACATTCGTTACGAATAAATCATCTCCAACTAATTGGCATTTTGCGCCAATAGTATCAGTCAAGTTTTTCCAACCAGCCCAATCGTCTTCTGCCATACCATCTTCGATTGAAACGATAGGATATTTCTTAACCCAAGATTCCCAATATTTAACTAATTGATCAGAACTCATTTCTTTACCAGAACTCTTATGGAAAACATATTTTTTCTTTTTAGCATTCCACAATTCACTGTTTGCAGCGTCCATTGCGATTGCAATCTGAGAACCTGCTTTATAACCAGCAGCTTGAATAGCTTCTAATACTGTTTCAATAGCTTCTTCATTGCTTTGAATATTTGGAGCAAAACCACCTTCGTCACCAACATTTGTGCTATATCCTTTCTTTTTTAAAGTGCTCTTCAATTGGTGGAAAATTTCAACTCCCCAACGTAATCCTTCGCTAAAGCTAGGAGCGCCAATTGGCATAATCATGAACTCTTGGAAATCAATTTTATTGTCGGCGTGTGCTCCACCATTTAAAATGTTCATCATTGGCATTGGTAATGTTCTTGCATTCGTACCGCCAATATATCTGTACAACGGAAGATTAGCTTCGTCAGCTGCTGCTTTTGCAACCGCCATACTCACCGCTAAAATTGCATTTGCACCGAATTTGCTTTTGTTAGGAGTTCCGTCTAATTCAATCATTACTTGGTCAATAGCAGCTTGTGCTGTAATATCAAATCCAGTGATAGCATCAGCAATTGAAGTATTAACATTCTTAACCGCTTTCAAAACACCTCTACCTACATATTTCTTCTTGTCGTTGTCTCTTAATTCTGCTGCTTCATGGATACCAGTACTTGCTCCACTCGGAACAGCTGCACGGCCTAAAGCGCCTTCGTCAGTTAATACGTCTACTTCAACAGTAGGATTTCCACGGCTATCTAAAATTTGTCTTGCTTTGACTTCAACAATGTAACTCATAGTTTGATTATTTGTTTTCTACAATAATGATATTAAAATTCGAGACTGCAATTTACACCTTTTTTTTAATGGGTAAGCAATTTGAAGATTTCTTCTAAACTTGCCTCCTCAGTCTGCAAACGCTGTATATTCAAGCCTTTATCTATTGCGAACTGCATTATCTTTTTCTTAACATCTATATTAGCATCCAATTTTAGTACTAACAGATGTTTGTCAATGGAAATTACAAAAGAACTTAATTCACCCATCTGGTCCTTCATTGAACTTATATCGTCTTCAAAACTAACAAGCAAATTATTAGTAATTGGTTGCAATAATGTTTCAATTGGTTCATTCGCTACTAAATTCCCTTCATGTAATACAAGCACACTAGAACAAATCGAAGTAACCTCCTGTAATATATGTGTTGAAAATAAAATCATACAATTAGCACTTAATGATTTTATTATACTTCTTATTTCAATTAATTGATTTGGATCTAAACCAGAAGTTGGCTCGTCTAATAACAACAAAGCAGGTTCATGTAAAATAGCCGCAGCAATTCCCACTCTTTGTTTGTACCCTTTGGAAAGTTCTCCTATTTTTTTTTGTTTCATAGGACCTAAACCAAGTTGATCTACTACTGTTTCAATTCTTTGTGAGAGCGCATTTATTTGATGAATACTACCTAGGAATTGTAAATATTCTTTTACATATAAATCCTCATACAATGCATTCGATTCAGGCAAGTAGCCAATTAATTTTTTCGCTGCAATTGGATTTTTAATAACAGAAATTCCATTAATTGTAATATCTCCACTGTCGGGGCTTAAGAAGCCTGCAATCATTTTTAAAGTGGTACTTTTTCCAGCACCATTAGGACCTAAAAAGCCTACTATTTCTCCTTTATCTATTGAAAACGAAATAGATGCTACGGCGATTTGATCATCGTATTTTTTAGAAACATGGTGTACATTTAATGACATACCCAAAAGTACTTAACAAAAATGAATTGTATTTTATTTTCTAATCTTCTAATTCTTCAGAACTAGAAGGCAAATTGGCATAAGCGTCTTCCGATGCATATTTGCCAAAAATGAAAAAGCCAACACATATAGGAGTGAAAATAAGTAGAATTATTGTCCATTGTAAAATTACATTAGACCTTGTTGAATCTGATGCCAAAGTGATTTTAGTAAATGCTTCATATGCTAAAAAGCAAATAATAGCTGGCGCAATAAGCATCCATATATAGCCTAATAGTTTCTTAATTTTATTCATAAAAATATTTTAATAATTATTTAATAATACAGTTCCTTTTCAACTAATGCTCCTCTTAGTCCATTACATTTTTATCTATTTTGTTTTGCAAATAAATAACTCCAATAACAAAGCACACTGCTGCTATTGCAATAGGGTACCACAATCCAGCTAGTACATCCCCATTAGGGTGTGAAGACGATTTTGTAAACTCTACAATTAAGGTTCCTAAAAATGGAACGAGTCCGCCAAATACACCATTCCCAATATGATACGGCAAAGACATAGAAGTATACCTTATTTTAGTTGGAAACATCTCTACTAAAAAAGCCGCAATTGGCCCGTACACCATAGTAACGTATACAATTTGAATAAATACCAGCCATATCATATCCCAATATGCAGAACGACCCATTGTTTTTTCTACTACTACATTTGGCTTAGGCGACTTATATTTAATCATATCTGGATTTATCAAAGTGAATGGTCTTGAACCATCCATAGGCGAAGTCAGTATCATCGTATCTGTTTTAAAATACTTAAAAACAGAACCATCCAAATAGGTAGTATCAGATTGTTGTTTGATATATAGCTTTGTTTTATCCTTAGCGTCTATAATTGGAAATGCAGTTATAGTATTAGTTAATCTTAAATCAACAATTTGTGTTCGATTAGACGCGGAGGTAATATTTATAAATTCTTGATAAATGGGTCTATAAGTTAACACTGCAGCCAACATTCCAATTAGCATAATCCATTTTCTACCAATTTTGTCGCTCAACCATCCAAATAATACAAAACAGGGAGTTGCCATTAATATGGCGATTAACATGATATTTCGCGATTGTATAAAATCAATTTTACAAACTGTTTCAATAAAACTTTGTGCATAAAATTGACCGGTATACCAAACTACTCCTTGACCCATTACCGCTCCAAACAAAGCCAATAGCACCATTTTAAAATTAGCCTTATGACCAAAGCTTTCTTTTAAAGGATTCGTTGACGTTTTACCTTCTGCCTTTAGTTTTGTAAACATAGGCGACTCGCTCATTTTCATTCGAATCAAAACTGAAACTCCAACCAATATGATAGAGATCCAAAATGGATAACGCCAACCACCCCATTCAGCACTAAATTGTTCCACCCCTTGGCTAGATCGAATCAAAATAATAATACCTAAAGCCAAAAACAAACCAAGCGTTGCTGTAGTTTGAATCCAACTAGTCCAAAAACCTCTTTGACCTGCTGGAGCATGTTCTGCAACATAGGTAGCGGCCCCTCCATATTCCCCTCCCAGTGCTAAACCTTGTAATAATCTAAGTATTAAAACTAAAATTGGCGCCAACCAGCCAATAGTTTTAAAGCCAGGCACTAACCCTATTGCAAATGTGGAGCCTCCCATTATGATTAATGTCAGTAAAAAAGTATGTTTTCTTCCAATCAAATCCCCTAGTCTTCCAAATACCAATGCACCAAAAGGACGCACAATAAATCCGGCTGCAAAAATTGCCAAAGTACTCAAGAGTGCTGCTGTTCCTGCATCTGCAGGGAAAAATTGTTTCGATAAAATAGTAGCCAACATTCCAAAAATGTAAAAATCATACCATTCAATCAATGTGCCTACCGAGGATGCTCCTATAACAAAAGCAATATTGCTAGGCTTTTTTGTACCATTCATAATTTATTTTTTAGCAAGTAATTATTCAAGTTAAATATTTAAACT
>CALPWK020000074.1 GCA_943327245.2 Comamonas sp. lk | reverse complement strand
TTATTAAAAATATAAATTGATTTTATTTTGTTACAATAAAACGATGTAATTTTATAAAAATCAAGTTTACTAATTAATTTAAAATAACCCATCATGGCTAAGTCAAGTAAGAAAAAAGCAGCACCTGCTAAAAAAGCTATTGCTCCTAAGAAAAAAATTGCTGCTAAGAAAGTTGTAGCTAAAAAAGCAGCACCTGCTAAGAAAGCTATTGCTCCTAAAAAGAAAGTTGCTGCTAAGAAAGTGGTAGCTAAAAAAGTAGCACCTGCTAAAAAAGCTGTTGCTCCTAAAAAGAAAGTTGCTGCTAAGAAAGTGGTAGCTAAAAAAGCAGCGCCTGCTAAGAAAGCTGTTGCTCCTAAAAAGAAAGTTGCTGCTAAGAAAGTAGTAGCTAAAAAAGCAGCACCTGCTAAAAAAGCTGTTGCTCCTAAAAAGAAAGTTGCTGCTAAGAAAGTAGTAGCTCCAGTTAAAATTGTTGTTGCTAAAAAAGCAGCACCTAAGAAAAAAGTAGCTCCTAAGAAAGCAGTACCAGCGCCAACTCCAGCTCCTGTTGAAGTGGTAGCAGTACCTCAAACTTTATTCACTGAGCCAACAACTACAGAAAGCAACCCAACTGCTTAATTAAAATAACTCAAGATAAAATCCCGCTCACTCTAATAAAGTAAAGCGGGATTTTTTTTATTTAAACTCTTTTTTATGCGTAAATTTCTTCTCCTTTTATTATTGCCTTTTTCATTGCAAGCACAAAATACAACTATTGCAGAAAAGACAAAAAACATGGAATACCATAGCGGTTATTTTAATTACTGGATAGACAATGTACAAGGCAAAATTTATATTGCTATTGATAAATTAAATAGTCCTTTCTTATATGTGAATTCTTTACCAGCTGGACTTGGATCTAATGATATTGGTTTGGATAGAGGTCAAATAGGCGACAGTCGTATTGTATCATTTAATCGTGTAGGTAAAAAAATATTAATGGTTCAGCCTAATTTCGATTTTCGTGCAATTAGTAATGACCCAAGAGAACAGAAAGCGGTAAACGAATCATTTGCACAGTCTATTCTTTTTAGTTTTCCGGTAGAAGCGGAGGAAATTAACCCAGCAGATCATGCTGCCAACACGGTATTAATTGACGCTACCCCCTTTTTACTAAGAGACGCACACGGAGTAGTTGATAGAATCAAAAGATTAAAGCAAGGAACTTATACCCTAAACGAGGGTAGGTCTGCCATTTATACTGCTAACACAAAAAACTTCCCTCAAAATAGCGAGTTTGAAGCAACCTTAACTTTTGTAGGAGGCTCCGACGCAGGGCGTTTTATTCAAACGATTGCTCCTTCAACAGAAGCGTTGACTGTTAGAATGCACCATAGTTTTGTGGCTTTACCAGACAATAATTACACTCCAAGACCTTATGATATTAGAAGTGGCTATTTTGGAATTAGCTTTTTTGACTACGGATCCGATATTGGAGACCCTATTCAGAAAATGTATATTAGCAGACATAGATTAAATAAAAAAGATCCTACTGCAGCAATAAGCGAACCCGTAGAACCTATTATATATTATTTAGACAATGGTACACCGGAACCTATTCGTACTGCTTTATTAGAAGGAGCGAAATGGTGGAACCAAGCATACGAAGCAGCTGGTTATAAAAATGCTTTTCAAGTAAAAGTTTTACCAGACTCCGCTGATCCAATGGATGTTCGTTACAATATGATTAACTGGGTACATCGTTCTACAAGAGGTTGGAGTTATGGATCGTCAATAACAGACCCAAGAACTGGTGAAATTATTAAAGGTCAAGTTACTTTAGGCTCTTTAAGAGTGAGACAGGACTATTTAATATTTACAGCTTTGCTATCACCTTATGTTGACGGAAAACCTGTTACAGATAAAATGAAAACAGCAGCATTGCACCGTCTAAGACAATTAGCAGCGCATGAAGTTGGACATACATTAGGATTACAACATAATTATGCATCAAGTTTTAATGACCGTGCTTCCGTAATGGACTACCCACATCCAAACGTTTTTGTAAATGATAAGGGAGAAGTTGATTTTTCTAAAATTTACACGGACGAAATTGGTGCATGGGATAAACGTGCAATTACTTATGGTTATCAAGATTTTCCAAAAGGAACCAATGAAGCAACTGCTTTAAATACTTTATTAGAAGAGAATTCTAAAAATGGATTACTATTTATTGCCGATGCGGATGCAAGAGCAGCAAGTGGATTCCATCCTTATGCGCATTTATGGGATAATAATGGCGACGCAGTTGCAGGATTACAACAAGCTATTGCAGTAAGAAAAAAATCATTAGAACAGTTTGGTGAAAATGCAGTCCCTAATGGTACACCACTGACAAAATTGGAAGACGTATTAGTTCCATTGTATAATTATCATAGATATCAGTACGAAGCGGTCACTAAATTAATTGGTGGCATTAACTATAATTATAGCGTTAGAGGTGACGCCAATCAAATTAAACCAACAATTCTTGCCAATGCTATCCAGCAAAAAGCATTAGAGGCTGCTGTAAATTGTTTATCTCCTAATACCCTTACTATTTCTGAAAATATTTTAGCATTAATACCTCCCCGTCCACCAATGTATTATGGTGTAGGAGAATTATTTGAAAAAAGAACAGGAATGAGTTTTGATGCACTAAGTGCAGCAGAAGCTTTAGCAGATTTTGAATTAGGATTCTTGTTTAATACAGAAAGAGCAAATCGCTTAGTACAAAATAAAGCAAGAGCAAATACCATTGGATTTGATAATGTACTGGACGCTATATTACAAAATACATGGTATGCCAAAATTCCTACAGGACTAGCTGGTGCTGTTCATTTGCAAACGCAACAACAAACACTAACCTGGTTAATTGGTTTAAGCCAAAGCACAGAAGCTACATATGAAGTACGTGGTATTTGCCATGACCGACTACAGTCTTTAAAAACAAAATTAGAAGCATTCGCTAAGACAGATATGGCTCATAAAGCGCATTACCAATTTGCTATTGAAAGAATTAAAAATCCTGGCACGGTAATTTTACCAAAGCCAGTAGTGATTCCTCCAGGCGCACCAATAGGTTGCGACTTAGATTAAGTCATTTTATATTAAAAAGCCCGATCAAATTGATCGGGCTTTTTAATATAAAATATTTTGAAAAATATTACGCTAGCATTCTCAAAGGCTCTTCTAACAAACTTTTCAATGTTTGTAAAAATGCTGATCCAGTTGCGCCGTCCACCACTCGGTGGTCACAACTTAAAGTAACATTCATAACATTACCCGGAACCACTTGACCACCTTTCACTATTGGCTCTTGTGCAATACCGCCAATTGCTAAAATACAAGCATCTGGAGGATTGATAATCGCAGTGAATGAATCAATACCAAACATACCTAAGTTAGAAATGGTGAAAGTGCTTCCTTCCCAGTCAGCAGGTTGTAATTTTTTATCTTTTGCTTTTTTAGCAAACTCTTTTACAGATCCGCTTATTTGAGTTAAAGACAAACCGTCAGCAAAACGTAAAACTGGTACCAATAAACCTTCGTCTACTGCAACAGCAATACCAATATTCACATGATGATTTTCACGAATAAAATCTCCCATCCAACTACTATTTACTTTTGGATGTTGCTTTAATGACAATGCAGTTGCTTTCACAATCATATCGTTAAAACTAATCTTAGCAGTAGCCGTTTCGTTCAATAAAACACGCGCTTTAATAGCTGCGTCCATATTGATCTTCATAGTCAAGTAAAAATGAGGTGCTGTAAATAAACTTTCGCTTAAACGCTTCGCAATTACTTTACGCATTTGAGATACTGGTGTATCTACAAAGCTTACGGTTCCTGAAGCCACAAATGCTGGAGCAGTTGCAGACGCTGCAGCTGTATTTATTTTTCCGCCTGCATCATTTACTTTCGCAAATTCTTCTAAATCTGTTCTTGTAATTCTTCCATTCTCTCCTGTGCCTTTTACATATTTTAAATCAATCCCTTTTTCTTGTGCAATTTTTTTAGCTAAAGGAGATGCGAAAATTCTGCCTTCGTTTACTATTTGTGCAGTAGCTATTGGCGCTGCAGCCACAGGGCTTGCAGACACAGACGCTGAATTGGTTGTAGCAATTGGAGTTGCTGCTGGCGCTGCTGTTGCAGGCGCAGTGGCATGACCCTTTAAAGCTGCAACAATTGGAGCAATATCCATTCCTGATTGACCAATTATACATAACAAGTCATTCACTAAAATCTTCTCTCCTGCTTGTGCCCCTTGATATAATAAAATGCCGTCTTTATAAGATTCTAATTCCATGGTAGCTTTATCTGTTTCAATATCCGCTAACACTTCTCCTTTTTTAACAGCGTCACCTACTTTTTTATGCCATCCAGCAATTACACCTTCGGTCATGGTATCACTCAAACGTGGCATTAATACCACTTCTTCCATTGTTGAATAATCCACACCTGAAGTATTCACTGTTTCATTAGTTGCCTTCGCAGCTTCTGGTGCGGTAGTTATTGGTGCTTCCACAGCAGCTGGAGCAGCAGCACCACCCGTGTTTTGAGCAATTAAAGCAGAAATATCTTCGCCTGCTTTTCCGAAGATGGCTAACAAGTCATTCACTTGTAATTTACCACCACGTGGAGTTCCAATATGTAATAAAACGCCGTCTTGATAGCTTTCCAATTCCATGGTAGCTTTGTCCGTTTCAATTTCGGCTAATAAATCTCCTTTTTTAACGGGATCTCCCACTTTTTTATGCCATGCCGCGATAACACCTTCGGTCATTGTATCACTCAAACGGGGCATTAAGATTACTTCTGCCATAGGTAAAAAGCTAATTTGTAATTAAGTCGTGAAATTACGTCAAAAATGTATTTTTTCCCACCCAAAATTTCAGTTTTTAGGTAAAATAAGGGGGAAATAAAGGTCAAATGCTAAAATTAGGTCTAACTACTGCCCTTGCGCTAAGCTGTAGCCTTTTTTATCGGCCCACATATTAAGTAATTCAAGGGAACAAATGGTAAAATCTTTAGCTAAGGCACTATATAATTGGATGATTTCATCCTGAGATAATGGTGCATTATTAACCGTTTCAAATCGACAATAATATTGATTTACTAAATTGGTGAAAATAGAGCCTGTTGGCCAAACCTGAGTACCTCTATTGGTAATGGTTACTAACTTGATTTTATCTGTTATATGCTTTTCACATACTTCTGCAATCGCCGTTGGTTGATCTGTACTTTCAATAAAGAAGTCAACTCCAACTACGGTATGTTTATCAGATGAAGTATAAGAAATCATTGGATTACTCGTTAAGCTGCAATCTGCTGGAACGAAATCGAAATTAGGTAACGCTGGTCTTGGATTATTCTTTGGCTTTTTACCAAAATTGTCAATTATTGCTTGAGAAAATATGGTGGTATTTACTGAAGGAATTGATTTGTCTCCAAAGTCGCCAGTGTGAATGCCAGACTCTAATGTAAATAATAATGCATTTTCTATCATCACTGCTAATTCCATTAATCCTAAATGACGCAACATGCTTAAACCACTTAATAAAAGTGATGTTGGGTTTGCAATATTTTTTCCTGCAATGTCTGGCGCTGTTCCATGCACCGCTTCAAATATTGAAATATGATCTCCAATATTTGAAGAAGGCGCAAATCCAAGCCCACCAACCAATCCAGCACACAAGTCACTTACAATATCTCCTTGTAAATTTGTTAAAACAATTACATCAAATAAATCGGGGCGACTTACTAATTTCATACATAAGTCATCCACTATAATATCGTCCGCTTTTAAATCAGGATATTCTTTTGCTATTTCATTAAACACTTCTAAAAACAAACCATCTGTCAATTTCATGATGTTTGCTTTATGTCCACAAGTAATTCTTCTAGCACCTTTCTTCTTCGCCATCTCAAAAGCGTAACGAATTACTTGCTCACTTCCACCTCTTGTAATATATCTTCTTGCCACAGCAACGTCCTGTGTAAGCATATGCTCAACACCGCCATAAGTATCTTCAATATTTTCTCGAACAATTGTCAAATCAATATTTACTCCCGCTTTACTAAACACCGTATCTACTCCACTTAATGTTTGAAATTTTCTGTCGTTCGCGTACGTGTTCCAGGTTTTTCTTGCGGTAACGTTTACACTTTTTACTCCCTTGCCTTTTGGAGTTTCCATGGGACCTTTGAATAAAATACCCAAATCCTCAATCGTCTCCTTTGCCTCAGGTGTCATCCCATTACTAAATCCTTTATCAAATACCCATTTGCCCATATCTACTACCTCATAGGTTAATGGAACTTTTGCAGCATCAAAAATGCCAATGACTGCTTCCATGATTTCTGGGCCAATACCATCACCTTTTGCTACTGCGATCTTCATTTTGTTAATTTTTGGAGTAAAAACAGCTCTAAAACCTGCCAAAATGCAGATTTTCGCTAAGTTACACGACTTCAACCTCTTTTGGAAAAATTAGGATGATTTTTATATGAACAGTTTAAAAAATCCTAATTTTATAAAGCAGTATCCTCTGCCAAAGTTTCTACAGATGAGCAAGAATATGGTATCCAAAATTTCAGAAGGCATTGAAGTAAGCATTGAAACATTTTTTCAGAAAGATTATAGTAATCCTATGCAAAATGAATACATGTTTGCCTACAGAATCACCATTGGGAATCACAATTCTTATCCAGTCAAATTATTACGCCGTTATTGGGAGGTTTTTGATAGCAATAGTGAGCATAGAGTGGTAGAAGGAGAAGGTGTGGTAGGTGTGCAGCCATTAATTATGCCAGGTAAACATTATCAATATGTAAGTGGATGCCATTTAAAAAGTGAGATGGGCAAAATGCAAGGTTATTATACTATGGAAAATATTGAAACTAGAGACCTTATCCATGTTAATATTCCTGCTTTTAAAATGATCGCTCCTGTTAAATTGAACTAAGGTTAAATTTAACTAAGGCTTATATTTAGCTTCTTCAAATAACTGTTCTGCTGGCATATTTAATAAAGTCAACAAATTAGCCCTTGTTTTTTCGGTTTGTTTTGCCATCCATGCTTCCACAATTTGATATCCAATATACCTTCCAACATCTCCTGGAATATCCTCTCCAAAATAATCATTATGCGCTGCATCATGCATTAGGTCTTGAACGTCTCTTTGCGCTACACTATACATTAATTTCTGATTCACTATGAAAGCCCATATTTGATTTTCGTCTGCTCTCAAAGCCTTTAACTGCTTGTTACTATAGCCCCAAAGCAAGCTATCAGCGGTTTTTGGCAAACAGCTTTTTATAATATACTGTCGTTTACCGGTTTCTATCATGTTGGTAAGTACATTTTTACCAATGGCTTTAGAAGAAGCAAAATCGTCTAATATATTTTGAATAGCGACCACTGGGATATAAGCAGGCTCAAATTTTCTGCTAATATAAGTAGGGTAAATAGTTTGTATTTGTTCTGAAAAATACCATGGCGCATTGGCGCCTAAATACATTTGCAAACCCACCCCTATGCCCTGCTTTGTAATCACATTCCCATAGCCCTCTAATGGCCCAATAAAATATATAATAGTAGACGGCATTGTATAGTTAGGGAAATAAAAATGAAATCTTGAAAGTCCTGAAACTAAATCCTGCTGCACTATCGAGGGTGCATTTATTTTTTTAGAATCTTTGTAAATTGGTAAATAAGATCGGTAAAAAGCTTTAATTGATACTGTATCTTTTAATGGATTCGTCATTAAAATAAGTCTAAAAAAATCATCGCTAAATAAGGGATGTTTTTGATATAAACTATGGATACCTTTTGCAATATGAGTAGTGTCTATGTTAAAAAAACTGCTATCGAAACGTTCTATTTTTAAAGACAGATTTACCGCATTTTTTGCGGGGTCTGCCGGCTTTATAGTACACGCAGTAAATAAGGCAGCCGATAATAAAATATAAAAAAGGGATGAACGCATCACCGAAAGTACAAAAAAAGCGAGTTTATTTCTGTTAAAAACCGACCTTTGACCCATGAAGATTTGCATAGCACAACAAAATTATCATATTGGCAATTTTGAAGAGAATACACATAAGATTTTATGTGCCATTGAAGACGCCAAAAAGCAAGGCGCTGATATTATTTTATTTAGTGAAATGAGTGTTTGCGGATACCCTGCAAGAGACTTTGTAGAGTTTAACGACTTTATAGCTAAATGTTATGAGAGCGTTGATATTATTAGACAAGCGGCCGATACCATTGGGGTGTTAATTGGAAGTCCAGCACGCAACCCGAATAAAAAAGGAAAAGATTTATACAATGCCGCTTTCTTCTTGTACGAGCAGCAAATAGTAGCCGAAATTCATAAGACCTTATTGCCTACTTATGACGTGTTTGATGAAAATAGATATTTCGAAGCAGCAGACGAATGGAAAGTTGTAAACTTTAAAGGAAAAAAATTAGCCATTACTATTTGCGAGGACATCTGGAACTTAGGCGACAACCCTTTGTATCGTATTTGTCCAATGGATAAAATGATGGACCAAGATCCAGACATTTTATTAAACCTAAGTGCTTCCCCCTTTGATTACACACACGACGAAGATCGTAAAGCTACTATCAAGTCCAATGTTGTAAAATATAAAAAGCCTTTATTTTATTGTAATGCAGTGGGTAGTCAAACAGAAATTGTATTTGATGGTGCTTCATTAGTATTTGACAAAGACGCTAATTTATGCGGCGCCCTGCCAATGTTCGAATCAGCTATGCAAATATTTGAGTGCAATGACGACGGTACTATTAATGCACCCATATTAGAACCCGCATCTCGCGTTCCAAGCAAAGAACTGAATCCTATTAAATTAATGCCTGAATTGAATATTGACCAAGTGTATCAAGCATTGGTATTAGGTGTTAGAGATTATTTTAATAAAATGGGTTTTAAAAAAGCAATACTAGGCTCTTCTGGTGGTATAGATTCTGCGGTTACCTTGGCAATTGCAGTGGAAGCTTTGGGAAAAGAAAATGTATATGCAATATTAATGCCTTCACCTTATTCAACTGAGCATTCCGTTAATGATGCAGTACAATTGAGTAAGCAATTAGACAATCCTTATGATATTATTGCCATCAAAGAAGTATATGAAGCTTTCTTATCAACATTAAAACCCATCTTCAAGGATTTGCCTTTTTCTTTAGCAGAGGAAAATATACAAAGTAGGTCTAGAGGGAATATATTAATGGCGATTGCAAATAAATTAGGGTACGTTTTATTAAATACTTCTAATAAGAGTGAATTGGCTACAGGCTATGGTACTTTATATGGCGATATGGCTGGAGGACTTGGCGTATTGGGTGATTGTTATAAAATGCAAGTGTATGCACTTGCTAGATATATTAATCGTAACTCAGCAATTATCCCGCAAAATATTATTGACAAAGCGCCAAGTGCAGAACTAAGACCTGATCAAAAAGACAGTGACAGTTTACCAGAATATGAAGTGCTAGACCAAATTTTATTTCAATACATTGAAAAGCGAGCCGATCCTGCTGTTATTAAAGCATTAGGATTTGACGCTGCCTTGGTAGACAGGACTTTGAAAATGGTAAATAACAATGAATACAAGAGAAACCAGTTCTGTCCAATTATAAGAGTGTCCCCAAAAGCATTTGGCGTTGGAAGACGTCTTCCTATTGTAGGTAAATATTTAAGCTAGGTTATGAAAAAAATATTCCTTTTTGTCGCTGTTTGTTTTTTTATACTAAATGGTAAAACACAAGTTGCAAAACCAAT
>CALPWK020000073.1 GCA_943327245.2 Comamonas sp. lk | reverse complement strand
TTGCCGTCATTGATATATAACTGGTCTTGATAACTTGCAGCACCAGATTGGTTTTCAAATCCACCACTACTAATATATAAATCTAAATCCTGGTCGCTGTCTACGTCTAATAGTAAAATACCTTCATCACTATTAAGTTTGTTAAATCGAATATTAGGTAACAATGCTTTTTGAATAAATTGATTATTCTTTTGTTGTAAAAATAATTGCGCACTATTATTACTAGCTCCTCCTGTAACCATATCGTCTAATCCATCTCCATTTATATCTCCAACAGCAATTGCAGGACCATATTCTGAAAATTTATGAGGTAATAGTTTTTGAATATTAAAATCTACAAAATCATTTTGAGTATGCACATAATGAATTCCCACTTCCGTTGTTACTTCCCTAAATAAAGAATTCGTAGCAAAAACAGACTGAACTGTATTCGCAACTGGACCCGCTTTTTTAATATCAACAATTAATAATTGATCTGACTTTACCTTTTTAATGGTCTGTTTTTGATTATTAGGCCATTGTATTACAAGCGAATCTATTTGTTGAATAGCTCCTAATCCAAAATGTAAATTATTTTGAACTGTAGACAAATAGCCCCTAAATGGACTTTGGTCCGCTATCTGTTTTTGACCATGATCATAATATAATTCCACCGTGGCTCCTATTGCCTGAATGTTTTGTGCAGCACCCTTAAATGTGACATCTAAATAATGACTTTTTTCAGGTTGTAATTGTCTTTGTTTATTTTGATAAATACTTGCTGGATCATTGATATTATTTATCACTAAATCTAAATCACCATCATTATCTAAATCGGCATATACTGCACCATTTGAAAAGCTTGGTGTAGAGAAACCCCAGTTAATGGATTGGTCTGTAAAGGTTAAGTTCGCATTATTTTTGAATGCGTAATTATGTATTTTAACTTCTGGTATCTCTGCTAGTAACTGCGCTTTACTTGCAAAGCTATACGCTTTGTTTCTGTAGGTAATAAAATCATGATCTGTTACGTCTTTTGGAAATCCATTGGTTACAAATAAATCACGATGTCCGTCATTATCCACGTCCGCCAATAAAGGTGTCCAACTCCAGTCCGTTTCTGCGATACCGGATAAAAAAGCAATCTCACTAAATATGGGAGCTCCAATTGAATCGTTTTGTACTACTCTTGGACCTTGATTTATTTGTAAAGTGTTTCTAACATATTGATATTGGTAGCCATATAAATCATTGTTTTGGAATGTTTGATAACTATTAGCATTCATCATCATTTTCTTACGATAATTATCCCTTGGATTCATGTCCAAAGTGATGAAGTCCATTAAGCCGTCATTATTAATATCTCCAACGTCTGTTCCCATAGAATTGACAGAACTATGTTTGAAATAAACTGCCAACTGGTCTGTGAAGGTACCGTCATGGTTATTAATCCATAAATAGTCATTAGGTAAATAATCGTTTGTTACATAAATATCTTTCCATCCATCTTTATTAATATCCGTAACAACCACGCTATGTCCAAAACCTTCTTTTACAATCCCCGCTTTTTCAGAAACGTCTACAAAGACAGGATGTTTTAAAGTAGAATCATAATTATTTTGATACAATCTTGAACTACTAAAGTATGCTGGATTTTGATTTTTAGGATGATACACATTCGGGATATGCGGATCCTTAATTTCATTTACGACTAAGAACATATCTAAGTCCCCGTCATTATCATAATCAAAAAAATTAGCCATGGTAGAATAAGTAGTATCAGCTAATCCATATGCTGCAGCCATCTCTTTAAAATGAGGCACGCCCTTGGTATCATTACCTTGGTTTACATATAAAATGTTTTTTCTTTTAGCTGCACTCGTGTCTAATGTAGTACTAATATATAAATCCGATTTGCCGTCATTATTAATGTCTATTACAGAAACACCTCTACACCATTTACCTTCTCCAGTAACCGCTGCTGCAACAGTTATATCTTCGAATTTAAATTCCCCTTTATTTAAGTATAATTTATTGAAAACTTTATTACCTGTGAAATAAATATCCTGCAAACCGTCTCCATTAAAATCACCAATACCAACACCTCCTCCGTTATATACATTGGAAATGTCTAATACATTTAAAGCGTCAGATTCTTTTACTTCATTATTAAATTGGATACCCGAATAATTCGCGTCAATCAATTCAAATAATGGTTTATTCGTATCACAAGAAGATATAAACAACATAAAAAATAGTCCAATAAAAGGGGCAAGCAACTTCATAATTAAATAGAATTTAATACTAAAACATCGTTCTTAAAGATACGTACAAAAATGTTTTTTTACTCTATAACAAAAAAAAAGAGCCCCGATTTATCGGGGCTCTCTGTATAAGAATTAATTAAATATTTAATTCAAATTAGTAACCAGGGTTTTGAGTCAATACAGACTTTCCGTCTTTCTGCATTTTGTCAACTTGGTTTTGTGGAAGAGGTAAGTATTCAGATTTACCAGTTGTATAAGAAGCGCCAGACATTGTTGAATAACCTTGCTTTAATTCACTCTTAGCATAAGCATTCAATTCTGTACCGCCAATTCCCCAACGAGTTATATCATAAAAACGGTGTCCTTCCATAGCCAACTCGATCTTACGCTCAAAACGAACTGCTTTTCTAGCAGTTGCTGCGTCTGTCCAAGCACCTGTATAAAGGCCAATTTGGTAGTTTGTTGGAGAAGCTAACTTTCCAGTTGCTAAACCCACAAAACCAGCTTTGTTAGAAGCACGAGTACGTATTAAGTTTACATAAGCTCTTGCTGCTTCTAATCCACCTGTTTCAACTTCAGCTTCAGCTGCTAATAACATTACATCAGCTAAACGAATTAAAGGATAGTTATTTGCAGTGAAACCGTTAGTCCAAGATGAACCATCAGTAAATATACCAATTTGCGCTTTGTAGAACAAATGCTTCAATGGCTCGTAAGGTCCAGCAGAACCTTGGTCACGCACCCAAGTAGAACCAGGCATAATACCCCAGTCTAAGAAAGGTACACCACGACGACCAACTGTCCAGTCAACACGTGGATCCATAGGAGTTACTGAATCTGGTGTGAAAGCATTATCCGCAGAAATACCCATGTCAGATTTCAATGGAACATTATTATAAGTCTCGTCTATGTATGGTAAACCATTTGCATCCACTTTGAATGAGTTAGCTAGAGAGAATGAAGGCTGGAAGAATCCGCAACATCCTGTTTCTCCACCATAAGGGAAGTTTAAGGCGTCACCAGAGTTTGCGTTAGCAGCACCAGTACCGTCATTAACTGTCATTTGAACAGAGAAGATATGCTCAGAACTGTTCTTTTTTGCTGGGTTAAAAATGTCAGAGAATTTATCAGCTAAAGCATACTTAACACCTAAAGATGTTTTTCCGCTAGTGATTACTGTAGTTAAAATCGCTTTAGCTTCAGCATATTTTTTCTCAAACATATATACTTTACCTAAGTATGCAGCTGCAGCCCACTTATTAGCGCGACCTACTCCATTCATTGTTTCAGGTAAATTATCATAAGCGAATTTTAAATCAGCTTCGATTTTAGCCAAAGCAGCAGCATTACCAGCATTAGCAACCATATAGTTACCAGCAGCATATGTAACTGTTTCGTCTACATAAGGAATGTTACCAAAGTTTTTAGCTAATTCAAAATGGTAGTGACCACGTAAGAATCTTGCTTCAGCAGTGATACGAGTAACGTCTGCTGCAGTCACGTCTGTAGCTAACTTTAAGATTCTTAAAGCTTCGTTAGAACGTTGAACTCCATCATAACGTTGTTGCCACAATTGGTCTAAATAACCATTTGAAGCTGTAGCGTTCCATTTTTCAATTGGTGTGATCAAGTTTTGGTCACCTGGATCTGATCCTTTGTGAGCGTCACCACCCGCAACAGAACCATAAACCCAGTTACTTGAAGAAGTTGCCCAAGGACCGTTACCAGTACCTGCAGAGCTACCCTCACCATCTAATAATGAATAAGCACCTACTAATAGGGCTTCTACTCCTACTTTGTTAGCCAATACGTCCTGGCTTAATGCGCCGGCCGCTGGTACTTCCAAGTAAGTTTTATTACAAGCATATAAAATCACCAGAGAAGAAAGCGCCACTGGGATTATATGTTTAAAATTATATTTTTTCATAGTGTAATTAGTTTTCAATTAAATAATTTAGAAAGTAAGGCTTACCCCAACATTGAATGTTTTAGAAGGAGGATAAACACCGTAATCAACACCAAAAGATACAGAGCTACCAGCTACCTCAGGATCTAATCCAGAGTAGTTTGTTATAGTAAACAAGTTAGCACCTTGTAAATAAATACGTGCTTTGTCGATACCATAACGCTTTAAAGTAGAAGGCTCAATTGTGTAACCAATACTTAATTGTTTTACTCTTACATAAGATCCATCTTCTTTATAGAAATCATTGATAACACCATTATTACTAAATGTAGATTCATTATCTGCAATAGGGTATTTAGCATTAGGATTTACTGCAGTCCACTCAGCTCTTGGCTTAGATCTGTCTGCAGGTAACCATGATTCTGTTAAAACAGGGATACTCTTAGAGTTTTGGAATTGAGTTACGAAATCTTGGAAGTAACGAGTTTCATTCAATACATCATTACCGAATGAACCATAAATTACTGTAGAAACGTCAAACTTCTTGTAAGTTAAACCTAAGTTTAAACCTAAAGTAAACGCAGGGTTTGGATTACCAAAGAATGTTCTATCTGCATCAGTTATCTTGCCGTCTTTATCTACGTCAACATATTTGAAACGACCAGGAGCAGCAGCGTCCTGAGTTGCAGAAGAAGAAACTTCAGCAGCGTTTTGGAAGATTCCAGCAATTTTATAACCAAAGAAAGAACCCACTGGATGACCAATAGCGTTTCTAACTTGATTACCTGTATTGTGTGTACCAGCAGCTTCAAAGAAACCAGCAGCACCTGGGATATTGATAATAGTACTTTTGTAAGCACCAATATTAACACCAACTGTGTAGCTTAAATCATTGTTGATTTTATCACGATAATTCAATGATAAGTCAACTCCAGTATTTTGCATGTCCCCAATATTAACCTGAGGTAATTGAGAACCTACACCCACAACAGCAGGAGCTTGGTCTTGGAACAATAAACCATTGATTGTTTTCTTATACCAATCGAAAGAGATGTCTAATTTGTTGTTTAAAACAGTCGCATCAAATCCAATGTCTAAGATCTTATCTTTTTCCCATCCAGTAGCAGTATTACCTAAGTTTGTAGCATAAAATCCTAAAACTGTTGTGTTACTAGTACCGTTTAAGTCATAATAAGAAGATCCACCACCACCACCATATGTAGTGTATTGGTTTAAAGCACCTACGTTAGATATAGATCCTAAGATACCATAACTACCACGTACTTTCAAAGAATTGATAAACTTGATATTCTTGAAGAAATCTTCTTGAGAAATTACCCAACCAGCAGAAGCTGACCAGAAATTACCATAACGATTATCTGGACCAAATACAGAACTACCATCACGACGTCCATTCAATCCGATTAAATACTTATCATTGAAAGCATAATCAACTTTCGCTAAGAATGAATTACCAGTTGTTTTGTAGTAGTCAGAATAGTTATTTTGACCAATTGGAGAACCAGTATTCAAGCTTAAGTAGTCAGTGTTATCAGAGAAATAGTTTACTCTAGATCCACCTACTTGACGACCAGCTACTTTTAACATTTCATAACCAGCCATTAACTTAACACTGTGTTTTTCTTTGAATGTATTTGCATAACTCAAAGTGTTTGTCCAGTTATAGTTATTGTTGTATCCACCATATTCACCGTATCCATTAGAAGAACCATTCTCTGCATTCTCATAAGTACGATAGTTATGATAGAAACCATGGTAGTTGTCAAGACGACCACCAAATACAGTTTTAGCTGTAAAATGTTTAGCAAAATCAACTTCTGCAAACACATTACCTTGAATCTGCCAGTTAAAGTTTTTGTTATCCTTTGCACGCATTTGGTTTGCATAAGGGTTAGACGAGTTTCCCAATTGAGAACCCGCAGTACCACCAAATCCACCACCTGCATCATATACAGGGATAATTGGTTGTTCCCATGCTGTGTTGTTGATAGCATTACCTTCTTGGTTATTACCAATTCTTGGATTCTCTTTGTAGAAAATTGTTAAGTTTTCACCAATACGGATATTATTTTTAATATTCCAAGTTGTATTTACTCTAGCTGTATAACGCTTTAAGTAAGTGTTTAACAAAGTACCTTTTTGATCTAAATAGTTCAAAGAGTACAAATAAGTTGATTTATCAGCAGCACCTGATGCAGTAATCGTGTGACTTTGCATTGGAGCTGGATCCATCATAACATCCCACCAGTCAGTACCTTTTTTGTTCGCTGGAACAATTAAGAAGATATCTCCTTTAGAGTAGTTGTTATTATATTTTGTTAAATCTACTGGTCCAGTATAACCAGACTTTGTACCGTATTTTAAGTAGTCAGGAAGTACAGGTGAAGTACCAGTACCATATTGGCCTGAAGTTACTACACCATTAACGTCTTGCTTAGAGTTCTTAGCTGCTAACCAGAACAAATCAGCCATCCCTTGAGGATCTAATTTATTCCAAACGTTACCAGTCTTAGGCAATGCAACACCATAGTATGACTCGTAAGTTACACTTGGCTTTCCTCTACCTTTTCTTGTAGTAACAATGATAACACCGGCAGAACCTCTAGCACCATAGATAGCCGCTTGACCATCTTTTAGTACTTGAACTGATTCGATGTCACTTGCAGACAAATCACGGAACAAGCTCAAGTCACCTGGAGCTGATTGTACTCCGTCCACAATTACTAATGGAGTAGAGTTACCGAAAGATGTAATACCACGTACAAACACGTTAGAAGGTTCACCTGGGCTACCAGAACCAATGATTGTCAAACCAGAAGCTTGACCTTGTAACATTTGCTCTGCAGTTCCAGAAGGAACAGACTTCATGTCTTTTACGTTAACAACAGAAACCGCACCTGTGATTTCTTTTCTTTTTTGTGCAGTGTAACCTGTCACAACAATCTCATTTAATTGAGAAGATTCTTCTGTTAAAGAAACTCTAACAGTGTTTTGAGATCCAGGAACTTGTACTTGCTTACTAGCAAAGCCAACAGACTTTACAGAAAGAGTAACATTGCCTGAAGCATTTACAGCAAATGAACCGTCGTCTCCAGAAATTGCAGAGACTTTTTGTCCATTCACAGAAATAGTAGCACCAGCAACGGCTTTACCGTCGTTCGCTGAAACTACTTGTCCTTTAATGGTTCTTGATTGCGCGCTCGCAACAAGACCCCATAGTAACAAAGGAACCGTAATTAAACGTAGGAATTTTCGCATAGTGTTCGGGTTTGATTTTAAAATTTAATACAATCGTGTACCAATAATATAACAGATTCTTAACATTGCAAACGTTTGACTCGATTTTTTTTCATTTATTTATTCATATGTGTATTAAGTACACTAACATGAAATAGTCTTTGTGTAAATAGTACACATATAAAATAGCCTAAATGCTGATATTCTGTTAGTTATCTGCCTAAATTTGGTAGTAACAATGAAACAGAACGAAAACCATAGAATTAAAGATTGGCAAGTACATCATTTGGGGGATCATGCAATTGTTTTTGTGTTACCCGCAATCATGAATGAATCTATTATTGCGCAAATAATGCAATTCAATTTATTTATTGAATCAAAAAAAATAAATGGAATTAAAGATCGTATTCCCTCCTATCATTCTCTAACTATTATTTATGATATTTTATTGTTGCAGAAAACTATACTTGAGTCATTTACAAGTATGGATTTAATTGAGTTTGGAAATAAATTATTGGCTGAATTTTTGGATGAACCAACGCTAGAAAAAGAAAATAAATTAGAAAATGAAATTATAAAAATACCTGTTTGTTATGACATTGATTTTGGAATTGATTTAAAAATAATATCCGAATTAAAAAAAATAAATATGGATGAAATAATTAAAATACACACCAGTTCAATTTATAATGTTTACTGTTTAGGATTCATGCCTGGCTTTGCCTACATGGGGAAAGTGAATGAATTAATACAAATTAGTAGACACTCAAAACCTAGACCACTAGTACCTGCTGGCAGTGTTGGAATTGCAGGAGAACAAACTGGAATCTATCCTATGAACGCGCCAGGTGGCTGGCAAATAATTGGAAGAACCCCAATTAAAATTTTTGATCCTATTCATTTAGCAAAATTTAAAGTGGGAGATCGTATTCAATTTTATTCCATTGACAAGGCAACTTATTTAGCGACTAACGAATACTCAAATAATTAAGATGTCAATTACTATAATTAAAAAGGGAATTTCAGATAGCATACAAGATGCTGGTCGCTATGGATATCAACATATTGGAATTCAGCCAGGTGGTTATATGGATTACTTGTCTGCACAATTAGCCAATTTTATTTTAAACAATCCAATTTCAAACCCTGTTATTGAAATTCATTTTCCAGCTAGTACCTTCTGTTTTGAATCAGCAAATACAATCTGTATTACTGGTGCAAATTTTGTCCCGGTATTAAATGAAAAAAGTGTTGCAATGCAAACTCCTCTCCAGGTAAAAAAAGGAGATGTACTAAAATTTCTACAACCCATTCATGGGCGTATTTCCTATATTGCTTTTAAAGGGGAGCTTTTGAATGACAAATGGTTGAATAGTTTTAGTTATTTCTCCAAAAGACTGGAAGTAGGCGCAAAACTTGACATTATCAATTCAGTAGCTACCCCAAAAGATCCTGATAGCTTTAACGATCTATTTGAAAAAATTGAGACAGCCGTTTTTAAACCAGCTCCCTTTCAATTTATACCTGGGCCTGCTTGGAAAGACTTGGACACCAGCTCCATTCAGCAAATATTAAATACCGGTTTTACAACCACTTTACAATCCAACAGAATGGGCTTTCAATTAAAAGGTCCCCTGTTAAACTTAATGAGCCCAAAAAGTTATTTATCAAGTGCAGTAACAAGAGGTACCATGCAATTATTACCAAATGGTGAACTTATCATTCTAATGGCAGACCATCAAACCATTGGAGGTTATCCTAATTTGGGTCAAATAATTTTGGTAGATTTACCAAGATTTGCTCAATTAGGCAATGATAGTATTATTCATTTCAGTTTAACCAATGTCGATAGTGCACAACAACAATATCAATCCTTACAAAACAGGTTTACAAATTGACCTAAATTGTGACATGGGGGAAGGCATGGATAATGAAGCTGATATTATGCCTTTTATTAGTAGTGCGAATATTGCATGCGGGTTTCACGCGGGCGACGAAGATACCATTAAGCGTACCATCGAATTAGCATTAGAACATAATGTTGCCATAGGGGCACATCCTAGTTATGAAGACAGGGATAACTTTGGTAGAGTATCCCAGACAATTTCTTTATTGGATCTTGCTGAATTAATTGCAGAACAAATTTATTTATTTGAAAAAGTGGCCCAGCCAATGGGGGTAAATATGCACCATATAAAACTGCATGGCGCATTGTATAATGATTGTGCAAAAGATGAAATTAAAAGTAAAATTTTTATTCAAACGGTGCAAGCCATTAACCCTGAATTAATTGTATATGGCTTAAGTGGAAGTCACACCATTCAACAAGCAATTATATTGGGGCAGCCTTATTGTAGTGAGGTTTTTGCGGACAGAACTTATCAAAATAATGGACAACTTACTCCAAGACAAATGGCAAATGCATTATTAACCGATAATGAAGCAGTTTGTAATCAAGTGCTAGAAATGG
>CALPWK020000072.1 GCA_943327245.2 Comamonas sp. lk | reverse complement strand
TGTTTAGCGATAGTAGCATCCTTGTCATATGCTACCTTAAAATATTTTCTTACATAGGCATCCATTAAAGTATTACCGGGACCTGTATCTGAAGAAAATACTTTATCTAATGAACAACTAGCAGGTAGGAAAGTATAATTTGCAATGCCTCCAATATTTAATAATATTCTGTTTTCTGAGGCATCTACACATAAAAGATAATCTCCATACACTGCTAAAGGTGCACCCTCGCCACCTGCTGCAATATGCTTTTGTCTAAAATCGCTAATCGTAACTATTCCCGTTGCCACTGCAATATGATCTCCGTCTCCAATTTGTAAAGTAGCAGGTCCGAATTCGTCCACAGGATGTAAGGACTTTGGTGCATGGTAAATAGTTTGACCATGACTTGCAACTAAATCAACCTCTTTATTTGAAATGTTCCAGGAAGCTAGCGTTGCATTTATCATCTCTGCATTTTTTAATGCAATCCATGGATTCAGTAAACATAACTGTTCTAATGAAATTGTTTGCTTGGAGAAAATTGAAAGTATTTTTTCTTTAATTTCATCGTCGTAGCTAACGGTAGTAAAATTCAATAATTGCACTTTTGTTTGAACTCCAGCCCCCGTTATTTCACATAAAGCAATATCTAGTCCGTCTAAGGAAGTTCCACTCATTAAGCCTATCACTTTCCTACTTGACTTTTGAGCTATTTCATATAGGTGTTGGATATTTTTGTGCATAAGCTAAAGATACAAAATATCCACACCCCTACAAATACCTACCTTTTCAATAACTTAAAGTTTACCTTTAACCCAAAATAGATTGTATGCTTAAAGTTGGTGTGTTTGGAGTGGGTCATTTAGGTAAGTTTCATTTAAATAATTGGAAATTAATTCCCGAAGTGGAATTGGTTGGCTTCTTTGATCCTAATAATGACCATGCAAAGGAAGTAGAAGCTACATATGGCCTTAAAAGATATATGGACGAGGATGCTTTAATTGCTGCATGTGATATTATTGACGTTGTAACCCCTACCCATTTACATTTCCCTGTTTGTGAAACTGCCATTAAAATGGGCAAGCATGTTTTTGTTGAAAAGCCAATGGCGAATACCATTGAAGAGGGCAAGGCTATTATGAATATGGTGAAAGAGGCAAATGTTAAATTACAAGTAGGCCATGTAGAAAGATTTAACCCTGCCTATACTGCATTGAAAAACATAACTATTAATCCATTATTCATTGAAGTACATCGTTTAGCTCAATTTAATCCTAGAGGTACTGAAGTAAGTGTCATTTTTGATTTAATGATTCACGACATCGATATCATTTTAAGTATTGTAAAAAGCACTGTAAAAAATATTTCTGCTAGTGGTGTTGCTGTTTTAACAGACACCCCAGATATTGCTAACGTTAGAATTGAATTCCATAATGGATGTGTTGCAAATTTAACGAGCAGTAGAATTAGCATGAAAAAAATGCGTAAGATTAGACTGTTTCAAAAAGACGCTTATATCGGTATTGACTTCTTAGAGAAAAATACAGAAATAATTAAGCTAAAGAAGCCAGATGAAGAGGACGCTTTCTCTTTTGACATTGAGACACACCAAGGCACTAAAACGATTTCTATTACCAACCCTGTTATTGAAGACGGTAATGCAATCTTAGCTGAATTGAAAAGCTTTGTACATGCAATTATTCATGACGAACCTACGGTTGTAAATGAAATAGACGGATTTTTAGCAATGGAAGTAGCGCACCAAATTCTTGAAAAAATTAGCAAGTCTACTTCTTCTATTAATCAAGGGAATTAAACTAGTATTATTAATATTATAATCTAGTATCAATAATATTTTAATCTAGTATTGAAGCTGATTTATTGAGCAATTAAAAGTGACTACTTTTTACGCAAATCTTTTTGCTAATATGTATTCAGCAATTGCTAAGTCTAATGGTCTTGTGATTTTTATATTTTCAAACTCACCGTCTACCAAGAAAACCGCTTTGCCACTTGCTTCTACCACATTAGCTTCGTCGGTAAATTCAGGAATATAGTCTTGTTTAAATGCAGCTAATAACAAATCCGCTTGAAAGGTTTGAGGTGTTTGAATTAACATCACATTTTCTCTGTCTAATAAAACATGTCCTTCTCCTTGTATTAATCTTACTGTGTCTGTAGCACTTACTGCTGGTATAGCAGATCCTTTCTCCACGGCTTGCTGATAACATCTTTGAATAAGCGCAGGCGTTAACAAACATCTTACTGCATCATGTACAAATACGATGGCATCATTGCTAACTTTAGTTAATCCATTTTTTACCGACTGAAATCGAGTTTCTCCTCCTGCTACCAACTGTACATTTTTATTATACCCATTTTGCGCGAGTAAAATTTGCCCCTCTTGTATATATCCCTGTGGCAAAACAATCACTAATTCAATATCGGAAAATGCCGCAGTAAACTGGTCAATAGTATGCAATAAAATAGCTTTCCCTTGAATTTCTAAAAATTGCTTTGGAACTACAGAACCCATTCTTTGTCCTGTTCCTCCAGCTACGATGATGGCTATTTTTTTTTGATGCATACTTTATTTTTTTATTGCTATTTCACCAATAGCTTTCTCACTTCCGCTTTTAAACTTCCTAACTCAATAGGTGCAGTTCCCACTAATTCACAAACCAATCCTCCTGCGATGTTTGCAATTTCAGCTGCTAATAACATATTCTTGGAATAGGCATATACTAAAGAAGCTACCGCAATTACCGTATCTCCAGCACCACTCACGTCTGCAATATTCCGGATATGTGTAGGTATTAGTTTTTGATTGGACTCGGACCCAAAATAAACCCCATGCTCGGACAATGTGATGAAAGAAATTTCATGTCCTAAACTTTCTAGTAAAGCAGCATGTACTTTATTCATATTATCCAAATTCACAGCACCAATCTCTATTTTTAATCCTTCCTTAACTTCTTTAAGATTTGGCTTGAATATGGTACAACCTTTATAGTCTAAAAAGTTTTTCTGCTTAGGGTCTACCGCTGTTGGAATTCCATTCTCATTACAATAAGCTAATACCGACTCAATAACACGAGGCGTTAAAACGCCTTTGTTATAGTCTTCTAAAATGATAAGTGAAGGTTTTTCAGTATCAATATAATGATAAATACTTTTTAATAATATCTCTTCCTCTGTTGCTGTTATATCGTTTGTATGTTCATGGTCCAAACGCATCATTTGCTGATTACGTCCCATGATTCTAATCTTATTAGTCGTTACCCTTGTTTCACTTGAGCAAATATATTGGGTATGTATTCCTTCGGCATTTAAGAGCCCATTAAGCTCCGCTCCTTCTGCATCCTTCCCAATGATGGCAAATAAGGTAGTTGGCGCGCCCAAGGCCCTTAAATTTAGTGCTACATTGGCAGCTCCGCCAACCCTTGTCTCCTTACGTTGCAAAGAAACAATAGGCACTGGTGCTTCTGGAGAAATACGGTCTACACCGCCCCACCAATAGGTATCCAACATGATATCTCCTATCACCCCAATTTTAGTTTGGTGGAATCCGTCAAATAAAGCTTTAAATTCTTTTTCCTGCATCATGAACCCTATGATTTTTTATTACGCAATGCGATATAGTACAAAGGTAAGCCCAATAAAGTAATTCCCAAACCCCATAGTGAATACTTAGGTTGTGCATAGACCAAGCCAACACAAAATACAGAAGCCATTATAATATATACAATTGGCAAAACCGGATATCCAAATGCTTTATAAGGTCTAGGTAAATTAGGTTCTTTTTTTCTTAAAATGAATATGCCAATAATTGTTAGGATATAAAACATGACTCCTACAAAGGAAACCATAGTTAATAAATCTCCATACTTTCCACTTAAGCACAAAATAGAAGCTACTAAAGCTTGTATCCATAATCCATAAGCGGGCACTTCGTTTTTATTTAATTCTCCTGTTTTTTTGAAAAATAAGCCGTCTTTAGCCATGGTGTAATATACTCTTGACCCTGTTAATATTAATCCGTTATTACAACCAAAAGTAGAAATCATAATCATCACCGCAATAACAATGGTGCCAATATTTCCCATTACTTTATTCGCTGCTACAATTGCTACACGATCATTTTCTGCAAAAGCAATATCATGCAAAGGAAGAACATGCAAGTACATTAAGTTAGTACTAATGTAAATAAGTGTTACAATAGAAGTTCCTAGAAATAAACTTAACCCAATATTACGTTGCGGGTTTTTAATTTCTCCTGCAATAAAAGTTACCGAATTCCATGAGTCACTACTAAATATAGAACCTACCATGGCAGCCGACATTAAACCAATTAAAGCGGTGCCGCTTACTGGCATCCAACTATTGGTAACCGTTCCGTCAATTGCTGTAGTTACCATATTAGTTTGCGCACTAAATGCATTCATCCAATTCTCATTCCAATAACTATGCTTGGTAAATAAGAATCCTACTATTACCAATCCAAATAAAGAAATCAATTTGGTAAAAGTGAAAGTGTTCTGTATCATTTTGCCCTCCTTCACCCCTCTTGTATTCGTATAAGTTAAAAAGACAATTAAGAAAATAGCCAAAGCTTGTGCAGCAGATATTTTTATAAATCCTAAGTCGGCAATAATATTCGTTTCCCCAACTGCAGGAATTAAATAAGCAGTAAACTTACTAAAGGCAACTGCCACTGCTGCAATGGTTGCAGTTTGTATGACAGAAAAGAAACTCCATCCATATAAAAATCCAACTAATGGGTTATACGCTTTTTGTAAGTATACATATTGACCACCTGCTTTTGGATACATTGCACTTAACTCTCCATAACTTAATGCAGCTGCAATGGTCATAAAGCCTGTCAATAACCAAGCTACTATTAACCAACCTGCAGAACCTACATTCCTAGTAATATCTGCACTTACTATAAAAATACCTGACCCAATCATACTACCTGCTACTATCATGGTAGCATCTAATGCACCTAATCTAGGTTTAAATTCGGAAGTTTCTGTTGTAGACATATTTGTTGCTTAATAAATGGATTAAAAAAAATCCCCCCCGTTGCTTTGGGGAGGATTATAAGATAAGACTAATTTTTTGATTTATACTCTGCGTTCAGTCCCATTACAATATCCGAGGTAATATCATAAGCTGTATCCTTATAATACATTAAGTCTGGATTACTTGAAAAGATATAGGCGAACTCTTTGTTTTTATTATACACTACTAAAAAAGATTCAATTTTCTTTTTCACTTCTTGTAATCTTTTAAATGACTCTTCTTGTAGTTCAGCGGCTAATTGTTGTTCTTTATTAGTATAATTTTTTTCTAATTGTGCCAGCTCTTGTTGTCTGCTGCCCACTTCAGCCTGTGATAAATATTGACCATTTTTTTGTAAGTCTTGATACTTTAATGCAAACGCATTTTTTAATGCAGTTAATTGCTTTGCATTCTCCACGTCCTTTGCTTGTAATGCAGATTTTACGTCTTTAAAAAAATTATAACTATTCTGAATAGAATCAATTTCAAAATAGGCAACTTTCACACCCCCCGCATTTAGTGCAGCCGATTTTATAGGAGTTGTATTACTATTAAAATGTAATACAAACAATGCTATAATAGCTACTGCGAAAACACTATTTAAGATCCAAGAATTTGATTTCATTTGAATATTTAATTTTAATAAAAATAAGGAAAAACGCTTATGAATAAAAGTAAAAAGCAGGAAATATTGCTACTTCCTGCTTTTTAACAAAATATGTGAATCAACGATTATTCTTCCTCGTCAAAGCTCATTGCTTCACGAGTCGTTGCTAAAACTTCATATTCTTCCTTGCTTCCTACGATCAATTTTTCGAATTCTTTTTGACCAGTACCTGCAGGGATTAAATGACCAGTAATTACATTCTCTTTCAATCCAAGCATCATGTCAACCTTACCTTGTATAGCTGCCTGACTTAATACTTTCGTTGTTTCTTGGAATGATGCAGCAGAGATCCAGCTTTGTACGCCTAAAGATGCTTTAGTAATACCTAATAACACTGGACGAGCTGTAGCAGGTTTCGCATCGCGAATTTCTACCACTTTCTTGTCTGAACGCTTTAAGATTGAATTCTCTTCTCTTAATTCACGAACAGTTACAATTTGTCCAGGTTTGAACTTAGTGCTTTCTCCTGCTTCAGTTACTACTTTCTTATCGTAGATTCTGTCGTTTTCCTCAATAAAGTCAAAACGATCTTCTAAATCTTCTTCTAAGAACTTAGTATCACCAGCGTCTACGATTTCAACTTTCTTCATCATTTGACGCACAATAACTTCGATGTGTTTGTCATTAATTTTTACACCTTGTAAACGATATACCTCTTGGATTTCATTTACAACGTATTCTTGTACAGCATGTGGTCCTCTAATTGCTAAGATATCAGCTGGTGCAATTTGACCGTCTGATAATGGAGAACCCGCTTTTACGAAATCACTGTCTTGAACCAAGATTTGACGTGTTAATGGAACTAAGTATTTCTTCACCATTCCGTCTTTAGACTCAACGATGATTTCTCTGTTACCACGCTTGATATTACCAAATCCTACAACTCCATCAATCTCACAAACTATCGCAGGGTTACCTGGATTTCTTGCTTCGAATAATTCAGTTACACGTGGTAAACCTCCTGTGATATCTCTTAATTTTCCTAACACTCTTGGAATCTTAACTAATACATGTCCAGCTTTAACTTCAATACCTTCTTCAATAACGATATGAGATCCTACCGGTAAGTTGTACATTTTATTGTCTTTCACACCTTCTAATACGATGGTTGGAATCTTTGTTTTATCCTTAGATTCAATAACCACTTTCTCACGGTGACCAGTTTGCTCATCCGCTTCGTCACGGTATGTAAAGCCTTCAGAAATATTGTCAAATTTAATTGTACCATTTTGCTCCGCAACAATAACGTTGTTAAATGGATCCCATGTACAAATCACTTCCCCTTTCTTAATTTGTGTACCATCTTTTACAGAAAGTAATGCACCATAAGGAACGTTGTTTGTAATTAATAAACGGTCATTTTTAACATCCATAATTCTTACCTCACCTGTACGGCCAATAACCACTTTCACTTTGTTTCCGTCGTTGTTGATTGTATCAACAGTACGTAAACCATCAAATTGGATTGTACCATCAAATTTAGCAACCAAGTTAGATTCTACAGAAGATGATCCCGCAACACCACCCACGTGGAAAGTACGTAATGTCAACTGTGTACCTGGCTCACCAATTGATTGTGCAGCAATAATACCCACTGCATCTCCTCTTTGTGTAATATATCCAGTAGCTAAGTTTCTTCCATAACATTTAACACAAACACCACGCTTACATTCACATGTTAATACAGAACGGATTTCAACCGTTTCAATACCAGCATCTTCCATTAAACGAGCTGCGTCAATTGAAATTTCTTCACCAGCTGCTTGTAATAATTCGTTCGTAATTGGATGGAATACATCATGACATGATGTACGTCCTTCAATTCTATCTGCTAATGGTTCAATAACATCTTCGTTATCTTTCAATGCACTTGTTGCAGTACCACGTAATGTTCCACAATCTTCTTCAGAGATAACAACGTCTTGAGAAACGTCTACTAAACGACGCGTTAAGTAACCCGCATCCGCTGTTTTCAAGGCTGTATCCGCAAGACCCTTACGAGCACCGTGCGTAGAGATGAAATAATCTAGGACGTTCAATCCACCTTTAAAGTTAGATAAGATTGGGTTTTCAATAACCTCGGCTCCTGAACTACCACTCTTACGAGGTTTAGCCATCAAACCACGAATACCTACTAACTGCTTAACCTGTGTTTTACTACCTCTCGCACCTGAATCCAACATCATGTAAACTGAGTTGAAACCTTGCTTATCAATAGCCATCTCACGGATCAAAGTGTCTGTAATACGAGTATCTACACGACCCCAGATATCAATAACCTGGTTGTAACGCTCGTTATTCGTAATAAGACCCATATTATAGTTTTCCCAAACTTCTTCTACTTCAATTTTAGCGCCATCCAATAAAGCTTGTCTTGTTTCTGGAACAACCAAGTCATTTACGTTAAATGATAATCCACCACGGAATGCCATTTTAAATCCTAAAGTTTTGATATCGTCCAAGAACTTTGCAGTTGTAGGAACGTCAGTGATTTTAATAATATCACCAATGATATCTCTTAAAGATTTTTTAGTCAACAATTGGTTTACGAATCCAACTGGCTTAGGTGTATGTTGGTTGAATAACACACGACCTACTGTTGTTTCAATTAACTTATTAACCAATACACCACCTTCGCGGATATTTGTTTTCACTCTAATATTAGCGTGTAAGTCAATAACATCTTCATTGTATGCAATGATAACTTCGTCTAAGTTGTAGAAAGCTTTGCCCTCACCTCTTACGACTAAATCACCCATTGATTTTTTACCCTTAGTAATGTAGTATAAACCTAACACCATGTCCTGAGAAGGAAGGGTGATTGGCGTACCATTTTGAGGGTTCAATATGTTGTGAGAAGACAACATCAATAACTGTGCTTCCAAAATAGCCGCATGGCTTAATGGAACGTGCACCGCCATTTGGTCACCATCGAAATCGGCGTTGAACGCAGAGGTAACTAATGGGTGTAATTGAATCGCTTTACCTTCCACCAATTTAGGTTGGAAAGCTTGTATTGATAAACGGTGCAATGTTGGGGCACGGTTTAACATTACTGGATGTCCTTTCAATATATTTTCTAAGATATCCCAAATCACAGCTTCTTTTTTGTCAACTAATTTCTTAGCAGACTTTACTGTTTTAACGATACCTCTTTCAATTAATTTACGAATAATAAATGGCTTAAATAATTCCGCAGCCATATCTTTTGGTAATCCGCACTCGTGCATTTTTAATTCAGGTCCTACAACGATTACAGAACGTCCAGAATAATCCACACGCTTACCTAATAAGTTTTGACGGAAACGACCTTGCTTACCTTTCAATACATCAGATAAAGATTTCAAAGCACGTCCACCTTCCGCTTTAACAGCGTTAGACTTACGAGAGTTATCGAATAAAGAATCGATTGCCTCTTGTAACATACGCTTCTCGTTACGTAAGATAACCTCTGGTGCTTTAATCTCTAACAAACGCTTTAAACGGTTGTTACGGATAATTACACGACGGTATAAATCATTCAAATCAGAAGACGCAAAACGGCCGCCATCTAATGGCACCAATGGACGTAATTCTGGAGGAATAACTGGAATATATTTCATTACCATCCACTCTGGTTGGTTGGCAATATGCGTCTTAGCTTCACGGAAAGATTCAACTACACTCAAACGCTTTAAAGCATCTGCTTTTCTTTGTTGAGAAGTTTCGTTTGCAGCAGCATCACGTAAAGTGAAACTTAATGTGTCAAGATCTAATAAACCTAATAAATCATGAACCGCATCCGCACCCATCTTAGCGATGAATTTCTGAGGATCATCATCAGGTAAGTATTGATTTTCTTTTGGTAAAGTATCTAATAAATCTAAATACTCTTCCTCAGTTAATAAATCAGCTACTTTTAAATTGTCTTTGATACCTGGCTGAATCACTACATATCGCTCATAGTAAATGATGGTTTCTAATTTCTTAGAACTCATTCCTAATAAGTAACCGATTTTGTTTGGTAAAGATTTAAAGTACCAGATATGCACTACAGGCACCACCAATTTGATGTGGCCCATACGCTCACGACGTACTTTCTTCTCTGTTACTTCAACGCCACAACGGTCACATACGATGCCCTTGTAACGAATTCTTTTATACTTTCCACAAGCACATTCGTAATCCTTTACTGGACCAAAAATACGCTCA
>CALPWK020000071.1 GCA_943327245.2 Comamonas sp. lk | reverse complement strand
TAATAATAAACTAGCAAACGACTTAACATTCAGACTAGACGTTTCTATGCGAGACGTATTTAATAGTAATAGTAGATTAGATCAAACCAATGCTTACGGAACAGGTGGCCAAAAAGAACTTACCATACAGCCTTCTATTGACTATGTGTTAAACAGTAAAATTAATTTAAAATTTTACTTTGATCAGCGAAAAGCAACTCCCTATATTTCTTCTTCCCCGCCAGTTACCAATACAAGGGCAGGGGTAAACATAAGAATAGCTTTATAGGAATATTGTTATAAGGTTTGGAGATTATTGCTTTTTAAAAGCCCATTTAATCATCGTTTTCCAATTTACTTTTTTACCGTATAGTAAAATACCAGTACGATAAATCTTACCGCTTAACCAGGTTGTAAATAAGAAGCCTCCAATTAATATGGACATACTCAATGCTAATTCCCAATAACTCACCGCACTTGGAACACCGTATGCAATTCTTGCCATCATGACCATGGGAGAACTAAATGGAATCATACTTGCCCAAAATGCTAATGGTGTATTCGGATTTTGAGTGACCATATTGGTAATTAGATAAGAAAATATAATGGGCATGGTAATAGGGAACATTAAGCTTTGTGCATCCTGTGGGTCCTCGTTTACGACACTTCCCACAGCAGCAAATAAAGCAGAATAAAACAAATAACCACCTAAAAAATAAAAAGCAAAACAACTTAAAATGAGAGGCCAGTTCGCAGTTTGAATAGTGTGCTGGAAAGTATAAATATTCTTTGCAGCATCACTTGCCTGCATCATACCAGCACCCATTTGCCCATTGCCTTGTTGTAATCCTGCTACTTGATGTTGCACGTCTGCTGGTAAAAATCCCATGGCAACACTTGACAATGTTATTATTAGAACTATCCACATAATAAACTGTGTCAAACCGACTGCTCCAATTCCAATAATCTTACCCATCATTAACTCAAAGGGTTTTACACTACTAATAATTACTTCGGCTATACGATTTGTTTTTTCTTCCATCACCCCACGCATTACCATAGACCCGTATATAAATAAAGTAATATAAATTAAAAATCCACTAGCATAACCAATACCCATCGCCAAGCCTGCATTGCTTTCCTTACTAGAACTACCTTTGTCCTCGTAAGCTTTTAATTCCGCAAACTGGGAAGCTTTATGAATAGAGTCCAAAGTGCTTTGTTGAATACCAGATTCTTGTAACATTTTATCTTCAATAGCACCGTTTATTTTATCGGTGATACTATTTTGTAACATAAGTCCCATAGACTTTTTAGATCTTAAGATATAGTCTGTTTTTTTTACCCCGTCGAATTTTGGAATAATTAAAATATCCGTAAATCCTTTCTTATTATAATTTAAAGTATCTACATCTAGCGGGAAACTAAATTCAATTTGATTGGTATTTTTTAAGGAATTTTGTATAAAGCCATTTGGGTCAACTACTGCAATTTTACGTTGCTCCGTTCCTGTCGCAGACAAATAACCAAATCCAAAACCGAAACCTATAATTAATACAGGCATTAAAAAAGTTACAAGAATAAAACGTTTATTTTTTACTCTAGTTGTATATTCTCTTTGTATGATTAGCCAGATTTTATTCATCTGTATATATTTTAAATTAATTTTTTAATTGTGTTTACTTAACTTTCAATTGGTTTATTTTTCCTCCTGAAAAGCTCTCGTGCTAGCATGTGTGCCTTCTACCAACTGAATGAAAATATCATTTAATGAAGGTAAAAGTTCATTGTATCCAATGATATTCACCTTTTCTTTTAATAAGTAGGATAGTACGTCATTACTTTGATACCCTTCTTGAATTTTGACATGAATCTTATTATTTTCTGATTTAACAACATTGAAGATGGAGTTATCTTGTATGGTGAAGGGCTCACTAGTTTGAATAGAAAATATATTTTCCTTGAATTGTTGTTTCACTTCTGCAACAGTGCCATCTAATATTTTTTTACCCAAGTTCACTAAAACAATATGGTCACATATCTCTTCCACTTGTTCCATGCGGTGCGTACTAAAAATAATAGTGGAACCTTTTTTTGCTAAATTAAATATCTCGTCTTTTATTAGGTTTGCATTTACAGGATCTAGACCGCTGAACGGTTCGTCTAGAATAATCAATTTAGGTTCATGTAAAACAGTCACCACAAATTGTAATTTTTGACTCATACCCTTACTCAAATCTTCTACTTTTTTATTCCACCAGCTTTCCATTTCAAATTTCTTAAACCAATATTTTATTTTTTCTGTAGCTTCTGACTTTGATAATCCTTTCAATTGTGCAAGGTAAAGGGCTTGCTCTCCAATTTTCATCTTTTTATACATGCCACGCTCTTCAGGCATATATCCAATTTTCTGAATATCCTCGATTGGATTGAATTTCTGGCCATCTAAAATAATATCACCACCGTCTGGATAAAAAATTCCGGTAATCATTCTTAACAAAGTGGTCTTTCCTGCACCATTTGGGCCTAATAAGCCAAATATGCTGCCTTCTTTTATGTCAAAGCTAATATCGTCCACTGCTTTTTGGTCGGAATAATATTTCTTTAGATGTTGGAGGCTCAATATTGGGTCCATATTGTACAATTTTTATATTCAAATGTAATTGCATTTTTTCTAATCAGATGCCTCAATTTTGATAAGTGGAAATAGCAGCGGTCCTTAGGTATAAATACTATGATAATGGTTTATATTCGTTCCAAATTATAGATTATGTTCTCGAAAAGAAGGGTATTTTTTGGGGTACTTTTAGTATGCTTGGTAAGCTTGAGTAGTTGGGGTTTTTTAGTACACCGTACTATTAATCAAATTGCTGTGTATAATTTACCAGAGCCTTTGCGTTCTTTCTTTCATAAAGACAAAGCCTATTTAGTATATAATGCGCCTCGTCCAGACATCAGAAGAAATTCAGATAAGTCGGAAGCGACTAAGCATTTTATTGATTTAGAAAAATATGGTCCTAATGCGGCAAACAATATGCCAATGGACTGGGTAACTGCAGTAAAAAAATATACTGCAGACACATTAAAAGAATACGGCTGGGGGCCTTACAATGTAATGATTCAGCTAAATAATTTAACGGCTGCTTTTAAATCGGGTAATCAAGATTCTATTTTATTTTATGCAGCTGACATTGGTCATTATATTGGTGATTTACATGTTCCATTACATACTACTATCAACTATGATGGTCAATTAACTAATCAAAAAGGGTTACATGCTTTGTGGGAGTCTATGATTCCAGAATTGGCGATTAATCAATACCAGTTATATAATCCACATAAGGCAGTTTACTTAAAAGACCCTGCAACGGCGCTATGGGTAGACATTCGTAAGGCTGCCAATTTATTGCCTTCCATGTTGGCAATTGAAAAAGAAGTTTCTATTCAATTTACTCCTGAAACTAAGTATCGTATGCAAATGAGATATGGTAAGGAAACTAAGTCTTATACCAAGGAATTTGCAGAAGCCTATGCTAAAGGCCTAGGTCCAACTGTGAATGGTCAACTAATTGCTTCAGCAAATATGATTTCTGATTTTTGGTATACTGCATGGGTGAATGCAGGAAAGCCATCCTTAGCAACTTCAAGAGATTTAAATACAAGCTTAGAAGAAGAGTTAAAATCTTTCAAAGCGAATAAATTAATTCAGGATGGTTTATTGATTAGTAAAAAATCAAAACCAGAAGATTAGTTTAAATATTATAAGAATATTTTTATTAGAGATGGTGGTGAAATAAAAATTCATCACCATTTTTATTTTCCTAAAGTTTGTGCAATCATTACTGCAAGTCTTTGTCCGTCCATTGCAGCACTCACAATGCCTCCAGCATATCCTGCACCTTCACCACAAGGGTATAAATTTTTAACCTGAGGATGTGCTAATGTAATTTCATCTCTTGGAATACGAACAGGGGAGGAAGTTCTACTTTCGGTAGCAACTACTATGGCATCATTTGAATAATAGCCACGCATTTTTTTACCAAATGCTTTAAATCCTTCTTGTAAAGTTTGATGAACAAATGGAGGTAATATATTTTTCATGTCAGCACTTTGTAATCCTGGCAAATAACTTGCATCTGGCAAACTGGTAGAAATTTTATTAGTACAAAAATCTACTAATCTTGCTGCTGGGGCCACTTGTAGGCCACCACCTTGTATAAAAGCCGCTTGTTCTACCCATTGCTGAAAAGCCAATAATAAAAATGGGTTATCTAACTGTGCAGCTTCGTGCTTTTGTAATTTTAAAAAATCATAGGCGGTTGGAATATCTATTTGTACCACCATACCGCTATTAGCATAGGGATTATTTCTTTTGCTAGGGCTCCATCCATTTACTACAATTTCCCCAGGTGCAGTGGCAGCTGGTGCAATAATTCCTCCAGGGCACATACAAAAACTAAATACACCTCTTTCTTGCACTTGTTCTACCAAGCTATAAGAAGCGGGAGGTAAATTGGGGTCTCTTAATGCACAGTGATATTGTATGGCGTCTATAGCTGCTTGCGGATGTTCTACACGAACGCCTAATGCAAAAGGCTTAGCTTCGATAGTAACTCCATTATCATGTAATAAATGGAAAATATCACGAGCGGAATGTCCAGTGGCTAATATTAAGGCGTCGGTTTTAAAACTGTCTCCGTCAGCAGTGGAAATGGATACTAATGATCCGTTTTTTATAACTAAGCCAGTCAATTTTTTCCCAAATAAAACCTTTCCTCCTACTGCTTCTATCTGCTCGCGCATGGCAGTAATGATATGTGGAAGTTTATTGGTGCCTATATGCGGATGTGCTTCATATAAAATATTTTCGTCCGCTCCAAATTGATAAAACAGCCTCAAAATTTTATCAATGTTGCCACGCTTATTACTTCGGGTATATAATTTGCCATCACTATAGGTTCCAGCACCTCCTTCCCCAAAACAATAATTACTTTCAGGATTTACTATTCCTTCCTTATTCAAGCTGGCCAAATCACGTCGACGGGAACGAACATCTTTCCCTCTTTCTAAAACAATGGGCCTCAATCCTTGTTCAATGCACTCTAATGCGGCAAATAGGCCGGCTGGTCCAGCACCTATAATGATCACTTCCTTCGAATTGGAAGGCAGCTCGTTAAAAACAATTGGACTGTCGAATCTTGGCTTGGGAGCTTCATTAATGAAGACTAATAAGCTTAGGTTGACCCAAACTTGCTGTCTGCTTCGCGCATCAATAGATTGCTTGAGTGTATGGTAGCCTAAAATAGCCTCTTTAGGTGCTCCCAAAGATTGCGCTATAGCTAATAAAAGAGTGGGAGTATGGGCTGCTTCTGCCGGTTTAAGGCGCAGCTGAATTGTTTTTTGCATGGGGTTAGGTATTTATCCTAAAAAAAATGCCTTCAATATGATTAATCTGGCTTTGCTTAGAAAGGCAAATCGTCGCCTGATTCGTTTGCGTCGTTCACAGGAATGTCAAAATAAGATGTTTCAGTTGGAGCGGCTTCTCCACCTAATGCTACAGCTTCCATTCTCCATGCATCTAGATTAGTAATATAGTTGTCTTTTCCGTCCTTATTCCACTTAGAACCTTTGATATTAAAAAGCACTTTTACAGTATCACCTAGGTTAAAACGGTCTGGCATAGTTGTTCTGTCTTGAACACATTGAAACTTTACGTAGTTAGTGATAATTTTACCATTAATGTCGTCAGACTTCTCAATCACAAATTCCCTTGTTTTAAAGGTCTCTTTTCTTTGAATTGTCTCGTATTTTGCAAGTAATTTGCCTGTTAATTCGTAGCTCATATGTATTATTAAGGAAATAAAGATAGCAATAAATGGTCATATCCAAGGAGGCAGCTTGGGAATGAAAATGAGGAGAATTTTCCAGTAAAAAAAATAGTTTAAAAAAAAGTGGATAAACTCTTGTTTTATTAGAAATTAGGCTATCTTGAAAGGCGTTTATAGGCATTCCCGTAGTGCTAAAATCAAGCGAATTGCTACATGTAAAAAAAACCAAATAAAAAACTTTTTTTTTCAACAATAGTTTTGAATATTCGCAGTCCCAATAAGAAAATAACTACTTCTTAAGAAGGCAAAAAACTAGAATTATCTTGTTCATTATATAAAGGGTTAGTAAGTATTATGGCTAAAAGTGTTGATATCGTTTGGAGTAATTGTTTAAAAATAATCAAGGACATCGTAGAATGGCAACATTTTAAGACATGGTTTGAGCCTATTCAACCTGTGGAACTAAAAGAGAACGTTTTAATGATTCAAGTTCCGAGCCAATTTTTTTATGAGTATATCGAGGAGCACTATGTTAACTTATTAGCAAAAACTTTAAAGCGTGAATTAGGCAAAGAAGCTAGACTTGAGTATCGCATCATGGTAGACAGCGGTAACAATAAAAAAGGTTCAATGGACGTACCTGCAAGTGGTATGAAGACCTATAACAACAATGAGATGAATTTCCCATTGGTGATTGACAATCCTGTTAAGAATCCATTTGTGATTCCAGGTTTGAAGAAAATGCAGATTGACCCACAGTTAAATCATAATTACACATTCGATTCTTATATAGAGGGTGATTGTAACAGGGTAGCACGTCGTGCTGGTAAAACAGTGGCAGAAAAACCTGGTGCTAATTCTTTTAATCCTTTGGTAATTTATGGTGGTGTAGGTTTAGGTAAAACACATTTAGCACAAGCAATTGGGAATGACGTTAAGCGTATCCATCCCAATAAAGTGGTTTTATATGTGAGTTCTGAAAAATTCATTAATCAGTTCCAAGACCATAGCCGTAACAACGCTATCAACGATTTCATACATTTCTACCAATTAATAGACGTCTTAATCATTGACGACGTTCAGTTCTTTAATAGAGCAGAAAAGTCTCAGGATGCCTTCTTTGCTATCTTTAACCACTTACATCAAAGTGGAAAGCAGTTAGTTTTGACTTCAGACAAAGCGCCTAAAGATTTAGAAGGACTACAAGAAAGATTATTAAGCCGTTTCAGATGGGGTTTGAGTGCCGATATTCAAGTTCCAGACTATGAAACACGTATTGAGATATTAGAGAAGAAGATGAAGGCAGATGGATTAGAAATGCCTAAGGAAGTGGTGAAGTATGTAGCTTATAATATTAATACCAATGTTAGAGAATTAGAAGGTGCATTAATATCCTTATTAGCGCAGTCTTCATTGAATAAGAAAGAAATTGATGTTGAATTAGCGAAGAAAGTATTACGCAATTTTGTTAAGACGAGTAGTAAGGAAATCACCATTGACGCTATCCAGAAAATGGTATGTGAGTTCTTTGAAGTTCCTTATGACAAATTGTTACAAAAAACACGTAAGCGTGAAATTGTACAAGCTAGACAAATTACTATGTACTTAGCTAAGGCTTTTACAAAGAATTCATTGAAAACAATTGGAGAGCATTTTGGCGGACGTGACCATACTACGGTAATTCACTCTTGCCAAACGGTGAAGGATTTGATGGATACCGACTCTATGTTCCGTGAAAACGTAATGGAGTTGACTCAGAAAGTGCAATTAGCTGCTATGTAATTGGCTCTCAAACCACTAAAACATTACTTAGTTTAAAAATATTTGTCCGGAACGAACTTTATTTAAGTTTATTCCGGACTTTTTTTAGGAATTTAACTAAGGAGTGCTTATTTTTGCAGCCCTCGAAAGGGGTTTCGGAGGAGAGGTGGATGAGTGGCTGAAATCAGTAGTTTGCTAAACTGCCGTACGGGTTAAACTGTACCAAGGGTTCGAATCCCTTCCTCTCCGCTCTTATAGTTCTTGAATAATAGATTTAAACCGGTTAAAAATACTTATAACGCAAGTTGTAATGGAACGGGAAGTAGCGCAGGCCGGTAGCGCACTTGGTTTGGGACCAAGGGGTCGCAGGTTCGAATCCTGTCTTCCCGACAAAAAAGTCAGTAGCAATACTGGCTTTTTTTATGCCCCTACTACAAGAGGCATCATTGCGTAGCAATGACGCGAGTAGAATATAATTTGCAAACATAAGCTTGCTTAATGTTCGTTAAATTATATTCTACTCGTTGCCTTCGGCAAGGCCTCTTGTAGTAAAGAGAAAAAATAAAAAATCCGAAATTCAGGATTCAAAAGTAACTACTGACGTATTTTGTACCACCCACTCTAGGATCAGCGAACAGAGTGAGCTAATCCTAGAAGCTGGAGCGAAGCGACAGCAATCCTAATTACGTTAACTTTAAGGTCCTAATAATCTGCAGTCAATAGAGCAGGTTTAGATCATTAAGCAATTTTTTATGGAAGTATTTGAAAGCATAGAGTATGATAATGTCAATTTTACAATTGAGCCAATAGCTATAGGGGAGTATGAAAAATGTTCTTTTGTGAATTGTAATTTTTCCAATGTTGATTTATCTAACTTTATTTTTATTGATTGTAATTTTACTGGCACTAATTTAAGTTTGATCAAACTAGATAATACTGCATTTAGAGACGTTGTATTCAAGGATTGCAAAATGATTGGTTTACAGTTTGACACTACTAATAATTTTGGATTAATTGTATCATTTGATAATTGCACACTTACTAATTCTTCTTTTTATAAGACTAAAATAAAAAGCACTTCTTTTTTAAATTCAAATTTGAGTGAAGTTGATTTTTCTTTATGTGATTTAAGTGGGTCGGTTTTTGAAAATTGTGATTTATTAAATGCGGTGTTTGATCAAACTAATCTTGAAAAAGTAGACTTTAGAACAGCCATTAATTATTCAATTGATATTGATAGGAACAAGATTAAGAAATCCAAACATGCAACCAGTGAACTAAGAGGCTTATTGGGCAAGTATGGTATTATTATAGATTGATTGATAACTGCTTATACTTAGAACCGCATGCCATAATCATTAATTTAAAAATTAAATGGACTAAATTTTGAGTTATTATATGTAGAATATTTTCTATTTTTGGGTTATGGGTATTTCTAAAATCCGAGTTGGCTACTTTTTCTTATGCATAAGTATTTTACTATCAAATTATGCTTATGCGGGAGGTAGATTTGATAACGTTAAGTCTAAATCTCCTAATGAACGTGTAGAATTAACTAGAAAAATCTATTTAAGGGATATTCAGTATTTAGATTCTGTAACAGGGAAGAATGAATTGAATGATTTGCTTAGATGGGCAACACAAAATAATGATCCAACACTTTCGGTGGTTAGTTTGGTTTTATTAGCACAATTCGAGGAACATGTTTTTCCGCCAAGAGGGAAGGGCGATGATAATAAAGTGTTATCCTATTTGGAATTATCAAAAAAAATTGCAGAAAAAAATAAGCTTATTGTAGAACTAGGCAAGTCTTACCATGCTATTGGTTTATTTAGCTATCACAGAAATAAATATGGAAAAGCTTTTGAAAATATTTACCGAGCAAATAATATTTTTAGAAATGTTGGCTATGAAAATGTATCTGGACTATATCGAATTATGATGGATATTGGTTTTTTGTATTACGATTATAATATTTTAGACAGTGCACTCCCTTATTTGCTCTTAGCTTCAAAGCAGAAGTCAACTATTACTTGGGAACAAAAAATGACAAATAATGCAATTGGTATTATTTATCAAAAGTATCAAAAGTATGACAGTGCGCTTTATTATCAATCTATTACAACAGCAATTGCACTTAAGGACAAGGATAGCACTTGGATTGGTATTGCAAAATGTTATACTGGATCTGTATTTATGACAATGCATAAATATGATTCCGCAATTAAGTATTTGGAGACAGGTATTGAATTGTGTAAGAAAAATAAAGAATGGGAAACTTATGTTGGAGCTAATGCCAATTTAGCTAAAATTAAAATTGAACAACAGCGATATGATGAGGCATTAGTTTTGTTAAATAGGGCAAGTGAGATGTTAATTAAAGTTATTGATACTAGATTGTGCCAACAGTTATATGAACAGTATGTTTCTTATTATGAAAAAACAGATAATGCTTCAAAAGCATTTCAGTATCTAAAGTTACTCAATAAAACAAAAGATAGTTTGACG
>CALPWK020000070.1 GCA_943327245.2 Comamonas sp. lk | reverse complement strand
TATACAAACCGCTTCGTCTGCGAATTTTACATGCAAGCTATCTTTGTCAGCTGTAGAATAAACGGCAACCGTTTTGATGCCCATTTCTCTACAAGTTCTAATTATACGCAAAGCAATCTCGCCACGATTGGCTATCAATATCTTTTTAAACATTTGTTGGGGTTGAAATTTGATAATGGAGGTTCCTATGCAGGTTGTACCAAAAATAACGGTTGGTCAAACTCTACTGGACTTGCATCTTCTACCAATACTTTAACGATAGTACCTTTTACTTCACTCTCAATTTCGTTAAATAATTTCATGGCTTCAATGATACATACCACTTTCCCTGGGCTTACTTCAGTTCCTTCTTCCGCTAAAAATGGCTTGTCAGGAGAAGCTCTTCTATAAAAAGTTCCAATCATTGGACTCTTAATCGTAATTAAATTGTCTGCAACTGCAGGAGCCGCCACTACTGGAGCAGCAGGTGCTAATGCGACAGCGGCAGGAGCTGCTGCATACATTTGAGCAGGTGCCGATGTCATGGTGATTTTATCTTCTTTTTGCTTTATTGTTACTTTACCATCTTTGTCCTCGATGCTAATTTCTCCAATATTACTCTTGTTTACCACCTTGATTAAATCGTGAATTTGTTTTAAGTCCATATTTGGCAATTTTGGGTAAAATTGGGGTTTTTTTATTAAAAATAACAAAATATGAGGCTTTTTTTATCAAAAATGGCCATTTTGTGCATAAAAATTGGGAACGCTTGGTTCCCATTATCTATTAAAATCTTCCTAAAAGTAAATAAAGAGCCCCCAATTATGGGGGCTCTTTAAAAAATCATAAGAGTGTAATTTAAAACAGGCTTAAATTTCAAAAAAGCCTGTTTTAAATTACTTTACTCTTTCTACGTATTCGCCATTTTTAGTGTTAATCTTAACTTTCTCCCCTTCATTTACAAATAAAGGAACCATAATAGTTGCACCAGACTCCAATGTAGCCGACTTTAAAGCACGAGTTGCTGTATCCCCTTTCACGCCATTCTCACAATAAGTGATCAATACGTCAATTTTCTCCGGCAATTCAGCACCAATTGGCAATTCGGTTTCTGTATTCATAAAAACGAATACTTCTGCACCTTCAATTAAATATTGAGGAGCGTCAATCATCTCCTCCGCCATAACGATTTGTTCGAAAGTTTCGTTATTCATAAGGTTATAACCGCTATCGTCCTTGTATAAAAACTGGAAAGTCTTCTTTTCAACACGCACTGGATAAATGGTTTCACCACTATTCCATGTCTTTTCAATAGATCTCTTATTGTCCACCCCCTTCAATTTAGCCCAGATTTTTGCAGCTGCACGAGCCGTTTTATTCTCTCCAAACTCAACCACAGTATATAAGTTATTGTCTAATTTCAAGATCATCCCACGACTAATGTCTGATGTTGTTGCCATAAATTTAATTTTTGTTTTGTCTTTGCGAAGGACAAAAGTACTACTTGCAAGCCATTTATAAAAAAACCTAGAATTTTTGTTGGAAAATAAGGGTAAAAAAAGTGGTTTTAGCCTATTTTTGCGGCACAAATAACAAATTCAGTCCTCATGTCAGTATTAGTTAACAAAAATTCGAAGGTTATTGTACAAGGTTTTACCGGTACAGAAGGCAGTTTCCATGCAAGTCAAATGATAGAATATGGTACTCAGTTAGTAGGTGGTGTAACTCCAGGCAAGGGTGGTTCAACGCATTTAGATAGACCCGTTTTTAATACGGTTGCTGACGCTGTAAAAAATACAGGTGCCGATGTAAGTATCATTTTTGTACCTCCTGCTTTTGCAGCGGATGCAATTATGGAAGCGGGTGATGCAGGTATCGCTTTAGTGGTATGTATTACAGAAGGTATTCCAGTTCAGGATATGGTGAAAGTGAAAAACTTTTTACAAGGAAAAACAACAAGATTAATAGGACCCAATTGTCCAGGTGTTATCACTGCTGATGAAGCAAAAGTGGGTATCATGCCAGGATTTATTTTCAAGAAAGGAACTATTGGTATCGTTTCAAAGAGCGGTACTTTAACATACGAAGCAGCAGATCAAGTTGTGAAAGCTGGCTTGGGTATTACCACTGCTATTGGGATTGGTGGCGATCCAATTATTGGAACCACTACAAAAGAAGCGGTTGAATTATTAATGAACGACCCTGAAACAGAAGGTATCATTATGATTGGTGAAATTGGTGGTAGCATGGAAGCAGACGCTGCTAATTGGATTAAAGACAATTTGAGAAAACCTGTAGTAGGATTTATCGCTGGTCAAACAGCGCCTCCAGGACGTCGTATGGGTCACGCTGGTGCAATCATTGGTGGTGCAGACGATACAGCAGAAGCTAAAATGAAAATTATGGCTGCATGTGGTATTCACGTATGTGCTAGCCCTGCAGACATTGGAAAAACAATGGCTGCTGCATTAAAGAAGTAATATTTTAACTTCGCTTTTAAATAAGCGATTTTTATACGAATCCCTTAGCATTAAAATGTTAAGGGATTTTTTATTGTAAATTTGTTCTATGAAGTATCTACCAAATGAAAAGGTTTCCTATTTAATTATAGGACAAGGACTAGTAGGTACTTGGATGAGTTATTATTTATCACAACAATCTATCCCTTTTAAAATAATTAATGACGCGGCTACCCCCTCTGCTTCATCAGTTGCGAGTGGTGTTATTAATCCGGTTACGGGTAGACGTATTGTTCAAACATGGATGATTGACGAATTACTACCTTTCGCCATTGATGCCTATACTCAAATTGGAAAAGAAATTGGTGAAACCATTATACAACACGCACCTGTTATTACAATACATCCTTCTGAACAAATGAAGGAGAGCTTTGAATTTCGTTTGACGCATGATAATGTGTATTTGGCACAAAATAAAATGGAAGACTGGATTGGTTATTTTAAAATGCCATTTGGTACAGGACAAATAAATGAATGTTATTGGTTGGATTTGAATACGCTTTTACAAAAATGGAATACTAAATTAATTTCAGAACATCATTTAGTCAATGAAAAATTTGAAATAGCAGATTTAGAAATTCTCAAAACTGGAGTACAATGGAAAAATATTACTGCAGACTATGTCATTTTTTGCGATGGCAATAATAGTATGCAAAATAAATATTTTAATAGCCTTCCCTTTGCACCCAATAAAGGGGAAGCATTAATAGTTCGCATTCCGGAATTACCTGCTACTCATATATACAAAAACAACGTATCAATAGTTCCTTGGAAGGACGATTTATTTTGGGTTGGATCCAATTACGAATGGACATTTGATAATGATTTACCTAGCCCCGCTTTTAAAGAAAAAATGATTACTGCATTAGATAGCTTGCTTAAGGTTCCTTATACCATTGTGGACCATTTAGCTGGCATTCGGCCGGCGAATACACAGAGAAGACCTTTTGTGGGTATGCATCCTTATATGCCCCAATTAGGCATTTGTAATGGCATGGGAACAAAAGGATGTTCTTTAGCACCTTATTTCACAAAACAATTAATTTCACATATCGAACAAGGCCAAGCAATACATGCAGAAGCCGACGTTCAAAGATTTAATCCATTATTTAAAAATAAAATTAAAGCGTAATTTTAAATACAAAAACAGACCCTATGAGCGAACAAAAAAATGAGATTTACCATATTCCAATTGCGTATCGTAAAATGGAAAATCTACATATTGTCTTTTGGTTATTTAAAGATATAGCTTGGTGCATGTTTTGGAAACCTTTAGGGGTTGCAATGATTATTCCAACCTTAGCTATCTCAATAATAATTGCATGGAGAACAAGACAAATTTTTTCGGAGCTTTGTCATAATGTTGCCATTACCGTTTGGATTAGTGCTAACTCCTTTTGGATGTGTAGTGAATTTTTTGGAGTTGACAATATAGTAGTTTTTAATACTGTCACAGTGAAGCAACTTGCCATGATCCCATTTGTAACAGGTGTATTAATACTTGCTTATTATTATATTATTTACAAACCCAAACACAAGGAAGAACCTTCTACCCTATAAGTATTTTTTTAAGCGGTATGCTTGGAAAGAGGTTAGTAAACCTAAACTTGCAATGGTCAAAAATGCCCATCTTAATCCAATGGCTTGGGACAAAAAACCAATAATTGGAGGACCAATTAAAAAGCCAAAAAATCCTATCGACGAAACAGAAGCTAGTGCAATACTTACTTTGCTTGCTTCGGTGGTTTTACCAACGGTTCCATAGATAGTAGGTATTACAGAGGATACTCCAAATCCTACTAACATAAATCCTATACTACTAATGATGATGTGTGGGAATGCTACTGCTACAATAAGTCCAAAAGTTACAATCAAGCCACTTAAAATTAATTGCTTTCTTGCACCCCAATAATTTATTAACTGATCGGCAAACATTCTACCCGTGGTCATGCATGCCATAAAACTAATATACCCAATAGTGCGCCATTCGTCTGCTACTTTTACTACATTTTGAAAGTATACACCACTCCAGTCAAACATCATCCCTTCACAAATCATATTACTCAAAGCTACCAATCCAAATTGCAACATTAATGGACTTGGCTTAGCCCACATTTTACCAACTGATTGTTTATTGGTTTCACTTGGTAGTAAATAACTGTGTGAGAAAAATAAAAAGACCCATCCTGCAATGGCAACTGTTGAAAATTGTTGCAATGGTGAAATAGACTGTGCTACAAAAAAACCACCTAATAATCCACCTACAAATCCAGCCATACTCCAAAAACCATGGAACATGGAAATAATGCTTTTCTCAAATAATTTTGATAGTGCAGCTGCTTGTGTATTCACTGATACGTTAAACATATTCCCCGCCATCCCAAATAAAAATAAACAAATAGCTAATTGAAAAGTATTTGTCGCAATACCTAAACTCACTAAAGTAATTGGATAAATAATAGCTGCTACTGTTACGATTTTTTTACTTCCATATTTTGAAGTTAAACTGCCTGATATTGGGATACCCAAAAAAGATCCAATAGGAAGAAAAAACAACAATCCACCAAAAGCACCATCACTTAAACCCAACTGTAATTTAATGTCCGGAATACGACTAGCCCAGCTAGAAAAACATAAGCCTGTTAGGAAGAAAAAGCCCGATAATATGATTCGTCTCGTTTTTGGTGATATTGTAACTGCTGTCATGCTGCAAAGATGTATAATTTATGGGAATTGGGCTATATTTGCACTCCTATCATATTTCAATAGTTTCATATGTATCGTACACACCATTGTGGAGAATTAAATATTCAGTCTGTTAATCAACAAGTAACCTTAGCTGGTTGGGTTCAAACCATTCGTAAATTTGGTGCCATCAATTTTGTGGACCTTAGAGACCGTTATGGAATTACTCAGTTATTAATGGGGGAAGAGTTACAACAACAACTGGATGCGCAACCTTTGGGCCGTGAATTTGTGATTCAAGTAATGGGAACTGTTATTGAACGTTCTAGTAAAAATTTAAATATTGCAACTGGCGAAATTGAAATAAAAGTGGCATCGTATAAAATATTAAACGCTTCTATGGTTCCTCCATTTACGATTCAGGATGACACAGACGGAGGAGATGATATTAGAATGAAATATCGCTATTTAGATTTAAGAAGAAATGCAGTTAAGAAGAATATTGAATTAAGATATAGTGTAAACCGTGCAACAAGAAATTACTTACATGAGAAAGGATTTATGGATATTGAAACGCCTTTTTTAATTAAGTCTACTCCAGAAGGGGCTCGTGACTTTGTGGTACCTAGTAGAATGAATGAAGGAGAATTTTATGCATTACCTCAATCACCTCAAACTTTTAAGCAATTATTAATGGTGAGTGGTTATGACCGTTACTACCAAATAGTAAAATGTTTTAGAGACGAAGATTTAAGAGCCGATAGACAACCAGAGTTTACACAGATTGACTGTGAGATGAGCTTTGTAGAACAAGAAGATATCTTAAATATGTTTGAAGGATTAATTAAAAGCATTTTCAAAGACGTTAAGAATATAGATTACACAGACACAGTGCAAAGAATGACTTGGGAAGACGCTATGTGGAATTATGGAAATGATAAGCCAGATATTCGTTTTGGAATGGACCTGTGTAATTTGAAAAAGCCAGCACATGTATTCTCAGATAAAGCAGATCAATCTGTTTTAATTAACGGTGTTGACTTTAAAGTATTTGATGAAGCAGAAACCGTTATTGCTATTGCTGCACCAGGTTGTAGTGAGTATTCTCGTAAGCAAACGGACGAATTAACAGAATGGGTTAAGCGTCCACAAATTGGCATGAAAGGTTTAGTATTCATAAAATGTAATACAGACGGCACTTTTAAAAGCAGTGTAGATAAATTTTATTCAGAAGATAAATTAAAAGCAATTGCAGCAGCTGCCAATGCAAAAGCAGGAGACTTAATTTTAATATTAGCTGGCGCAGAAGAAAGGACACGTAAAGCAATTAGTGAATTACGTTTAGAATTAGGAAAACAATTAGGATTCCGTAAAGAAGATGAATTTAGATTATTATGGGTAATGGATTTCCCATTATTTGAATATGATGAAGAAGGCAACCGTTGGGTAGCAAGACACCATCCTTTTACTTCTCCTAAGCCTGATCATATTGACATTATGATTAACAATGCTCCTGAAATTAAGGATGCTGCAAAATACTTAGAACACCCTTATGCTAATATCAAAGCCAATGCTTATGATATGGTATTAAACGGAAATGAAATTGGCGGTGGTTCTATCAGAATATTCCAAAGAAACCTACAAGAAAAAATGTTTGCCGCATTAGGTATGACGCCCGAAGAAGCAAACCATAAATTTGGATTCTTATTAGGTGCTTTTGAATATGGTGCTCCTCCACATGGTGGTATTGCTTTTGGCTTTGATCGCTTATGTGCTTTATTAGGAGGCAGTGAGAGTATCAGAGACTTTATTGCTTTCCCTAAAAACAATAGTGGACGTGATGTGATGTTAGATGCGCCAAGTACTATTGACGACAAGCAATTTGAAGAATTACATATCAAATTAAATTTAAAATAGAAGTATGCTCAATAATTTAAAATTGTATACGGTACTCTCCTACTTTTTAATACCTATATCTTTATTTTTTGGATTTCTAGACGGCATATTTCTATTGTCATCCATTACGAATCCAAGTTTACTCATTTTTGTATTTGTAATTGCTTGTTTAGTAATTTATACTTTTGCAAGTTTTAAGTTTTTAAAACAAGGGGTAGAAAAAGAGCAGGAATTGAGCAGTCGATTAAAAGACTGGATAAAAGCAAACGCTTATGTAAGTTTATTTCTATGTAGCTTATTCTTTATAAATTCTATTAGTATACTATTGTCGTCTGACATGACTTTATTAAAATATATCGACGAATTAATGCTACAACAACCTGGCTTACCGCCGGAAGCTACCGCAGCCTTAATTTTATCGGTATTGAAAGTGGCAGCAGTATTCTTATTAATAACAGGCATGATTGGTTTGATTCACATTAGAACCACCCTAAGACTTGTTAAACAATATGACCACCTGTTCAAGTAGCCCTGCTTATTTTGTATCTTTATACAGATGAATCCTTCCATCCCATTAGCCGAGAGATTACGTCCGCAAACCCTTGCTGACCTAGTTGGACAAGAACACTTGTCTGGAGAAAATAGTGTTTTACAAAAAGCAATTGCAAAAGGCAAAGTGCCTTCCATGATATTATGGGGACCTCCTGGCGTTGGTAAAACAACATTAGCGAATATTATAGCAACTACTTTTAATAGCGCCTATTACCAGCTAAGTGCCATTAGCAGCGGTGTTAAAGAATTAAGAGAAGTTATAGAAGAAGCTAAAACAAAGAATGGTGCCATCTTATTCATTGACGAGATACACCGATTCAATAAAGGTCAACAAGATGCATTATTAGGTGCTGTTGAAAAAGGTATTATTACATTAATTGGAGCTACTACAGAGAACCCAAGCTTTGAAGTAAATAGTGCCTTACTGAGTAGATGTCAGGTTTTTATTTTAAAAGCGTTGGACAAAACAGGATTGACACAATTAGTGCATCAAGCAATTCAAAAAGACGATTTATTTAAAAAACATATAATTGAAATTAAAGAAACAGAAGCTTTGTTTCAACTGTCTGGCGGTGATGGCCGCAAACTTTTAAATCTACTAGAACTATCGGTAGAAGCATTGATAGGCAGTTCCAAATCCAAGGACCCATTAATTTTAACTAATGACTGGGTAATGGAAGTAGCTCAAACTAATATTGCATTGTATGATAAGAATGGAGAAATGCATTACGATATCATTTCTGCTTTTATTAAGAGTATGCGTGGTTCTGATCCTAATGGAGCTATCTATTGGCTTTCCCGAATGATCGCAGGTGGAGAAGACGTGAAATTTATAGCTAGACGTATGTTGATTTTTTCGAGCGAGGATATTGGCAATGCAAATCCTAATGCTTTTTTATTAGCCAATAGCTGTTTTGATGCAGTCAATAAAATAGGCTATCCGGAAAGTAGAATTATACTTTCACAATGTGCCATTTACTTAGCAAGTTCTGCAAAAAGCAATGCAGCAATAGAAGCTATTGACAAAAGTTTGTCCTTAGTGAATAAAACTGGCAACCTTCCAGTACCATTACATTTACGTAATGCCCCTACAAAACTAATGAAGGACTTGTCTTACGGAAAAGACTATCAATATGCTCATAAGGGTGAAAATAATTTCTTAGAACAAGAATATTTACCTGACGAAATAAAAGGCACTACATTATTTCAGCCACAGAAAAATGCAAGAGAACAAGAACTTAAAAAATTCTTAAGTGAACGTTGGAAAGGAAAGTATGGATATTAGGAGTTTTTATGAAATATAAAACTCCTAATATCCAACTCTAATGTTTTTATGGGGCTATTAAGTTAGTGACTCAGCTAAATAAAACTTAATTCACTATTTTCTCTGGAACGGCGCGGCCAACAATTCCTGCTGCAGCACCTCTGTCACCACCCTCATGATATTCAGCGTCCTCGTTCACATCCCATAGGTCAAACAATTCCTTACCTGCTATTATATTCTTAGCAGCTAACATGGCTGTCATCATACTATGGTCTTGGTTATTGTATTTATGCATACCATTACGGCCTACTAAATATAAACCCTTGTATTGCTTCAATGCTTCACGAATTACATTCAAATGATCCTTGTATTCATGATCGTATACTGGATAAGCTTTTGGTTGTCTCACTACATAACCGTCTACCACCGCAGATGGCTTAGTTAAGCCAATTTGATCAATCTCTTTAGTACCTAATGCAATTAAATCTTCATTGCTACTGGTCCATAAGCCATCTCCTTCAAAACAGAAATATTCTAAACCATAACAAGCCATTTCTGGATCTGGAACCATAAATGGACTCCATGACTTAAAGTTTTGAATGCGTCCCACTTTCACATTTGGCTCATGAATATAAATCCAGTTATCACTAAATGCATCTTGATCCTTACAAATCAATACTACTGTTAAGAAATCTCTATACTTTAATTGACTTGCCGCAAATAAGACAGGCGCTGGGAATGCAGGCGCTACTGCTGGGATTAATTCACGCATAGGCGCAGAAGACAATACATAATCAAAGCCTTCTAATACAGCTCCTGTTGTGGTATAAACTTTCCAAGTATTATTTTCTTGACGCTCAATTTTATTAACGCCTGTATTCATCTCGATTTTAACTCCTAATGCTTTACTCTTCACAACACATTCCTCCCACATCATGCCAGGACCACGTTTTGGATAACGGAAAGAGTCAATCAATGTTTTAATCACATCTCCTTTACTCTTTTTACCTGATGGTTTAAATAAAGCATTCCAAACTGCACTACTTAAAGACAAACCTTTAATACGTTGTGCTGCCCAGTCTGCAGAAATTTCTTTACAAGGGATACCCCAAACTTTTTCTGTATAGGTTCTGAAAAAAATATTAAATAATCTTTTACCAAACTGATTAGTAACCCAGTCTTCAAAATTCTGAGGATCTTTAACTGGAAATAGTTTAGCCATCAAATAACTCATGACACATAAAAAACTTTCAAAAATTCCTAATTTTAAAAGTGCTT
>CALPWK020000069.1 GCA_943327245.2 Comamonas sp. lk | reverse complement strand
GCAGGTTTTTTTTTAAGAATTGCTCATCTTAATTATTTTCCTGTTTTACTAGGAGACAAAATGAGTAAAGAGCCAAGACTGTCTGCTTTAAGTTTATTAAAACAAATCAACGAGGATGTGCTAATAAAAGATGCCTTTACAGCACATGAGTGGGAATATTATCAAAAAATTTTAAAGCAACCTGCCGAATTACAGACTAGCAGTATGGGTCGTTTTTTAGACGGTCTTGCTTGTCTATTAGGTATTTTAAATAAAACAAATTTTGAAGGCGAAGCAGTAATGCAACTAGAAGCAATGGCTAGAAATAGCAAGCCTCATAAAGCATATTATAATTTCGAAATTGAAGAAAACGGTATTCAATGGCAGCAATTTATGTTTGCATTTATTTTTGATATAAACTTAGGAAAAGAGAAGCGCTTTATTGCAAGAAAAATTTTTAATAGCCTTGTAGAACTTATCATTCAACTTAGTAATTATAATGGCATTAATCAATTAGCATTTAGTGGTGGCGTATTTCAAAATGCTTTATTAGTAGACACCCTTATCGAAAGCGCAGGAAAAACAAAGACCTTATTTTTTCATAAAAATGTAAGTCCTAATGACGAGGGTATTTCATTAGGCCAGATTGCTTATTATTTAAATCAAAAACAACAAAATTATGTGTTTAGCAATACCAGGAAAGTTAATAGCCATAACTGCACAGCTTGATGATACTTTTAGAACAGGCAAGGTCTCGTTTGGAGGTATCCAAAAAGAAGTAAACTTATTTATGGTACCAGAAGCTAAGGTTGATGATTATGTCTTAGTACATGTGGGCGTTGCCATTGGCGTAGTTGATGAAGAAGAAGCTAAATTGACTTTTAAGTATTTAAAGGATATGGGAGAAGTGGAAGAACTAGAGATTCCATCAATATAAAGTAATTGAAATTTAAAAAATGAACCATGAAATTTTTATCTGAATATAGAGACCCGGAATTAGTAACTGCCTACTTGGAAGAGATTCACCGTATCACTACAAAGCCTTGGACTTTAATGGAGATTTGTGGTGGACAAACCCATAGCTTGGTAAAGAATGGAATTTTAGATATGCTACCTGCCAATATTACGATGGTTCATGGGCCAGGCTGTCCAGTATGTGTAACCAGTGTAAGCGTAATAGACGAAGCCATTTATTTGTCCCTGCAACCAAATGTGATATTATGCTCTTTTGGCGATATGCTTCGTGTACCTGGAAGTAAGAAAAGTTTATTGGAAGCAAAAGCAGAAGGTGCAGATATAAGGATTTTGTATTCCCCATTAGAAGCAGTGCAATTAGCAAAACAAAACCCAGAAAAAGAGATTGTATTTTTTGCGGTTGGATTTGAAACTACAGCCCCTGCCAATGCATTGAGTGTGGTACATGCAGATCAGCTTGGAGTGACTAATTTTAGCATTTTAGCTTCTCATGTATTAGTGCCGCCTGCCATGGAGGCTATTTTGAGTGATGATGAAAACAAGATAGATGGATTTTTGGCTGCCGGACATGTGTGCACTATAATGGGAATTGACGAATACTACCCTATTGCCGAGAAATACCAATGCCCAATGATAGTAACAGGATTTGAGCCTGTGGATTTATTACAAGGTATTTTAATGGCTGTTACACAATTAGAAAAGGGAGAGTATAAAGTGGAAAACCAATATGCAAGAAGTGTTCAACGCGAGGGTAATAAAATGGCACAGGAAACAATTCAAAAAGTATTTGAAGTAAGTGATAGAGTTTGGAGAGGTATTGGAAATATTCCACAAAGTGGCTATGAAGTAAATGACCGCTACAAAGCATTTAATGCAAGAGTGAAATTTGATATTGACATTCCATTTGCAGAAGAGAATAAAGAATGCATTAGTGGGGAAATTATGAAGGGCCTAAAAAAACCTAGGCAATGTCCCAATTTTGGAATCAAATGTAAACCAGAGCACCCATTAGGGGCGCCAATGGTGAGTAGCGAAGGCGCTTGTGCTGCCTACTATCATTACGCTGGGGTAAACGAAGCAGCTGTATAATAAGACTTATAATTTTATCTTGATTTATAACAATAAGCTAATGCTAATAATCACAAACCAAGTCATGTCAACAGAAAATAAAATAAAAATGAATCTACAATGTCCAATGCCAAAATTTGACTTTGACGTAATTACTATGGGGCATGGTAGTGGCGGTCTTTTAACACATAAATTTTTACAAAGTGGGGTATTTGATATTTTAAAAAATGATTTGTTAGACCAACAACATGATGGAGCAATTTTTGAGTTACATGGAAAGACGGCTTTCAGTACAGACAGTTATGTAATCTCCCCTATATTTTTCCCAGGGGGCAATATTGGAGACTTGGCAATTAATGGCACGGTGAATGATATTAGTATGTGTGGCGCCGAGCCAAAATATCTTTCATTAGGTTTTATTATAGAAGAAGGTTTTACGATGAAAGAATTTTGGGAGGTATTGGTAAGTATAAAAAATGCTGCAGATAAAGCAAATATTAAAATTGTTACAGGGGATACTAAAGTAGTTGAAAAAGGGAAAGGAGATAAAATTTTTATTAACACCTCCGGCATTGGAGTGATTCACCCAAAGGCGAATATTCATCATAATAATATTAAGGAGGGAGACGTGGTAATAGTGAGTGGTAATATAGCTAACCACGGTATTGCTATAATGAGTTTAAGACAAGGTATAGAATTTGAAACAACAATTCAAAGTGACTCGGCTAATTTAAACCACACTGTGATAAAATTAATAGCACAATATGGAAATGACATAAAATTTTTAAGAGACCCTACAAGAGGTGGCATCGCTTCTGTTTTGAATGAAGTTGCCGAATTGACACAACTGAGTTTTTATTTAGAGCAAAATTTAATCCCAGTAAACGAAAGTGTGGAGGGTGCTTGCGAAATGCTAGGACTTGACCCTATGTATGTTGCAAATGAAGGATTATTTTTAGCAGTTGTGAAAAAAGAAATTGCAAATGATTTCTTAGCTTCCTTAAGAGCAGACGAAAATGGAATCAATGCTGCTATTATTGGCGAAGTAACTACAACACATCCTGGTAAAGTAATTATGAAAAGTAGAATTGGCGGAAAACGAGTAGTAAATTATTTGACAGGCGAGCAACTTCCAAGAATATGCTAATTAATGGCATTCAATCGTAGTTTTTCAAAAAAAACTTCCTCTTCTATTTCATGCACTTCGCCAGCAGCTATCCCTTCCAGGTCTATAGATTCAATGGAAGCTCTTATAAGTCGTAAACATTTATGGTGCACTGCAGCAACCATTTTTCTAACCTGATGAAACTTCCCTTCGGTAAGTGTAATACTTAACCAACTTGTAATTACGTTCTCATGTAAAGCAAATGCTGGGTCTAGTTTTAAATTAGGATCGGATATGAGTATAATTTCACAAGGAGTAGTTGTATACAGTGTGCCATTCGGAGCACTTATTTCAATACCTGCAGCTAGTTTTTCAATTGAAGACGCTGCTACTTTGTTTTTCACCTGGACCCAATAAGTCCTTTTATGCGGAACGGCTCCTTGAAATAATAATTTAGTGACTTTCTTATTAGTGGTAAGTAGTAATAAACCTTCTGAATTTTGGTCAAGTCGGCCAATCGCGTGCGTGCCCTCTGGGAATTTAAAATCCAAGTCCCCAAGTAATCTAACGGCATGACTACTTACAAATTGGGACACCATATTAATTGGTTTATGCAAAATAAAATATCGATGTCCATTCATAAAGGCAAATTACTTAATATTGTATATGCAACAAGCTTCCAAGGACCCATTACATGGAAAAACACTAGAATTTATTGTTACTGAATTACAAAAGTACTTTGGTTGGGAAGTATTGGGGCAGCATATTCCCATAAATTGCTTCAATAGCAATCCAAGCATCAAGTCCAGCCTTACTTTTTTACGTAAAACTCCATGGGCAAGAAAAAAAGTGGAGGATTTATATGTTCGTATGATTGCTCCTACAGAATCTTAATTTTCCTAACTTTAAGGAAATAAATAAACCATGTCGCTTCAACTAGGGAGATCTCAATTTGGCAATACTAGCAATATAGGAAATGTATTTAGCAGAGCGCAAGCAGAAAACCTTTTTAATGAGTGGGTATTAAATCCCAAATTAAAAGTTCATATGTTACAGGTGGCTCATTTAATGAAATGCTGGGCAGCAGAAATAGAACTACTTGACGAAGCAGGACAATGGAAATGGGAAATGGCAGGTTTGTTACATGATGCCGACTGGGATCAATGGCCAACATTGCATTGCAAAAAAATAATAGAACACTTAGAGTCAAATAATATAGATCCTGAAATTATAAGAGCTATAGCATCGCACGGTCCAATTCATTTTGGAGTAGAACCAGTAACAAATATGGACAAAATGTTGTTTGCATTTGACGAGTTATCTGGCTTAATACACGCATATTCCTTAATGCGCCCTAATGGTTATGAAGGAATGGATTTAAAAGGTGCTAAAAAAAGAGTTAAAGAAAAGACCTTTGCAGCGAATGTCTCAAGAGAGGATATACAAGACGCATGCGAAAGAGCAAACATAACATTGGATGACTTGATAAATTTTATAATACCAAGACAAGCCACTGTTAAAAGTAATTTGTAGCAAGTTTCAATTCTCTAGAACAATTCATACTTAACATAAGCGAACTTAGTTCCATCTGGTGACCAGGAAGGAACATTAATCGTGCCTTGACCCCCAAAGAATGGACCAGTTAGGTCTTGAATGGACTTGTCTTTTAAATTGAGCAAACGGATACGAACCTGTTTACCAAAAGGATGAGATTGAACCTGGTCCTCATCATAACTAATAATAGTAGCCACTTTCCCGTTAGGTGCAATATGAGCAAACCAATTGGATTTATTATCAAATGTCATTTGTTCTGGATTGGAACCGTCTGCCCCCATTCTCCATATTTGCATTCTCCCAGATCTAAAGGAATTAATATAAATATACTTTCCGTCGGGGCTATATTCTGGCCCGTCATCTAATCCCTCATTGGAAGTCAACCTTGTCTCGGGACCCCCATTACTACTCATTGAATACACATCATAATTACCATTACGCTCGGCACAATAGACAATAGTTTTACCGTCTGGAGAAACACCATGCCAATAAGAAGGAGTCTTTTCGGTTAATTGTATAGGCATTCCTCCATTTGCTGGAAGTTTGAAAATGAAAGAGGAACCCGTTTTTATAGCAGGTATCGCACTAGAAATAAATAAATCATTGCCATCAAAACTATAACCATGATCGTTATTGCAATTGGTGATATCGCCAGTAGGCAATACACCTAGTCGATCTCCTGTCATAGACATACGCTCCAATTTTCCATAAGCATTAATCAAAAAATACTTTCCGTCTCTTGACCAATTAGGGGCTTCAAAGTATTTTAATTCTCTAGTGATTAGGTTAGATTTTTTCGCAGCTAAATCATAGACGTAAATGGAGCTAATTACCGTTTTGCCTTCCGGTATTTGAGAAAAAGTCTGAAAGGCGAATAATAAGAACAAAAACGCAAAATGGAATTTTTTCATGGCTTTGAATTGTTATCTTAAATATATTAAATAATTTGATGGAATTATATAAAAGTTGATGGACCTTTAATAGTATGGATAGAAGCATAATGCTAGAAGAATTAGCCAAAGATTCAATATGGGATATTGTGATTATTGGAGGAGGTGCTACCGGTGTTGGCTGTGCCATAGATGCTGCATCAAGAGGATATAGGACATTATTGGTTGAACAATATGATTTCGCCAAGGGTACTTCCAGTAAGTCAACAAAACTAGTTCATGGGGGAGTTCGTTATTTAGAACAAGGAAATATTAGTCTCGTAATGGAAGCCCTTAGAGAAAGAGGGCACTTACTTAAAAATGCCCCACACTTAACCCATATCCAAACTTTTATAATTCCTGTGTATAGCTTATGGGAACAAATGTTTTATACTATTGGATTAAAAATATATGATATCTTATCTGGCACACTTTCCCTAGGCAAAACAAAACTTTTATCTAAAAAACAAACGGCACAGCAAATTCCATCCATTAATACAGAAAAATTATATGGAGGTGTTTTGTATTACGATGGACAGTTTGATGATAGCTTATTATGTATCGAAATGGCAATGACTGCGGTACAACAAGGAGCGTATGTTTTAAATTATTGTAAAGCTTCCAACTTTATAAAAGATGATGAAGGTAAAATTACCGGGCTAGTAGTTGAAGATGTAATCAATAAAAAATCATACCCTGTAAAAGCAAAAGTAGTTATTAATGCAACAGGGGTCTTTACAAATGTAGTAATGCAATTAGACGACGTTCACAAACATGAATTTGTTTCTCCTTCTCAAGGAATTCATTTAGTTGTAGATAATAAATTTTTTAATGGGACTGCCGCCATGATGATCCCTAAAACGAACGACGGACGTGTCTTATTTGCAGTGCCATGGCATCAAAAAGTAATTCTAGGAACAACTGACACCCCTGTGAATTCAATCCATATTGAACCAAAGCCTTTAAGCGAGGAGGTTGATTTTATTTTAACACATTTTAATAAATACTGCACAAAAACCATTAGCAGAAATGAAGTGTTAAGTGTTTATGTAGGTTTAAGGCCGCTTGTAAACAATAAAAAAACAAAAGCAAAAACTGCAGAGCTTTCAAGAGCCCATTCCTTAACAGTCTCTAACAGTGGGCTTATTACTATTACTGGAGGTAAATGGACCACCTACAGAAGCATGGCACAGGACGCAGTAAATAATGCTGTATTTGTTGCGAAATTAGAAAGAAAAAAATGTATGACTGCAAATTTGCCAATTGGTAATTTAATAGCACGCTTAGAAATCTTAAATCAAATAAAAAATACAGAACCTGCGCTTTCTAATTTGATTCATCCAAAATACCTTTTCGTTAAAGCAGAAATTATTTATGCCATTAGATACCAAATGGCAATGACATTAGAAGATATTTTAGCAAGAAGAATTCGACTTTTATTCCTAGATGCACGTGTCGCAATTGAAGCAGCACCAATAGTGGCGAACATTATGGCAAAAGAATTAATGAAAGACGAAGCTTGGATAGCAGATCAATTAAAAAGCTTTAACCAACTTGCTAAACAATATATTTTTTAAGTAAATCAACTAATTCATTAGCCTGCTGCACCCCGGGCTGTCTCCATTGAATCTTCCCGTTTTTAAAAATAGCTAGCGTTGGAACACTTGACACATTTAATTCAGCAGCGAGTTTTTGGTTTTTGTCCACGTCAATTTTTATAATACGAACTTGCTCACCTAATTTTTCATGCACTTTTTCTAAAATAGGTGGCATCATTTTACACGGGCCACACCAAGTAGCAAAAAAATCAACTAAGACAGGCTTATCGCCATTAATAATTGTTCCGAAGGTTTCTACTGTTGACATAAAATTTATTTTATTTTAGGAGGATAACCACAAGCTCCATTATAACCACACCCAATTTTATATTTAGCTCCAATAATTGCATAAATAGCAAGACCTGCTCCAAAAATAGCAGGAATAGTGTCATTACTTTGATATCCTACAATAATCATAGAAGCTGCCATTATAAGACGCATTGTCAATCTCCAGTCTATTTTATTAATCCATTTTTGCATCACTTAATTTTTTACAAAGTTAAAACCTGCTTGATTTATAATATGTGACTTTTATTACATTTAGGATTATCTTCACAATGAATTCAAATAGTTATGTTAAATAAAGACCAGATAAAGCAACTATTCCCCGATTGGGAGGATGGGTTATACGAATCAATTATAGAACACGCTGAACTAAGAACAGCTCCGGCAGGATCTACTTTATTGAAAATGGGACAAAATATTAAATCTACCATGCTAGTGGTGGAAGGTACTGTGAAATTATATCAGGAAAATGAAGAAGGAGCTGAGTATTTTATGTATCATCTGAATCCAGGAGAAGCTTGTGCTGTCACCATGGTTTGTAATTATCATTTAGAGCAAAGTCAAGTTTTAGCAAAAGCAGTTACTGACGTAAGTTTTTTAGCAATCCCAATAGAATTTATGGACAAGTGGTTGAATGAATATAAAAGTTGGCATTATTTTGTTATAAGAACCTACCGACTTAGGTATGAAGAATTACTTAAAACTATACATGAAACTGCTTTTAAAAATATGGATGAGCGACTTGAATTTTATATTAAGAGACAAGTAAAGCAGTTTGGCAATACGCTTAAATTAACCCATCAGGAGATTGCGAATGACTTAAATACCTCAAGAGAGGTTGTTAGTAGGTTATTAAAAAAGATGGAAAACCATCAATGGATTATCTTAAATAGAAACTCATTCGAATGGATAAAAAAGGACTAGTCTTCTACTAAAGCTTATTTTGTCCATTATTAAACCTCTTTGTGATAAATATCACAATCAATAAACTATTAAATATTGATTTTTGCATAGTAAATTAAAAATATGCAAAAGATAATTCAACAAATTAAAGAGAAAAAAGGCACCCTACTAGACGTTAGAAGTCAGATGGAATTTGAAGAAGATCATATACAAGGAGCTGTAAATATTCCACTGGACACACTTGAATCACAAATTAAAATAATTGCAGAACTCCCTAAGCCCATTTTAGTGTATTGTTTAAGTGGCGGGAGAAGTGGTATAGCTACAAGCGTTTTACAACAAAATGGAATTACAGAAACTTATAATGGTGGTGGAATTTTTACATTAAATAACATTTTAAACAATAACTAATATGTTTAGCTTTATTAAAAATATTTTCGGGCCTGGTGTAAACTTTAAAGCATTAAAGGAAAATGGTGCTGTTATAATAGACGTTCGTTCGCCACAAGAGTTTGACGGCGGTCATATCCAAGGATCGAAGAACATTCCACTTGATAAAATCCAAAGAGAGGTTGCTGCTATAAAAAAAATAGGTAAACCTATTATTACAGTATGCAAAAGTGGTGCAAGAAGTAGTATGGCAAAATCAATTTTAAAAGGAGCCGGAGTAGAGGTGTATAATGGAGGGCCCTGGAATGTACTTGTTGGAAAAATTAGATAATTAGCCTAAACTTACAATATGATCCAAACTAACAATATGACAAGCTGGATAAATAAAAACAAGTTGAGTATAATAGGCGCTTTAATAGGTGCACTTGCAGGTTTTTTATATTACAAATTCATTGGCTGTGCCAGTGGCACTTGTATGATTACCTCTAAGCCTATTAATAGTACCCTTTATGGTGCATTAATGGGATACCTATTGTTGAATATATTCAAGAAGGATACAATTCAGAAGTAAACAGAACTATCAAATTTGTTAAAGAAAATAGAAAAGGTATTAGTTAATTAAACCGAACTATCTTATTATTGTCTTAATGAGCGTTATTCATAATTTATAACTATCATTAAGACAATCATATGCGAAAAATTACAAAAACAATCCTCTCCACTGTAATCATTACTGTAATAGCAATAGGTTGCTCTAAAACAGATAGCTTAAGTAGCATTATAACTACCCCTGCAACAAGTACAGTTGTGGTGGCAACAACAAAAACAGTCGACCCTTATGCTAATATAAAAATTGCATTTGGAGCCAATATTGACCCTACAAGTTTATTTAATTATGCAAATCAAAATAAACCTAATTATATTCAAAAAGACAATGGGACAGCCAATCCTATTACAGATGCCAAAGCCACACTAGGAAGAGTTTTATTTTATGATAAAAACTTAAGTGTTGATAATACCATTTCATGCAGTAGCTGTCATAATCAAAAATTTGCTTTTGGAGACACTGCAGTCCAAAGTGATGGAGTTCTGTCTGGATTAACAGTAAGACATGCTATGCGTCTAGTGAATAGTAGATTTGCAGAAGAAAGTAAATTTTTCTGGAACGAAAGAGCAGCAACACTTGAGATACAAACTACAATGCCTATTCAGGATCACGCAGAGATGGGCTTTAGTGGATTGAATGGAAGAGGCACAATGTCGACACTTTTGAATAAACTAACTGGCATTGGATACTATAAGGAATTATTCAAATTTTCATATGGAGATACTATAATAACCGAAAATAGATTACAAGAATCATTGGCGCAATTTATTCGAAGTGTTCAATCATTTGATTCAAAATATGATATTGGACGTGC
>CALPWK020000068.1 GCA_943327245.2 Comamonas sp. lk | reverse complement strand
ATTTGGCATTTTTTCAATCAGCGCTTGTAGTAAAACGGAAGCTTGTAAATTAACCGCAAACTATACAAAGGACGAAAATGCAACACAAAGAGCAGCTATGGTGGCATATTGTACAGCAAACAGTATTGGTTATACAATTGATTCAAGCGGTATTTTATATCAAATTATAACTCCTGGGGCTAGTACTAAAGTTAACCTATGTGAATCATTATCAATTACTTATACAGGTAAACTATTAACTGGGACACAGTTTGATGCAGGAACATTTACAGCATCTTTAAGTCAATTAGTGACAGGCTGGCAAATTGTGGTTCCTAAAATTGGTAAAGGTGGTCATATCAAAATATTGATCCCATCTTCACTTGCTTATGGATCTCAAGCAAATGGATCAATACCAGCAAATTCTCCTCTATTTTTCGATATCATTTTGAAGTAGGAAAATAATCGGTAAAGGGGCGTTTTTTAACCTCTTTCCATTATATTTGCCGACTTAAAAAAGTTAACCATACTATTATGCAACTCAAAGGATTAGTGCGCTTTTTTACATTTGCGCTTATTTTAATTTGTCTTTACCAATTGTCGTTTACTTGGTTCGTAAAAAGCCACGAAAATGCAATGGAAGCCAAAGCAACTGCTTGGGTAAAAAAATTACCTACAGCTGAACAAATGTATCCAAGTGACAAAGAAGAACAATTGTTATACAAGGACAGTGTTAGTGATGCTCAAAAAGCATACTACAAACATTTATTAGACAGTACAAAAGACACTAAGTTGGCTTTTGGCTTAACCACATATGGTTCAGCTAAAGAGAAAGAACTTATGTTAGGTCTTGATTTACAAGGTGGTATGAGCGTAACGATGGAAGTAGGCCTTGATGGCTTAATTAAGTCATTAGCGAATTTCACTAAAGACCCTTCATTTAACACTGCCTTATCTAATGCTGTTGTTAAAAAAGCAAATAGTCGTGCTGATTTAATAACATTGTTCAGAGAAGAATTTACTCGTATCAACCCTACTGGAAAATTAGCTCCATTATTTGCAGCAAGAAGTAACGGTAAATTAAAGTTTGATGCGTCTGACGATGTTGTAGCTACTTACTTAAAAGAACAATCAACTATTGCCTTCAATAATACTTATAAAATTTTAAGAACACGTATTGACGGTTTCGGTTTAGCTTCTCCTAATATCAATCCAGATCCTGCTAAAGGAATCATCACAATTGAATTAGCTGGTGTTACCGATAAAGAAAGAGTGCGTTCTTATTTACAATCAACCGCGAATTTGCAGTTCTTCGAAGTATATACTTTTGAAAATAAAGATTTTCAAAATGGTATTATCGCTGCAGACAAAGCAATTGAAGCAAGTTTAAATGGTATCGTTGATACCAATGCAACTGCTAAATTAGATACAAGCAAAGTAAGTGCGAATAAAAATCCATTATTAAAAACAGTTCAATTTACTCAACCTTATCAAGGTAAATCTGGTCAATATGTTTACCCAGGTGAAATTGGATATATTTTGAAAAAAGACACTGCTAAATTAAATGCTTATTTAGCTATGCCAGAAGTAAAATCTAAATTCCCATCGAACTTAGTATTTATGTATGGTAAAGTGGAAGAAGAAGCTGATGTAAAAACTAAGGATGTACTTCCTGTTTATGCAATCAAAACATTAGACAATGGTCAAGCTGAATTAGAAGGTGATCACGTTGCTAATGCAGCACAAGATTTTGACGAGCGCGGTAAAGTAGCTATCAAAATGAATATGGATAAAATTGGTACAACTATCTGGGCTAAAATGACATCTAAAAATGTTGGCAAGCCTTTAGCAATTGTATTAGATAACACCGTTTATTCTGCACCAAATGTGAATGATGCAATTACTACAGGTAATTCTTCAATCTCTGGAAACTATAGCTTAAAAACTGCACAAGACTTAGCTGAAATATTAGAGAGTGGTAAATTACCAGCTCCAGCAAAAATTGTACAAGAGCAACAAGTTGGTCCAACATTAGGTAAAGCTTCTGTAAACGGAGGTATGATGGCTTTTGGGATTTCATTCTTAGTGATCTTCGCTTTAATGTTATTATACTTTAACACAGGTGGATGGGTTGCAAACATTGCTTTAATCTTAAACTTATTATTTACCATTGGTATATTAAGTGCTTTAGGATTTACTTTAACTGCACCAGGTATTGCCGGTTTAGTATTAACTATTGGTATGGCGGTAGATACTAACGTAATTATATTTGAAAGAATCAAAGAGGAATTAACAAAAGGTAAGAGCTATCAATTAGCAGTTACAGACGGATATAAGCGTTCTATGTCTCCAGTATTGGATGCACACGTTACTACCCTTTTAACTGCTTGTATCTTAGCTTACTTTGGTTTAGGTCCAGTATTAGGATTCGCTACAACACAAATTATTGGTATTTTATTATCATTGTTCTGTGGAATCTTAGTATCTCGTTTAATCACAGATATCTATACAAGTAAGAATAGACACTTTGAATATTTTACTGCAGTTTCAAGAAATGTATTCAAACACGCTTCCTTTAAATTTATTGAGTTCAGAAAGTATGCATACATGTTGTCAGCAGTAGTGTTAGTAATGGGTATTGCAAGTTTCTTTAACGGATTCGACGAAGGTGTTGAATTTGCTGGAGGAAGAAGCTATACTGTTAAGTTTCAAACTGCGGTTAGTATTGACCAAGTGAGAGACGAACTTAAAACTGTATTTGGGGAAGCTCCAATTATTAAAACTGTAGATACTAAAAATCAAATTAATATTACTACTTCTTATAAAATTAAGGAGCAAGGAAACAATATTGATAAAGAAGTAGAAGAATTATTATTCAAAGGTTTAGCTAAGCATTTACCAGCAGGAACTACTTATAAAGAGTTTGATACTCAATACAAGCAAAGTTCTCAAACAGTATTGCCAACTATTTCTGATGACTTAAAGGCAGGTGCTACTAAAGCAACAGTATTCGCTTTGATTGCTATTTGTTTATACATCTTCATCCGTTTCCGTGATTGGAGATATTCTTTAGGTACTATTTTCTCTTTGTTACATGACGTATTAGTAACATTGATTGTATTTAGTTTCTTAAGAAAAGTAGTTCCATTCCCATTAGAGATTGATCAGCATTTTATTGCTGCGATATTGACAGTAATTGGATTCTCTATGAACGATACCGTAATTGTATATGACCGTATCCGTGAGGACAGTCAATTAATGAAAGGGGCTGATAATGCAACTATCATTAATAAAGCAATTAACCAAACTTTAAGCAGAACCATTATGACTTCATTAACCGTATTCTTAACTATCTTGATCTTATTCATCTTTGGTGGTGAAGTAACAAGAGGTTTCGCATTCGCTATGTTAATTGGTGTTATCACTGGTACTTACTCTTCAATTTTCGTTGCTGCACCAGTATTGGTTGACTTTGCAAAAAGCAAACCATTAGGTCGTGAAGAAAAAAAGAAATAATAAACGTTAATCGTTTGACATAAAAAATGCCTCACTGCAAAGTGGGGCATTTTTAGTTTAGTAGAATCATCATTTTGAATTTACTGAGTGTATCAATAAATATAGTCTCTCCTTCTCAGCTTCGAATGAAGCTAAAAACTCGCAAATGCATCTAAAATTGCGAACTCGCTCCGCTCAGACATGCGCAATTTTTTAACGACGCATTTACTCATTTTTTTAACGCTATTCTCAGATGTTCGTGAGTAGACTATATTTATTGATACTTAATTTAGTAATCATAAGGAGGTAGCATATGATTCCACTCCTGAACTTAGAGCCATAGCGTAAAGAAAAGGGATTTTTGAACCGTAAAAACTCAGCATGTTTGAGCACGAAGTGCGAGTTCTGAGTTTTAGGTGAAAAAATTGCTTTTTAGCGTAATGGCGAGCAGAGAAGGATGGAATACATATGCAAACTCCTTATAAGGAGAGGCTTTATTTATTGAAACTAATAGTAAATTCAAATTTGAATGATCAAGCATGAAATGAAAAATGCCCCGAAAAATCGAGGCATTAAATATATTGAAAGCGGAAAATTAAACTGCGAAAGAAGTACCACAACCACAAGTACTAGAGGCATTCGGATTGGTGAATGTGAATCCACGGCTATTTAAGCCTCCTTGCCAGTCAATAGTCATGCCGTACAAGTATATTTGATGTGCCTTTTCCATGCAACAAGGTATGCCTTCAATTGCGAACAATTGATCTTCGGCAGTAGGTACGTCGAAACCTAATACATAGGTCATGCCACTACAACCACCTCCTTTCACCCCCACTCTTAATCTTTGTTGTTGGTCAAAATCTGGAGCAGCCATTAATTTATGAATTTCCTCAATAGCACCAGTTGTAAAAGTGACTGGATTTGCTAAACTTAGGGTTTCTGACATAGGTAAACATTTATACAGCAAAATTACAGCTAATGAATGAATAAGTAAGCTTCCTAAATTTCGAAAATAGAAAAATTCTTACGGGTAATAGCGCCAAAATATTCGTAAATTTAAGGATGCAAGAGGCACAGAAAAAGACAGACAGTGGCATAATAATTAAGAAAGTATATACAAGTGCAGATATACCGGAAAAATTTGATAGTACACTTGAACCCGGAACATTCCCTTATACAAGAGGTGTTCAACATGATATGTATCGTGGTAAGCTTTGGACAATGCGTCAATACGCAGGTTTCTCTACCGCTGAAGAAAGTAATAAACGATACCACTTTTTATTAGGGCAAGGTGTAATGGGATTAAGTGTGGCGTTTGACTTGCCTACTCAGATTGGTTACGATGCAGACCATGAATTAGCAGACGGCGAAGTGGGTAAAGTAGGTGTATCCATTTGCTCTTTATTAGATATGGAAATTTTATTTAAGGATATCCCTTTAGATAAAATAAGTACGTCCATGACCATTAATTCTACAGGATTTATTCTGCTAGCTTTATATGTTGCATTGGCTAAAAAAAGAGGAACTGATTTGAAATTATTATCTGGTACGATTCAAAATGATATATTAAAAGAATATGCTGCAAGAGGAACTTATATCTACCCTCCTAAACAGTCCATGCGAATTATTACAGATATTTTTGAATGGTGTGGGGAGCATTTACCAAAATGGAATAGTATAAGCATTTCTGGATACCATATTAGAGAAGCTGGAAGTACTGCAGTACAGGAAGTAGCATTTACTTTAAGTAATGGAAAGGCTTATGTACAAGCGGCTCAAGCAAAAGGACTAGACATTAATCAATTTGGTAAACGGCTCTCTTTCTTCTTTAATGCACATAATAATTTGTTTGAAGAAGTAGCTAAATTTAGAGCAGCAAGACGTATGTGGGCAAATATTATGAAAGAACTTGGAGCAACAGACGAAAAAGCATTGATGCTTCGATTCCATACACAAACAGGTGGAGCAACTTTAACTGCTCAACAACCACATAATAATATAAGTCGGGTAACAGTGCAGACTATTGCAGCTGTAATGGGTGGCACGCAAAGTTTACACACCAATGGCTTTGATGAAGCATTAGGATTGCCAACACAAGAGGCTGCAAGTATTGCATTAAGAACACAACAAATAGTTGCATTTGAAAGCGGTATTGCAGATACTGCAGACCCCTTAGCAGGAAGTTTCTATGTAGAAAGCTTGACTGACGAAGTAGAAGCTAAAGCAACGGAATTGATAAAGCAAATTGATGCAATGGGTGGAAGTGTTGCAGCTATCGAGTCAGGGTTTATGCAAAATAAAATTTCTGAAAGCGCCTATGCTTATCAAAAGGCGATTGAATCCAAAGAAAAAATAATTGTTGGAGTAAATCAATTTCAATCTAATTCAAATCAAGCTATTCCGGTTTTCAAAATTGACGAATCCATAAGACAACAACAGATAGATAAACTAACTTTATTAAAATCTCAAAGAGATCCAAATAAAGTTAAGTTAAGCCTAGCAGCAATACATGCAGCAGCATTAAGTACCCAAAATTTAATGCCCCCTGTTATTGAGGCAGTTGAAAATCATTGTACACTTGGAGAAATTTCGGATGTTTTAAGATCTATTTTTGGAGAATATCAGTCCTAATAATATCAACTAGAAATAATTATATCATCATAATATCTACAAGTAAATCATTATAAATTAAAAATATTTAAATTTTTATAAACTCAAACTACAAAAATGCGTAAACTACTATTAGCCTTATTAGTAACAAGTACATTGGGAGCATCTGCACAAGAACTTCCTAAAGCTTATAACCAATTAATTAAAGACGTTGAACCTCAATTAATAAGTTGGAGAAGACATTTTCATGAATTTCCGGAATTGTCTAATAGAGAAACCAATACAGGTAAGTATATTGCTGAGTTTTTAAAAACATTACCTAATGTAGAAGTGAGATACCCTGTTGCAAAAACAGGAGTTGTTGCGGTATTAAAAGGTGGAAAACCAGGGCCAGTTATAGCTTTAAGAGCTGATATAGATGCTTTACCTGTTTTCGAAAGAACACCAGTACCATTTGCTTCAAAAGTAACAGCAGAATACAATGGTCAGAAAGTAAGCGTAAGTCATGCTTGTGGTCATGATTCACATACAGCTATGTTAATGGCAACTGCAAAAGTATTAAGCGCATTACAAAAAGATGTTCCAGGTACAGTAGTATTCTTATTCCAACCTGCTGAAGAAGGAACTCCAGGTACAGAAGAAGGTGGTGCACCCTTAATGATTAAGGAAGGTGCATTAGATAATCCAAAAGTGGAAGCTGTATTTGGAATTCATATTTCATCTCAAACTCCAGTTGGAACAATTAAATACAAGTCAGGTGCCTTCATGGCGTCTTCAGATTGGTTTACAATAAAAGTTAATGGAAAAGGTAGTCATGGTTCACAACCTTGGGGTGGAGTAGATCCTATTGCAGCTTCTGCTCAAATCATTGAAGGATTACAACATATAGTAAGTAGACAAATGGATTTAACCACTGCTCCTATTGTAATTACAGTTGGTACTATTAATAGTGGTGTTCGTTCTAATATTATTCCTGAAACAGCAGAGATGACTGGAACCATTAGAACCTTAGATAGTAAAATGCAAGAAGACGTTCATAAGAGAATTAAACACACAGCAGAAACCATTGCAGCAAGTACTGGTGCAACAGCTGACGTTAATATTGAAACTAAAACATTAGTAACCTATAATGACCCAACTTTGGTTAAGAAAACAATTCCTTCTTTAATTAAAGCTGCAGGTGATGCAAATGTTTCTGAATCTACTTGGGTTACAGGAGCAGAAGATTTTTCATTCTACGCTGCTAAAGCTCCAAGCTTTTTCTTTAATGTTGGTGCATTACCAAAAGGCACAGATGCTAAAAATGCAGGCCCTCATCATACTCCAGACTTCTATTTAGACGAGTCAGGATTTATTGTTGGAGTTAAAGCATTCACACAATTAGTATTTGATTATGTTAAAGTAAAATAAATTTACAGAGTGAGCTAATACTCATTTATTAAAAAATACAATTATAAAAAAGAGGAGCTTCCATTATGGACTCCTCTTTTTTATTAGTTATAATTCCCTGCTATTTGTTATAATTCCTTGCACCAAATAATAGACTACCAATTCTAACCATATTACTTCCTTTAGAAATAGCTAAAGCATAGTCAGAACTCATTCCCATACTAAGCGTATCAAACTGCCCAATAGGAAATGCTTGTTGTGCTTTATCAAAATATGATTTTAAAGTAGAGAATTCTTGACTTAATAAAGTTTGGTCCTCAGAAAAACTAGCCATTCCCATTAATCCTCTAATTCGAATATTCGAATAGTTTGCAATCCTACCACTTACTAATAATTCATGAAGTGAAGGTCCATCAAAACCGAACTTTGTCTCTTCTGTAGCAATATGCACTTGCAATAAGCAATCGATAATACGATTTTGCTTTAGCGCTTGTTTATTAATTTCTTGTAATAGTTTTTCAGAATCAACCCCATGAATCATATAAACAAAGGGGGCAATGTATTTTACTTTATTGGATTGTAGATGACCAATAAAATGCCAGCGGATATCTGTTGGCAAACTAGCTGCTTTGTCCACTAATTCTTGTACATAGTTTTCACCAAAATCACGTTGACCTAAATCATATAATGCTTGAAGATCCTCATTAGGCTTTGTTTTGCTTACAGCAATTAACTGAACTTGTTGAGGAGCTAGTACCTTTAAAATAGAATGATATTGTTCGGTATTTACAGACATGTTAAAACAAAATTATTTTTAATCGTTATAGCGATCATTTACTGATGATTATCGAGTGATACTTCTTCCTATTACCATTTTCTGAATTTCACTAGTACCTTCATAAATCTGAGTAATTTTTGCATCTCGCATTAAACGCTCCACATGAAATTCTTTTACAAAACCATAGCCACCATGTACCTGGACGGCTTCTGTAGTTACCCACATAGCAGTATCACTTGCATATAATTTAGCCATCGCTGCTGTAGTAGTATAATCTAAATGATTGTCTTTTTCCCAGGCAGCTTTAAAACATAACAATCTAGCTGTTTCAATTTTAGTTGCCATTTCTGCTAACTTAAATTGGATTGCCTGATGTTCATGAATTGGTTTGCCAAATGTCTTTCTTTGTTTACTATATGCCAATGCTAATTCATAAGCACCACTTGCAATTCCTAAAGCTTGAGCCGCAATGCCTATTCTACCTCCATTTAAAGTGTTCATTGCAAAATTAAAACCAAATCCCTCCGCTCCTATTCTATTTTCTTTAGACACTTTAACGTCGGTAAATGAAATAGCATGCGTATCGCTTCCACGAATGCCCATTTTATTTTCTTTAGCCCCTACGGTAATACCAGGTGTATTTTTTTCAACTATAAATGCATTAATTCCTTTGTGCCCCTTTGTGTAATCAGTTTGAGCAATCACTAAATATACGGAAGCGGAAGATCCATTGGTTATCCAGTTCTTTACCCCATTGATAATATAATGGTCTCCATTATCAATTGCTGAAGTATGCTGATGTGTTGCATCGCTTCCTGCTTCTGGTTCACTTAATAAGAATGCGCCCGTATATAATTGACCGTCTTTAATTCCATGTGCTAATGGTTTTAAATATTGTTGTTTTTGTGCATCCGTTCCATAGTTTTCCAAGCCCCAACAAACCAAACTATTATTTACACTCATACAAACACTCACACTTGAGTCCACTTTACTTATTTCTTCCATAGCTAATACATAGCTAACTGTGTCCATACCAGCACCTCCATATTCAGGACTCACCATCATACCTAAAAATCCAAGTTCGGCTAATTGTAATAATTGTTCTTTGGGAAGTTGTTGTTTTTCATCACGATCAATCACACCAGGCAAACATTGTTGTTGCGCAAATTCACGAGCAGCTCTTTGAATCATCAATTGCTCTTCGGTTAACTTAAAATCCATAATTAATACATTTGTATAAATTTACACTAACAATTGTTAGGGATGAAATTTATTTTATATTAATCTTGTAAGAAATAAGTTGTGATAAAACTGACTTATCTGCTTCTGTAATTATAGAAGTACTGTCTTGTCTAAAATGTCTTTTGAAGGCTAAAATTGCAGCTGTACTATCTTGAACATCAAACCCAATTAAAGCAAGTGCAAAAGGAATAGAAATAGATTCAGGTAATTGCTTGGTCGTATCTGGCTCAAACCATATCCCATAACCACTCTTTGCCAATTGACTCCAAGGAAATTGGATATTCGGATCATTTTTACGCTTGGGTGCAATATCACCATGTCCAATGAAATTTTCCGTAGGTATTTTATAGATAGACTTTAACTGGGCTAATAATAAATTCAAGCTATTCATTTGAGCTTCTTCAAATGGTTCAAAACCATTATTATCTAATTCAATTCCAATAGAACCTGAATTGACGTCTGTAATATTCCCCCATTTTGCAACTCCTCCATGCCATGCGCGCATATAGTCATTCAACATATGATGTATTGTACCGTCTTTACAAATCACATAGTGTGCACTAACTTTGGTTCGCTCTAATGTGAAGGTTCTTAATGTTTGTTCACATGAATTTTGTGCTGTATGGTGAATAATTACCAAATTAGGTTTGCGTAAATCAAAATTAGTAGTCCCTACCCAATCCGATCCAACAACAATATTATTTACTATTTGCAAACCTGGATTTAGCTTGATTTGT
>CALPWK020000067.1 GCA_943327245.2 Comamonas sp. lk | reverse complement strand
TGCAATAATGCCGCCTAATGCCAAACTTCCCGTATCACCCATAAAAACTTGCGCTGGATAAGCATTGTACCATAAGAACCCAATACATCCACCAACAAATGCACCTACAAATATGGACAACTCTCCTAAATTAGGAATGTACATTACGTTTAAGTAATCCGCAAATACATAGTTACCACTCACATAAACAAATATGCCTAATGCAGCTCCAATAATAGCACTCACTCCCGCAGCTAACCCGTCAAGGCCATCAGTAATATTAGCTCCATTAGAAACTGCGGTTACTATAAATGTTACAATTAATATATATACAATCCATGTGTATTTTTCGGCACCTGGACCTATCCAACTTACTAATTTGCTATAATTAAACTCATGATTTTTTACAAATGGAATAGTGGTAATTGGCGTTTTAACCTTCACAAAACGACGCTCTACCCCGTTAATAGTATGTATTACAACGTCAGCTCCTTTAGCAACATGCTCTCCTTTTTGTAAACTTGCGCTAACGGTTGAGGAAATAATTTCTCGCTCCACAGTAACTGAATTACTAAAATATAATGTCACACCAATAATAATACCTAAGCCAACCTGACCAATTATTTTTGAAATTCCCGCTAACCCATCACTATCTTTCTTTTTATACGTCCCGCCGCTACTCAAAGCATTTTTTCTTGCTCTAATTTTAAAATAATCATCTAAAAAGCCAATCAATCCTAGCCACACAGTACAAAGTACCATTAGGCGGATATACACTTTGTCTAAATTTGCAAATAATAATGTTGGAATTAATATACTTAATAAAATAATAATGCCCCCCATTGTTGGAGTGCCTTTTTTTTGTTCTTCTCCTGCCAATCCCAATTCTCTAACTGATTCGCCAATTTGTTTCTTTTGTAAAAATAAGATCATTTTTTTACCATACACTGTAGCAATAAATAATGACATTAAAATCGCCATAGCAATTCTAAATGTCAAAAATTGAAATGCACCCAGCCCTGGGATATTAAATGATTTGTCTAGCCAAGAAAATAATTGATATAGCATGCGCTTATTTTTCTAATTCTTTAAATAGGATTTGTAAAATTTGCTTGTCATCGAAATCTGACTTAACTCCTTTTATATCTTGATATTTTTCATGTCCCTTTCCCGCAACCAAAATAATATCACCTTTATTTGCAAAACTCACAGCAGCTTTAATGGCTTCTTTCCTATCTACAATTTTGATATATTTTCTTTTTGCAGCACTTGTCAATCCTTGCTCCATATCATTTAGGATATCATTAGGATCTTCTGAACGTGGATTGTCACTTGTTAAAAACACTTTAGTGCTTAAATCACAAGCTACTTGAGCCATGATTGGACGTTTTGACTTATCTCTATCTCCTCCACAACCTATTACTGTTATAACCTGCTCTCCTCCCTTTCTTAACTTTGCAATTGTTTCTAAAACATTTTCTAAAGCATCTGGAGTATGTGCATAGTCTACAATACCTATAATTTGTTGGTCACTAATAATATAATCAAATCTGCCTTCTGCACCAGTCAAAGCACTCAACACGGTTAATACTGACCGAGAATTTTCACCTAATTGAATAGCTACTCCGTATACTGCTAAAAAATTATAAGCATTAAAAGTGCCAATCATTCTACAATGCACTTCTATATCATTCACTAGTAAGACTAAGCCACTTAGTTGATTCTCTAAAATTTTACCTTTATAAGTTGCTGGAGCGTGTAATGCATATGTTAACTTCTTAGCTTTTGTATCTATCAACATATTCGCGCCATTCTTATCGTCTACATTCGACAAAGCAAAAGCACTACTAGGCAACTGATCAAAGAATGCTTTTTTAACAGCCAAGTATGCTTCAAAAGTTTGATGATAATCCAAATGATCCAATGTGATATTCGTAAATGCCCCACCGGTAAAATATAATCCAGTGGTTCTATGCTGATGAATCGCATGACTACTTACTTCCATAAATACATGCGTACAACCAGCAGCGACCATTTGACTTAACAATTGATTTAAACTAATAGCATCAGGTGTTGTATGAGTAGCTACTTTAACTTCTTTACCTATATGGTTTTGTACGGTACTTATTAACCCACATGTATATCCAAGCTCTGTAAATAATTTATATAATAAAGTGGCAACTGTTGTTTTACCATTTGTTCCAGTAACACCCACTAATTTCATTTTAGTTGAAGGCTCGTCATAAAACTGGTGTGCCATTATGGCTACCGCTTCATGTGTATTTGCTACTACAACATAAGTGACTCCTGCTTTTTGCATTTCTGGCATTATCTCACAAATAATAACAGTAGCCCCTTTTTCAATAGCCGTCTCAATAAACCCATGTCCATCAACTTGAACTCCTTTAATGGCTACAAATACAGTTCCTTTAGAAACTTTTCTGGAATCAATTTGTATATCATTGATAGAAATGTCTGTAGAACCAAATACATCTCTTAATGCAACACCAAATAATATTGATTGTAATGATTTCATTAGTTTAGTTCTAATTGTATTAATTGTCCTTTTTGAATATATTGACCTTGCGTAATACTTTGCTTAACTACCTTTCCTCTTCCAATACACTTTACTAATAAACCCTTCTGCTCACATAGCCATAATGCATCTTGCAATTTCATGCCAGCAATATTTGGCATTAAACTATCTGAAATTATTTGAATGGAAGCTTGTGCTTTTTTGCCGGCTCCTTTTAATTGTATCCATTCTGTATTAATTGTAGAAGAATCTTGATAAGGTATTTGTAATTGCTTTGCAATTGTTTGTAAAGACATTTTAGAAACAGCGTAATTAAATATGGAACTATCTTTTAATGCAAATACTGGAGGTGTGTCTAATTTATTATGTATATAGGTAGAATATAACCTGTCTGCAATTTCTTTAAAAACAGGGCCAGCAACAGCCGCTCCATAAAAAATGGGAGCATGAGGTCTGTTCTTAATTATAACTACGCAAGTATATTGTGGATTGTCAGCAGGAAAATAACCTGCAAAGGAAGATTGAAATATACCATCATTATACCCCTTATTGCCATTTGCAACTTTTGCAGTTCCTGTCTTACCAGCTACTTTGTACAAACTATTTTTAAATAGCGTTTTACCGGTACCATTTATACATACACCTTCTAATGCAATACGCAAGTCTCTTTCTGTAGAGGGCTTAATTAAATTTGCATTATATATTTTTGGAGAAAATGTTTTAATAACTTTTCCTTCTTCCTGTATAGAATTTACTAAATAAGGACGCATCATTACGCCATTATTAGCAATAGCATTATACAAATTCAACGTTTGTATTGGTGCAATCTCAATATTATATCCAAAAGCCATCCATGGTAATGTTGTTGGCCCCCACACTCTATTACCAGGTTTAACTATTCTTGGTTTTTGCTCACCAACTAAATCAATACCCGAAGTAGAATCTAATCTTAGTTTTGTTAAATGTTTAAAATAGGCATTTACATTGTTACTATAATGTTGCATTGCGATTTTGGCCATACCCACATTAGAACTCTCCTCAAAAGCTTCTAAAACAGACGCATCAAATTTCCCATGCTTTTCAGAGTCTTTCACCGTTTGACCTGCTACATTCCAAACACCGCCTTCTAAATTTAAACGAGAATTCAAGGTAACTTTTCCATCTTCTAGTGCTGACAATAAAGTAACTAATTTAAAAGTTGATCCTGGTTCTGTTGGCGTCATTGCATAATTTAAGTCTTCTGCATATTTTCCTTCTCCTACTTTACCTAAGTTCGCAATCGCTTTGATCTTACCCGTCTTTACCTCCATTACCATTGCAACACCATACTGTGCTTCATTCTTAATCATCATCTTCATTAATGCATTCTCCGCAACTTCTTGAATAAATACATCTATAGTACTCACAATATCCTTTCCGGTTTCTGGAGAAATTTCAAATTCCCCTTCTTCCACTGGCACTGTTACTCCTCCAGCAATGGCGCGAACCAATTGTCGACCATTACGACCATTCAAAACAGTATCATATGACAGTTCAAGTCCTACTTTATTTTGCTCTCTAGCCAAACCGATAGTTCTGTAACCCATATTATGATAGGGATTCAATCTTATATTACGCTCTTGCGCAATCATTCCACTTTTATATCGTCCTAATTTAAATAATGGAAATTTTGATAATTGTAAATATTGACGATAGTTGATTTTCTTTTTCAATTCAAAATTACCCGTTCTTGCTTCATATGCTTTTGTCATATTTGACTTATACATTTCTGCAGTTTGGTCTTTGAATAAATCTGCCAAGCAAATACTTAATGAATCAATATTTTCTCTAAATGACTTTCCATTTTTTTCATGCAAAGGTTCTACTCTAAAATCAATGGTAATATCAAACTGTGGAATATTTGTACTTAACATTTGTCCATCCTCGCTATATATAGTTCCTCTAGCTGCAGGGATTTCTGCTATTCTTTGATGTAAACTATCACTCAATCCTCTCCAATAAGATCCTTGAACCTGTTGAATATAAAAAGCTTTTCCTAAAATAAGAATGCAAACAGCTACTACTAAAACGTAGCTTAAATAAACTCTCCATAATATGTCGCGTTTTACATCCATTATTTTGAATCGGTATTTATATTAGTAACGTTGTTAATTTTTCTTTCCAATGGAATACGGATTGGCATTTCTTTTGCAACAACCAAACCATAAGGAGCTACTGCATTCTCTATCTGTACAGCTTCGCTACGAAACATCAGGTCCGCTTTCAAAGTTTTATACTCAAATTGTAATTCCTTTAGATCCTTCTTTGTAGCATTAATTTTTCGAATTGTTTTGTCTGTAAGGTGACCATTGGCGATATATAAAACCGCCAAGAATGCTAGGAACAAAAAGAAGCTAATGTTCACAACAATCCACTGATAATTAAGAATGCTTTTGAAGGCATTCCTAGGGGTAGGGTTTACGGGTACGGACATACGGTTTATACTCTTTCAGCAGCGCGCAGTTTTGCGCTTCTGCTTCGGTTGTTTTCTTTCATCTCTTTTTCAGAAGCCACTACAGGTTTTTTTGTAATGATCTTCCAAATCACTTCTCTTGGGGTAGAGAGAAATGGATGGGCATCTTTTTCATCTTCTTGCGAAACTTTAAAAGCGTTTTTCACTAATCTGTCTTCAATGGAATGGAATGTGATTATTACCGCGCGGCCTCCAGGCTTAATCACCATTGGCAATTGCGCTAAAAAATCTTTCAACACTTCCATTTCCTCATTCACAACAATTCTGATTGCTTGAAAAACTTGTGCCCAATATTTATTAGGATTCCCTTTAACTACAGATGCAATTAGTGTTTTAAAATCTTGTACAGTATTCAATTTTACATGTTTACGGTTTGTTACAATATGTTTGGCTAAAGTTTTGGAGTTAGTAACTTCTCCATATTGCTCAAACATTTTATGTAACTCTACTTCCGTAAAATTTTCGATCACCCAGGCTGCTGTTTTAGATTGACGCTGATCCATCCTCATATCAAAAGGACCATCAAACCTGGTAGAGAAGCCTCTTGTGCCTTCGTCAAACTGATGACTACTAACGCCTAGGTCGGCTAACACACCGTCTACTTGCTCAATCTTGTGCAGTCTAAGAAATCGTTGTATGTACTTAAAATTTTCCGGCACAAATAAAAAACGATCGTCAGCAGGAACATTGTTTTTAGCGTCAGCATCTTGATCAAAAGCTATTAAGCGACCCTTTGGTCCTAGCTTTGATAAAATACCACGACTATGTCCACCGCCTCCGAATGTGGCATCTACATACACACCGTCTGGTTGTATATTTAGATACTCCATTGTTTCATGAAATAAGACTGGTATATGATAATCGGATTGTGGAATATTGGATGTAGGGTTGGTCATCTTTATTCCTTAATCTTTTTTGTTTATACCTGACATTACTTCTTGTGCCAGATTACTAAATTCGTCTGCAGAGAAATCCTCAAAGAGCTGTTTATAGGTACTTGCATCCCAAATTTCGAAACGGTCTAATGCAGCAGCTAATACAATCTCTTTTCCAGGTAATGCAAATTCTCTTAACGTTGGAGGTAATAATAATCTACCAGCACCATCCAATTCTACTTCCGTTGCACCACCCAAAAATTGACGTCTAAACTGACGCACTTTGGGATCAAAGTCATTCAATTGGCTAATCTTATCTAGTATACTCTGCCAGCTCTTAATAGGATAAAGTGTCAAACACTTCTCAAATCCTCTACTAACAATAAAACGTGTTTCCCCTTCCGCTAGCTGTTTTTTCAAACTGCCGGGAACTAGGAAACGCCCTTTAGCGTCTATAGTTGATTGATATTCTCCGTGAAAGCCTGTCATTGTTAATAATTGATGTGATTTTTACCACTTGTTCACACAAAATAACACTTTTTACCACTTTTATAGGCTAAATGACCCCTTCTAGTTTTCCACAAGTAATGAACCAACTTGAAAAGCGGCCATAGTATAGCTTTTCAAAGATTTTAGGCTTAATTCTAAAATAATAGATGTTAATAGCTGTGGATAACCCCATTTTTACTGTGAATATGTACCTTTGCGCTATGTCAGTAAGACCTAATATACCCATACAAGACTTCGATTATCAGCTACCCGATGATAGAATCGCCTTTACCCCTGCTCCCAATAGAGACGATAGTAAATTGATAGTTTGGGATTATACCATTATTGCAGAAGATCAGTATAAAAATATTGCTATACATATACCTAAAGACAGTGTTTTAGTTTTTAATAATAGCAAAGTAATTGCCGCAAGAATACTATTCAATAAGCAAGAATCCATTCAGGAAGGAAATTCCAATAGTAACATTGAAATATTTTGTTTGGAACCTACTATTGAATATGCTCCTGTTCAAATTGCAATGCAATCAAATACAAAAGTACAATGGGCTTGTTTAGTAGGGGGCGCTAAGAAATGGAAGACAAAATTTCTTACTAAAATATTGTTGCATCAAGGTCAAGAAATTATTTTCAATGCTGAAAAAATAGATCAAGTAGAAGGTAAATTTATTATTGAATTCACTTGGAATAATCCAGAAATTATTTTCTCTGAATTATTAAGTCTCATTGGTCTTATACCACTACCTCCTTACATTCAACGCAATGCAACTGAACAAGACAAGGACCGTTACCAAACTACCTATGCATTAGCAGAAGGTTCAGTAGCGGCTCCTACTGCAGGATTACACTTTAGTAAAAATGTCTTTGAGTCTTTAGCAATAAAAAATATAGCAGCTCAATTTGTAACTTTGCATGTAGGTGCAGGTACTTTTATGCCAGTGAAGACAGACACTATTGACCAGCATATAATGCATGCAGAATTTATTGATGTTCAAAAATCAATGATTGAATTTCTATTAAACACAAATAGAAAAATCGTTGCTGTTGGCACAACGTCTCTAAGAACGCTTGAATCATTATATTGGCTAGGTATTAAAATTATACATAACGAGAAAATAAAGCCAAGCGAATTAATTTTAACTCAATGGGAGGCTAGTGATAATATTAATATTGATATTTCTAAAAAAGAGGCATTAAATGTGCTCCTTAATTGGATGCAATTGCATGAATTAGAACAATTAATTACCTCTACACAACTTATCATTACGCCAGGCTATCAGTTTAGGATTTGTAACGGACTAGTCACTAATTTTCATCAGCCTAAATCTACTTTGCTTTTAATAATTGCTGCTATAGTAGGTGCTGAATGGAGGAATATTTACAAGCACGCTTTGGAAAATGAATATCGTTTTCTTAGTTACGGGGACGGTTGCCTATTATGGATTAATCAATAGGTAATGCTATCTCAATGGTTGTTCCCACTCCAGGCTCACTTTGAACTTTAATAGTTCCCTTGTGAATGTCAATTACCCATTTAACATAGCTAAGGCCCAATCCAAATCCTTTTACATTATGGATATTTCCAGAATGGGCTCTATAGAATTTTTCAAAAATATGTTTACTGGTATCTGAATCCATGCCAATACCCTTGTCTTGAATGGTTATGTAAATTTTGCCATTATATGAATGCGTCCCAATTGTAAGGTCAATACTGTCCTTTGAATATTTAATAGCATTATCTATCAAATTTGAAAGTACATGCAATAAGTATTCTTCGTCTGCATTAATCACAGAAGGATCTGCGTCTAAATTTGTTTGAACAGTTGATGGCTTGGCGTCCAATTGAAGTTTAAAACTATCTAACACACCAAAAATTAAATCATGAATATCAACAGGTTGTTTATTTACAACATACTCTTTTTTCTCTAGTTGAGCTGCTTGCAAAATAACTTCTACATGCTTGTTCATTCTAACATTTTCTTCCTTTATGATGTTACAGAAATAGTCTATCGATTTCGATTCAGCTTGTACTTTTTTTGATTTCAATGCATCTACCGCCAATGATATGGTAGCCAATGGAGTTTTTAATTCATGCGTCATATTGTTTATAAAATCACGCTTAATTTCATTTAACTTTTTCTGTGTTAATAAAGATCTAAGTGTAATAAAGAAGGCGGTAAAAACGACAAGTATAAATAAGATAACACCTATAATGACCCATTGTAAAGTGTGAATTAAATATAACTTTACATTTGGAACTACAATTATTATCGATTCAAACGGTCCTGCAGGCTCCATAATGTCTTGAGGTATTACCGACACCCTACATTGCAATGTATTTACTTCGTCTAAAAAAGCCTCGTCGAATTTTTTACTTTTAATTCCTATATTCCCTTTTTTATCTGCAACCGCAAATTCATATGCTATATCTTTTATTCCATATCTATTTAATGCTGTAACAATTTTTGTATTAATCTCCTCTCGATTATAAATATCTGAAATAGTTGCTTCATCGAAATTGTGAATATGAAAGTCTTCATTTAATCCAATTCCTCGTTTAGGAAAACGGAAAGATAATCCACTATGCATTTTCTTCCCAATATCATCTGATACAATTAAACCCGATTGATTTATTTTTTCAGCCAATTGATTTTTCGATAAAATAAATAGTCCCTGTAGCCAAGTAATTTGAATAAATAAGATACCCAATATTGAAAGGGTAATTAAAGCAAAAATGATTGGGAAGGTCTTCTTCATAGTAAGTAAGCCAAATGCCTATTTTATTAGCGTATGTGAATATATAAAAAAAATCCCTCGGCTTAACACCAAGGGATTTTCTATTTTATAATGTTTTGTTATTATAGTGTTATAAAACGCCTTCTACTAATACAGTTGCTTTATTATTAAGCACTTCCACAAAACCACCTTGTATAGCATAAGTCTCTGAAGGGCTTCCTTTATGTAAAACTTTCACCTTCCCGACACCCAAAGCGCTCACCAATGGAGCATGCTTGTCCAATACTTCAAACAATCCCTCGATACCTGGCAATTGAACGCCTTGTACTTCTCCGCTGAATAGTTTTTTTTCTGGTGTTAATATTTCCAATAACATGAATGCTAGTTTTTAATTTCGCTTAATAATTAAGCCATCATTTTCTTTCCTTTCTCAATTGCATCTTCTAAAGTTCCTACCAAGTTAAATGCAGCTTCTGGATAAGCGTCCACCTCTCCGTCCATAATAGCATTAAAGCCTCTGATAGTATCTTCGATTGATACAAACACTCCCTTTAATCCTGTAAATTGCTCTGCAACATGGAAAGGTTGAGATAAGAAACGTTGAACACGACGAGCGCGTGATACGATTAATTTATCTTCATCACTCAATTCATCCATACCTAAGATCGCAATGATATCTTGTAATTCCTTATAACGTTGTAAAATCATTTTAACTTTTTGTGCAGTATCATAGTGCGAAGCACCAACGATTGCAGGAGTTAAAATTCTTGAGGTAGAATCTAACGGATCAACCGCTGGATAAATACCCAAATCGGCAATCTTACGAGACAATACAGTTGTAGCATCCAAGTGAGCAAAAGTTGTTGCAGGAGCTGGATCTGTTAAGTCATCCGCAGGAACATATACCGCTTGTACAGAGGTAATAGAACCATTCTTAGTGGAAGTAATACGCTCTTGCATCAATCCCATCTCAGTTGCCAATGTTGGTTGGTAACCTACCGCAGACGGCATACGACCTAATAAAGCCGATACCTCAGAACCTGCTTGCGTAAAACGGAAGATATTATCTACGAAGAACAAGATGTCCTTTCCTTTTCCTGTACCATCACCATCACGGAAATATTCTGCAATTGTCAAACCACTCAATGCAACACGCGCACGTGCTCCTGGAGGTTCGTTCATTTGACCAAATACGAAAGTAGCTTTTGATTCTTTTAATTGATTCATGTCTACTTTACTTAAATCCCATCCACCTTCTTCC
>CALPWK020000066.1 GCA_943327245.2 Comamonas sp. lk | reverse complement strand
TAATTCACTTCTTTAATATGTCCAATATACTTATCTAATAAGGGAGTAGGTAAAAAATTATAATAGCCATTTTCTAAATTAATATAGTCCGGCTTTAATAAATATTGATTCCTAATGGATTCCCAGAAAGCATCATCTTTTGCTAAAACTGTTGCAGGGATTTTAGACTTTTCATTAAATGTATTTGCTAAACCGCTTAGTCCGATAGGTGCAGCAATAGAAGTTAATAAAATATCTTTTATGAATTGTCTCTTATGCATATTATAGTTTTAATGGGTTTGTTGCTATTTTTTATAATCTATTCTTACTAATCCTGCGTCATCATTTTTAGAGAACCAGCCCGTGCCGTATTCTAAAACATAAAAGCGTCCGTCTGGGCCAACTTCAATATCAATTGCTGCATTGAATTTAGTATGTCCCATAAAAGGTTCCATACGAACAAAATCACCTTTTTCATTCATGCTTACAGCTTTGATAAATCCGCGCATCCACTCGTAAAAGAAGAACTTACCATCATAATAGGAAGGGTAGCGAGTTGCGGAAGGATATAAATCACTATAATAAACAGGGCCAGCCATGGCAGTTCTGGCTCCTGTACCAACACTTGGGAATTCAGGAGATACGCCGTAAGGGTACCAAATAAAGGCAGGTTGTGCAGGAGGTAATTCAGTTAAGCCGGTATTGTTTCTTGAATTATTAATAGGCTTTGCAGGGTCAAATGCAGGACCAGACTTTCCTGTAGTGTAATCATATGCATGGTAAGGGTAGTTATTACCTATAAAGAAAGGCCAACCAAAGAAACCAGCTTTGCGTGCTTGGTTAACTTCATCATAACCATGTGGTCCTCTCGTATCTAAACTGTCTACATCAGAATCGGGCCCCACTTCTCCCCAATATAAATTACCATTCTTTTGGTCTACGGAAATACGATAAGGATTACGATTACCCATTACATAAATTTCAGGTCTAGCTTTCTCAGTTCCTTTAGGAAATAAATTCCCTTCTGGAATTTCATAACTACCGTCGGCTTTTACTTTAATTCGTAAAATCTTACCTCTCAAGTCATTGGTATTACCAGAAGAACGGCGCTCATCATATTGCTCATGGCCAGGTCGGTCGTCTAAAGGAGCATATCCGTGTGTAGCAAATTTTTGACCTGCCTCGTCAAATGGAGTGGTGTTGTCGCCAGCGGAAACATATAAATTCTTATTAGCATCAAATGCAATGGAACCACCAGTATGACAACAAATATCTCTTTGAGAATAAAATTGTAAAATTACTTTTTCAGTTTTTAAGTCAATAGTGTCTTTTTCAAAAGTGAATCTAGACAATCTATTTACGGAAGTATCTTTTGGACTATAAAAAACGTATACAAAGTGATTTTTTTCAAAGTCAGGATCTATTTTAATTCCCATTAAACCTTCTTCCGCATTGACTCCTGGCTTTTCTGTTTTCCAATACACGTTTAAAAATCCAGCTTGTTTTAATTGCTTAGTCTCATTATTATACAAATAAATCTCACCTCTTCTTTGCGCAACCAATACATCCAAATTTGGAAGGATAGTTAATTCAGTAGGTTCAAAAAATGTGCCCTTTATTAATGTAGTTTTTGTGAAATGTGCTTCTTCCGGTGCAAACACACTATGTGCTTTTTTATAGATACCTGTATTGTCGCCCATGGCATATTTAATACCGCCTAAAATATGCTTCAAATAAATAGGATCCGCATAGGACTCGTCCGTATGGCCCAATTCGGTATAAAATACACGGCCTCCATCAAATTCATGGTACCAAGACATAGGATGTTTAGCTCCATTTTTTCCACCTTCATAGGAATGCTCGTCAATACTTAAAAGCACTTTAATGTCAGGGTTAATCTTTTTAAAATTATACCATTCGTCATATCTTCTCCAAGTTGCAGGAATGCCTTTAGTAGCCAAATGGGAAGTATCGTTTACAATAATATTAGCGTCTTGTTGTGCAGGATGACTTTCAAAATAAGCCCCCACCATATTACCATACCATGTCCAGTCATACTCTGCATCCGAAGCAGCATGAATCCCAACAAATCCGCCACCAGACTGGATATACCTTTCTAATGCAATTTCTTCGTTTCCACTTAATAAGTCACCCGTTGTATTTAAGAAAATAATAGCAGCGTATTTTTTAAGACTGTCTTCCTGAAAATAATTAGAACTGGTAGTAGTGTCTACTCCAAATCCGTTTTTAATACCCAGATTTTGTAAGGCTTTAACACCAACAGGAATGGAGCTGTGGTGAAATGCAGCTGTTTTAGAAAAGACGAGTACGCGAGGTGTATCACTTCTTTTATTACTACAAGAAGCCAAACTTATAATGGCTAGTAAACTTAAAATTGGTAAAAAGTAGGTTTTTTTCATACGTTAATTTCCAACATTTTTGTGGACTGGCCAAATAATGACATGAAATTGACCACGACGGCTTTAAATTGACTAAGGGGGGTATAATTAGTATCTTTGAACAAAGTAAGCTCCTATGTTTTTATTGATTCGTCAAAACCTTGATTCCCTTGTAGCCGCTATTATTGGGTTTATACTGATTCAAATATTTACACGTCATGGGGGTATTGGAGTGTCCCCAGATTCTATTCATTATTTAAGTACGGCCAATGCATTAAATGAAGGGAGGGGATTTTATCAATTCGACAATCAGCCCTTAATTATGTTTCCATTTGGGTTCCCTAGTTTTTTGGCCATTACCCATTGGATATTTCAAATGGACTTACTTAAAAGTATGCCCATCATAAATGGCTGCATATTTGCAGCACTTATATTTTTAAGTGGCTGTATGGTAGAAATTACGAATGCCACTAAATGGTTAAAATGGATCATGCTTGCACTTATTACGACTAGTCCAACTTTGATGGAGATTTACATTATGTTATGGTCTGAAGCTTTGTTTACATTAGAAGTGCTAATATTTGTATGGTTGAGTGGAAATTATTTTAAAAATAATAGTTTAAAAAACTTGATCATTTTTGCTATTATTACTGCTATAGCTTTTGATACCAGATTTGCGGGAGTGTCATTAGTAGCAACAGGGGTATTATTGATTTTACTTTCGAATGAAATGAAATGGTCCACTAGACTAAAGCATAGCGTCCTATTTGGAATAATTGGTTGTTCTTTAGCTGTACTCAATTTATTCAGAAACTATAATATTACAAACACATTAACAGGGATAAGACAAAAAGGGGTTACAACTTTAGGAGCGAACATTAGTCACTATGGTTCGGTTATTACAACCTGGCTACCTTTTTCAAAACAATTGGAAGGGTATGCATTTTATGTTGGATTATTCTTTATTGTTGGGGTACTAGCCATTTTTATATATCGTATTTACAAAAAGATAGAACATAATTCATTTGAAAAAATTGCTGCAACATTCACACTAGTCTACTCAATTTTTATGCTAGTTACTGCCACTTTATCTAGGTATGAGACCATTAATAGCAGACTATTAGCCCCATTTTTTGTTGCTTGTTTGTTTACGCTTAGTTTTTATGCCGTGAGTTGGATTTCGATTATCCCAAAAAAAGGAAACAGCATTGCGGTAAGACTCATAATTGCTTCTTTTAGTTTTTTACTGTTAATTCAATTTATTCAAAAAGACATTGATGTATACAATGAAGTGAAGCAGGGTGGGATTGGTGGTTATACAGAAGATGACTGGAAAGAAAGTGAAATGATAAGCTATTTAATGACGCGTCCTAACTACTTTAACGGAGTAGTTCCAATTTACTCGAATGCGAGCCATGCTATCTATTTATATTCCAAAAAGGCCGTAAAAATAGTCCCGGAAAGAGTGCATGACCTAAAAGTTGCTTCCTTCTACAAGGAACCTGAAATGTATTTAGTATGGTTTACTTCCGAGGATAATAAAGATGTGCTGAGTAAAGAGGAAGTTTCAGCGCATTTTAACATGAAAGAAATTGCTACATTTAAAGATGGTAGTATCTTTGTAGCCAATTTAAAAAGGTAGTATCCCCCTGTAAAATGTCAAAAGCGTCTCAGATTTTCCAAAGTGCAAATTCTTCAAGATGGACAAGGTTTAAATGGTCCTTTCGAGTATTTCTATTTTTAATTCCCATAATTGCTTCCATCCTTGGTATTGGTCTTTATTTTACTAATAAAAACTTACCAGGCATTCCATTAGAGGGTTCTGCAATCAAAAAAGTTTTATCAGAGTCTGTTCCCAACTATAGAGAAAGTAATTTAGAAAAAGAGTATAAGGGTTTTAGGAAGGCAATTAGTAAAAAATGGAAAACAGGGAATGGATGTGGTCAAGAATTAAATCCTATTAACTTATCAAGTTCTAATTTATTTAGTGATAGCTTAGGGATTAGAGCCGCTTTCTATGTAAACTGGGATGCCCCGCAATCTCTAACCTCATTAGAGCGTAATATTTCAAAACTAAATTTAGTAATTCCGGAGTGGTTATTCATAGACCCTAATACGGACAGATTATATAATACAATTGATCCAAAGGCTTTGAAAATTATGCAAAAAGCGGGTGTGAAAATTATGCCGCTTTTATCGAATAATTATTTTGGCGTATTTAGAGGGGATGCGGTAAATCGTATCTTAACTAATCCAGTAAAAAGACAACAACTTATTACGGACTTAATAAATATTATACATGAGTACCAATTTGTGGGTGTTAATATTGACTTTGAGGATTTGACGAATGCGACGGACGAGCCATTAGTTGCTTTCCAAAAATTATTATATGAGCAAATGCATGCTCAGGGTTTATTGGTTTCACAAGACGTTATACCCTTCAATGAAGATTATAATTACAAAGCATTAGCTAAATACAATGATTATCTTATTTTAATGGCCTATGACCAGCATCACGCAGAAACCAAGCCAGGTCCCAATAGTTCCCAAAAATGGATAGAAGCTGCAGTAGACAAAATGATTGATCAAGTCCCTGCTAATAAGATCATTTTAGCTATGGCCGCATTTGGACATAATTGGAAAATGAATGGTAAAAAAGTAACAATGGTTACCGACGTTACTTATCAACAAGCTATGGCGAGTGCGAGTAATAGTGGAGCAAAAATTGAATTTGACAATGATTCTTACAATTTAAATTTCGAGTATTATGATTCAGAAAATAAAATCCATCAAGTTTATTTTGTTGACGCAGCGACCAATTTTAATACCTTGCGTTTTGCTACAGAATTGAATTTAGCAGGTACTGCATTATGGCGTTTAGGAGGAGAGGACTTAAGGCTTTGGGATTTTTATAATAAACCCATGACCAAAACCGCTTTACAAAATTTCGACTTTATAAAATTTAATAAAATTAAAGCTGGGATAGCGCCAGATTTTGAAGGGGAAGGAGAGATATTGGATATTGTCGCTTCTCCCAAGGACGGATTAATTAGAACAGAAGTGGATAAAGAGAGCTATTTAATTAGTGAAGAATACTATGATGCATTACCCTCCACTTATGTTATTAGAAGATTTGGTGCAACCAATAAAAGAAAAATTGTATTAACATTTGACGACGGTCCAGATCCAAAATACACAAAGGAAATATTAGATACTTTAGCATACTATCATGTTCCAGCTTCCTTCTTCTTAGTTGGATACCAAATTGAAAATAATATCCCATTAGTTAAGAGAATATTTAAAGAGGGGCATGAAATTGGCAACCATACATTTACGCATCCAGACATGAGCCTGGTAGGTAATCAACGTGCCTCCATCGAAATGGATGCTACAAGATTGCTTATTGAGTGTATCACAGGACATAGTACTATTTTGTTTAGAGCCCCATTTAATGCCGACAGTGAGCCAGGCAAGTATGAGGAATTAGCGCCTATTGCGTTAAGTCGTAAAAAAAATTATATCTCAGTTGGGGAAAGTATTGATCCTAATGACTGGAGAAAGGAATATCAAGAATCCGAAGTGTCTGATACTATTTTTAAAAGAGTAGTAGAGATTTATCAGAAAAAAATACATAACCAAGACCCAGAGGATACGACTATTTCAGGAAGCATTATTTTATTGCATGACGCAGGTGGAAATAGAACCAATACGGTAAAAGCAACTGGAATGATTATTCGTTATTTTCAAAGTAAGGGATACATTTTCACAACAGTAGCGGATTTATTAGGCAAGAAGCCTGACGATATAATGCCTCCAGTGGCGCAGGGAAAACAATTTTATTGGCTACAGTTTAATTATATACTAGCCGAGTCAGGTTATTTAGGTGGTAATTTATTCTTTGCTTTATTCTTAGTATTCCTAATATTGAGTTCCATGAGGTTAATATTTATTGGAGTCGCTGCAATGTTAGAGAAGAAGAAAAGAAAATTACATCTAAAAGCTGGAACAATATATCCTACACCATTGGTTTCTATTATTGTACCAGCCTATAATGAAGAAGTGAATGCGGTGAGTTCCATTGATAATTTATTAAAATGTAATTATCCCGATTTTGAAATCATTTTCGTGGATGATGGAAGTACAGACAATACTTACGAAAAAGTTAAAGCTGCTTTTGAAAATATCAAAGCAGTTAAAATATTTACAAAGCAAAACGGAGGGAAAGCTTCTGCATTAAACTATGGAGTAGGGCAATCCAACGCAGACTTTGTAGTATGTATAGATGCAGATACTAAATTAGCATATGATGCAGTAAGCATGTTAATGCGTAATTTTTATTTAAGTACAGAACATCTTGAAAATGAAAAAGTAGGAGCAGTAGCAGGTGCTGTTAAAGTGGGTAATGAAGTGAATATATTAACCAAATGGCAGAATATTGAATATATAACAAGTCAAAATTTTGATAGAAAAGGCTTTGCCTACATGAATGCGATTACGGTAATACCTGGTGCTATAGGAGCTTTTAGAAGAGATGCTGTTTTAAGTTCTGGAGGATTTACTACGGACACTTTAGCCGAGGACTGCGATATTACGATACGTATTTTAAAAGAAGGCTACATTGTTATAAATGAACCCATGGCACATGCATTTACGGAAGTTCCAGAACATATGAATCAATTTATGAAGCAAAGGGTAAGGTGGAGTTTTGGTGTTTTACAAACTTTTTGGAAACATAAGGATGCTTTATTTAATGTGAACTATAAGTCATTAGGTTTTATAGCCTTGCCAGACATGTTGTTATTTAGATACATTATCCCATTCTTTATGCCATTTGCTGACTTATTAATGTTAATGGGCTTTATTACCGGGAATGGAGCTAAAATAGGTGTTTACTTCTTAATATTTGTAATAGTAGATGCCTTGATTGCTGGAGTATCTTTTGCATTTGAAAAAGAGAACCCTGCTAAATTAGTATGGCTAATCCCTCAGCGATTAATTTATAGATGGATCATGATGGTGGTATTTTTTAAAGCAATTAGAAGAGCTATAAAAGGAGAATTACAAGTTTGGGGAGTATTAAAGCGAACGGGTAATGTGAAAGATTTGATTTAAATTGGGATAATAATTCTAAATATACTGTTATGAGTGATATGCATTTGCACTTGGAAGAACATTTACAAAGTAGCGATATGCTATCAGACATTGTAATTGGCATGAGTGATGGATTAACCGTTCCTTTTGCTTTGGCAGCAGGGCTGAGCGGTGCGGTAAGTGGCAATGTGAATTTAATTTGGATTGCGGGTATTGCTGAAATTAGTGCAGGTTCCATTGCGATGGGCTTAGGAGGCTATTTAGCGGGCAAAACAGAGCAAGATCATTATAATAGTGAACTAAAAAAAGAATACTGGGAATTAGAACATAAAAGAGAAGTGGAGATCAACGAAGTAAGAAAAGTATTTTTAGATTGGGGATTGAGTCCCAATGTTGCTGAAGAAGCGACCCAGGAAATTATTAAAGACGATAAACGTTGGGTTGATTTTATGATGAAGCATGAATTAGGCTTAGAAATGCCCGACCCTAAACGTGCTAGAAAAAGTGCATTCAATATAGGAGCAAGTTATGTAGTGGGAGGGTTTATTCCATTAATGCCTTATTTCTTTGTAGACAATGCTTTAAAGGGCTTAGAAATATCGGCTATGATAACTTTAGCCTGTCTATTTGTATTTGGCTATTTTAAAAGTAAAATAACAGGAGTGAATCCTTGGATAGGAGGATTAAAAGTCACTTTGATTGGCGCATTAGCAGCGGCTGCTGCATTTGGTATAGCAAGAGCAATAGAGGGTGGACATTAATACTATTTTATGAAAGATACTAATTCAAGAAGAAGTTTTGTAAAGCAAACAGCTACAGTACTAGGCGCTATAAGTTTACCCAATTTATTAATGGCAGAAACCACTACAACTTTTGTTAAAAAGAAAGTAGTTTGCTTGGGTGGACATCCCGATGATCCTGAAAGTGGCTGTGGCGGCACTTTGGCTAAACTAAGAATAGCCGGACATGACGTCACTATTATTTATTTAACTACAGGAGAAGCGGGTATTCCAGGAAAGTCCCATGAAACATCTGCTGCTATAAGGAAACAGGAAGCAATTCAAGCATGTGAAATTTTAGATGCTAAATATATTTTTGCAGGACAGATAGACGGAGATAGTATCATGAATAATGAATGGCTTCATACGGTACAACAAATCATAGCAAATGAAAAGCCAGATATTCTATTTACTCATTGGCCATTAGACCAGCATAAGGATCACCAAGTAGCAAGTTTAATAGGAATGCAAACATGGGTGAGATTAGGTAAGTCCTTTCCTTTGTACTTTTTTGAAGTTTGTACAGGGGAGCAGTCCTTTATATTTCACCCTACCGACTATGTGGATATAACAGAGACGCAAGCTCAAAAAAGAAAAGCATTGTATTGTCATGTAAGTCAAGACCCTCCAGGCATTTATGAATGTGGCCATGCTGCTATGGAAGACTTTAGAGGTAGAGAAATGGGAGTAAAAGCAGGCGAGGCATTTGTAAGAATGAATGGAAAATTAAGCTTCGCTTAACCATTCTATTGATATATGTCATTTATCCAGTTTGGATTTAAGTTTAACTTTGTGTAAGTATATATTTACTAGTGTTGGAATACATTAAACTTAAATTAAAATGGAAAATCAAATCTTATTTACCACATACGACTTATCGGGTTTAACCTTAAATAATAAAATGGTCATGGCTCCTATGACCAGAAGTAGGGCCGACAATGAAGGTAATATTCCAACGCCCATGATGGCCGAATATTATGCACAACGTGCCTCTGCTGGTTTGATTATCTCAGAAGGAATTCCTATTAGTAAAAAAGCAGTAGGGTATATTAATGTTCCGGGAATTTATACGGAGGCACAAGTGGAAGGATGGAAATTAATTACCAAAGCAGTACATGAAAAAGGGGGGAAAATATTTGCACAATTATGGCATGTAGGTCGTTTATCGCATCCAAGTTTTTTTAATGGTGAATTGCCTCATGCTCCTTCCCCAATAAATGCAAATGAGCAATCCTATACCGTTACTGGTTTACAGGATACGGTGGTGCCAAAGGAAATGACTATTGAAGACATTCACCAAACTATTCTTGACTTTAAAAATGCAGCTGCCAATGCCATTAAAGCTGGTTTTGACGGGGTGGAGATTCACGCAGCGAATGGCTATTTATTACATCAGTTTTTCAACGCAACATCCAATCACAGAATTGATATATATGGAGGTAGTGAAGAAAATAGAGCTAGAATTTTATTTGAAATTTTAGATGCCATGAAGGAAGTTATCGATTTGTTTAGAGTGGGCGTTCGTTTAAACCCTTCTTTACATGGTGCCATGGGCATGACAATGGACACGACCACCATTCCAACCTTTAATTACATTGTAAAGCATTTGAATGAATATAACTTAGCTTATTTACATTTAACTGAACCATTCGTTCCAGTAGACGATATCCCATTTGCTGTAAAACATGTTGCAACACATTTTAGGCCGCTATATAAAGGCACACTTATTATAAATAAAGGGTTCACTAAAGAAACCGCAACTAAGGTGCTTGCAGAAGGCGATGCAGATTTAGTGGCATTTGGAGTGCCTTTTATTGCTAATCCAGATTTAGTTAAAAGACTTTCAATTGGTGCGCCTTTAAATCAACCAGACCCAGCTACATTTTATACACCGGGTGCAAAAGGATATATCGACTATCCTATGTTGGAGGAGTAAGAGATAATTTTTATTAAAGAATCTTCTTTCTTCTAAACCAGATATAAATAACTATTACTACAGCTACCATTAAAGTAACAGAAAATAAATATCCGAATTTCCAATTTAGCTCTGGCATTAAATCAAAATTCATGCCGTATACACCTGCAATAAAAGTAAGGGGTAGGAAAAAGGCGGAGAAGATGGTTAAGAGTCTAACTACTTCATTATTTTTTTGTTCACTTATTGATAGATAAGTGGTCATTAATTGGTGTGAATTTTCTACTGACTCTTCATTATAAGTGAGAAGATTTAATAATTGATCTTTAATGTCTTGATATTGATAAGAGGCGTTGAAGTTGC
>CALPWK020000065.1 GCA_943327245.2 Comamonas sp. lk | reverse complement strand
CCCACGGCTCCCTTAGCTCCTTGGGAGTTAAAGCATAGAGGAAATATTACTGCAGCATTCAAAAAAAATAATCCACTTATTACAAAGTCTGCAGGCTTTGGAGAAGACAATGCACATTTTTTTATTGAAGATGCTATTCAACCTTATATACAAGAAAAACCTTTTGATTGGATAAGAGGGTATCAAGTAGGCGGCAAGTCTATTATTTGGGGAAGGGCTTGTCAACGTTGGAGTGATTATGAATTTACGGCGCCACATAATTTAGGGTATGGATTAGACTGGCCCATTAGATATAAAGATGTTGCGGACTGGTATACACATGTTGAGAAATTTATTGGAGTATGCGGAAATGCCGACGGCATTGACGCCATGCCAGATGGGTATTTTATGAAGCCATTTGATTTAACTATTGTAGAGACGCATTTAAAAGCAGTAATTGCAAAAGAATACGGGCGACATTTAGTACATGCAAGATGGGCGCATATTACCGATCCGCAACCCATACATTTGGAACAAGGAAGGGGTAAATGCCAGGCAAGAAATTTATGTATGCGAGGATGTCCATTTGGAGGTTATTTTAGTTCTGTTTCTTCCACCTTGCCATGGGCAGCTAATACTAATAATTTATCCATTCTCACAGACGCAGTGGTGCACTCCGTGATTTATGACGAGCAAAAGCAAAAAGCAATTGGGGTGAAAATAATTGATGCGAATACCAAAAAAATATATGAGTATTATGCAACCATTATTTTCATGAATGCGTCCGCACTAAATACGAATTTAATACTTTTAAATTCAAAATCAAATCGTTTCCCCAATGGCTTAGGAAATGACTCAGGGCTACTTGGGAAATATATTTGCCATCATAATTATAGGGCAGGCATGGGGGGAAAGATTGACGGCTTTGAAAACAGCTATGTGTTTGGTCGTAATCCAACAGACTCTATTATTGCCAACTTTAGAAATTTAGGAAAAAAGGAAATGGATTTTGTAGGGGGCTACACCACATTCGCTGGTGCTTATCGCAGGAGGAATGACGAAGCGACCACTCCAGAAACTATTGGCGCAAAATTCAAGGAAGCTATGCAAGAACCAGGGCAATGGAACGTATATGCATACATGCAAGGGGAGACTATTCCTAAGAAAGAAAATCATGTAAGACTTAGTACGGATAAAAAAGATCCTTATGGAATACCTCAATTAATTACTTCAGTTGGATATGATGAGAATGATGATAAATTAACAAACGATTTTTTAACAGAAACAAAAAAAATGTTTGAAAAAGCAGGGGTATACGATATTGTAACTTATGACAATCATCAAGCACCTGGTTTGGATATTCATGAAATGGGCGGAGTAAGAATGGGTAAAGACCCAGCAAGTTCTTTATTAAATGAATGGAACCAAATGCATCTATGTAAGAATGTATTTGTAACAGACGGCGCCTGCATGACAAGCACGGGAAATCAAAGTCCTTCTATATTATATATGGCATTAACTGCTAGGGCGGTAGATTATGCTGTAAAGCAGTGGAAAGAAGATAAAATATAAAATCAAAAACAATGAAATCTAATTCGTCAAATCATTATATTACGAGGCTGTCTAATAAAAATTTTACTTTTATTATTTTATTATTAGTGATTTCGAGTTGTGGAATATTAAAGGCACAGGGGGTGCAGTATATTACCACAGCGAATGGATCGGATAAGTTTACCGCAAAAAATATTAAAATTAATGCAGTAAGCAAAACAGATACGGGTATTGCTACAATTCAATTTAACGCTAATAAACGCTTTCAAAAAATGGAAGGTTTTGGCTATGCATTAACAGGAGGATCTGCAGCATTAATTGATCAATTATCCGCAACAAAAAAGAAAGCAATTTTACAAGAAGTATTTGGTAACGGTCCAGCTAATTTAGGGGTAAGTTATATACGCCTAAGCATGGGGGCTTCCGATTTGGATGCGAATGTTTTTAGTTATTGCGACGTCCCAAAAGGGGAGACGGACTCTTTATTAAAGCATTTTAATTTGTCAGAGGATACCCTTCATTTAATACCAATTTTAAAGAAAGCACTTGCAATTCGTCCGTCGCTTAAAATAATGGCTTCGCCATGGTCACCTCCAGTATGGATGAAGTCAAATGGTTTGTCAATGGGTGGACACTTACTAAAAAAATATTATGCATCCTATGCTAATTATTTTGTTAAGTATATACAAGCAATGCGAAAGCAAGGAATTGCTATCACTTCTGTTACTATGCAAAATGAACCTGAACATGGGGGTAATAATCCAAGTTTATTAATGGATGCAATAGAACAAAAGGATTTTTTAAAAAATTATTTAGGTCCTCAGTTTAAGAAGGCAAATATCAAAACAGAAATAGTATTATTCGATCATAATGCAGACCATCCTAATTATCCTATTTCTATATTGAATGATTCTTTAGCCAAGTCTTATGCAGCTGCTACTGCCTTTCATTTATACTTAGGTAATGAGTCTGCATTATCAAAAGTTCATGACGCACATCCGGATAAAAAAATATATTTCACAGAACAATGGACTGGAGCAAAAGGGGATTTTGGAGGGGATTTAATGTGGCATTTGGAACATATTGTAATGGGCACCATTAACAATTGGAGTAGTTTAGTATTAGAGTGGAATTTGGCAGCGAACGCAAAACTGGAGCCCCATACCCCAGGTGGTTGCACTGAATGCAGAGGGGCTTTCACTATTCAAGGGGATAGTGTATCTAGGAATGTGAGTTATTATATTATTGGGCAGGCATCAAAATATATTCCTGTAGGCGCACAAAGGGTAGCAACTACTTCTAGTGCTAACAGTATAAAGTCCACAGGGTTTATACTGCCTAATGGTAAAAAGGTTATTTTAGTGCTTAATACGAGTGCCGCTCAAAAAGTGAATTTAGTGATAGGGGATAAAGAAATGAATTTCGATATGCCTGCAGCTTCTGCATCCACTTTAGTATGGTAACAAACAATGTCAAGTAAAAAACACACTACAAAATTGACCAAGTAAAAAACATACTAATTTAACAAAATAAAAAATTGAAATTACAAAATAGCAAATACGATTATATGAAAAAGAATTTTTTATTTCTAGCTACCGTCTTAATGTCAACAGTAGCTTTTTCACAAACCAGCAAGGATGTTAAAATGCATCAGTTTGTAAATAGCTTATTAGCAAAAATGACACTAGAGGAAAAATTAGGTCAATTAAACTTGCCTGCTTCTAGTGACTTTGTAACTGGAAGTGTAAGTAGTTCTGATATTGCAGAAAAAGTAAAAGCGGGTAAAGTGGGTGGCGTTTTCAATATTCGTTCTGTAACAAAAATTAAGGAACTGCAACAATTTGCAGTGAATAATACAAGACTTCACATTCCATTATTATTTGGAATGGACGTGATTCATGGTTACCGTACTATTTTCCCTATACCATTAGGCATGTCCGCTACATGGGACATGAATTTAGTGGAACAATCTGCAAGAATTGCAGCGAGCGAAGCGAGTGCAGACGGTATTCAATGGACATTTTCTCCTATGGTGGATTTAACAAGAGACCCAAGATGGGGAAGAGTTTCTGAAGGGAACGGGGAAGACGCATTCTTAAGTTCAGCTATTGCAAAAGCAATGGTGCATGGTTATCAAGGAGACGATTTAGCAGCACCTAACACCATACTTTCTTGTGTAAAACATTATGCATTATATGGTGCAGCAGAAGGTGGCAGAGATTATAATACAACCGACATGAGTCGTGTAAGAATGTATAATGAATATTTCCCCCCATATAAAGCTGCAGTAGATGCAGGGGTTGCTTCGGTGATGGTTTCTTTTAATGAGATTGACGGCGTTCCTGCTTCTGGAAATAAATGGTTAGTGGATGACGTGTTAAGAAAGCAATGGAAATTTAATGGTTTTGTAGTTTCTGATTACACGGGTATTCCAGAAATGACTAATCATGGTATGGGAGATTTTCAAACAGTGAATGCACTTTCCTTAAATGCTGGGGTGGATATGGATATGGTTGGGGAAGGATTTTTAAACACGCTTAAAAAATCTATGCAAGAAGGTAAAGTAACTTTAGCTCAAATAAATAAGGCTTGCGAAAGAATTTTAATTTCAAAATACCAATTAGGTTTATTTGATGATCCATATCGTTATTGCAATGAACAAAGATCAGCGTCGGAAGTATTCACTGAAGCAAATCGAGCAGCATCAAGAAAAATTGCAGCACAAAGTTTTGTATTATTAAAAAATAACAACGTATTGCCAATAGCTAGTGGAAAGAAAATTGCATTAGTTGGACCCCTTGGGAATGCGAAGGAGAATATGACAGGCACTTGGAGTGTAGGTGCGGACAATACAAAGTCAATTACTTTGTTAAAAGGACTTGCTGATGCAGTAGGAACTAATGGGAAAGTAGTATATGCATTAGGTGCAAATTTGGAAGACGACATAGAAATGCAAAAAAGACAAACCATGTTTGGCAAGGACATTGCTCGTGATGGTCGAACTGCCGAACAATTAATTCAAGAAGCCATTGCAGTGAGTGCCGATGCAGACGTAATTGTAGCCGCATTAGGAGAAGGAGCAGAAAGTAGTGGAGAAAGTGCTTCTAAGTCAAATATAGATATGCCAGAGGCACAGAAACGCTTATTAAAGGCATTAGTTGCCACAGGCAAGCCGGTTGTATTGGTTTTATTTAATGGTCGTCCAATTACCTTAAACTGGGAAAACGAAAATGTACCAGCCATATTAGACGTTTGGTTTGCCGGTTCAGAAGCAGGAGATGCTATTGCAGATGCACTATTAGGTAAAGTAAATCCTTCTGGAAAATTAAGTATGAGTTTTCCTCAAAACGTAGGTCAAATTCCTTTGTACTATAATCATAAAAATACAGGCCGTCCATTAACTGGAAAATGGTTCTCAAAATTCCAATCTAATTATATAGATGTAAGTAATGAGCCATTATATCCATTTGGTTATGGCTTAAGCTATACTAAATTCGAATATGGTGAAATGCAGTTGTCTGCTAAGCAATTGAAAGGAAACCAAAAATTAACGGTTACAGTGAATGTAAAAAACACTGGCGCTGTTGCAGGCAAGGAAGTAGTTCAATTATATATCAGAGACGAGGTAGGGACTATAACAAGACCAGTGCAAGAACTTAAGGGTTTTAATAAAATAGAATTAGCTGCTGGGGAAAGTAAAAATGTAAGTTTTGAAATTACTCCTGAATTATTAAAATTCTATAACGGTGATTTAAAATACGATTGGGAGTCGGGCGATTTTCAAATCATGGTAGGACCTAATTCACGCGACGTAAAAACTATTAAAATAAATTGGACTAAATAGTTCTTGCCAAATTCAATAAAGAAAATTTACCAGGAACCATATAGCCCTTCCTTCAATGCTTTTTGATATTTTTTATCGTGGAAAGTATATAGGAAGGGTGCTTTGTGGGCTCCACCTTTTTTAGTTTCATTTAGTCGATTTAAAATGCCAAAACCAAGCATTTTTCTTTGGAAGTTACGTCGGTCTAGTTTTTGAGCTAAAATTGTTTCATATAATTTTTGAAGCTCTGGCATGGTGAACTTCTTTGGCAGCAAATTGCGGCCAATTGGTAAATAAGCTAATTGATTTCTAAGGGTTTCAAGTGCATTTAAAATAATAGCTTCATGGTCCATCATTAAATTTCCCAATTTATTAATGTCAATCCACTCGCAGCCTTCTTCAAAAATCACATCCCCAAATTTAACCTCTGTAAAATCTATTAAAGCATAATATCCAACAGTTATAAATCTTTGTAATAACCAATTGTCCTTTGGTATTTTAACGCCATGCTCCATATAGCCTGCTTGGTGTACTGTAGCGTCGGAACGGTCTGGATTCCCAAAGACATTAAATTGTTGTAAGAATATATTATTCACCCCTGTACGTTCTTTAAGTACACGATAGGCTGCTTGTTCAATAGGTTCATCCCTTAATATGAAGCCTCCAGGCAATGCAAATTTGTTCACATATTTAACCTGCAACAATAATATTTTAAGCATATTTTCATGAAAGCCAAAAATGACACAATCAACAGAAATTCCTGGTTGATAGAGCTGATCACCTTTCTCTAAAATCTGCTTTAAATTAGGCGGAATAGTGTTCTTTCTTGCCATAGTTTTTAAAGATAAAAATATTTGTTGAACTCCCCCAAATTTTTTATATTGTGTCATAGTAACGCATTGGACACTAATTCATTTATTTAAAAAGCCATTATGAATTCAAGAAGAAAATTTTTACAGCAAGCAGCTGCCTTATCGGTAGGGGGTGCTTTGTTAAGCAAGTCAAGTTGGGCCAATAGTTTTATGGCACCACCATTTCCGGCTCCAGGTATTCAATTGTTCACCTTATTCAATGAAATGGATATTGACACAGTTGGTACCTTACAAAAAGTAGCGGACGCAGGATACAAAAACATTGAATCTGCTTTTAGTAAGCAAGGTGGATTTTATGGCAAAAAGCCCAAAGAGTTTAAAGCCTTAATACATGACATGGGCATGGAATGGAGATCACATCATGTTATAGGAACACCTTTCAAATTACCCCCTAATTATAAACTACCAACTGGTCCAGACGGTAAGCCAGTTTCGATCCCTGTAATGAAAAACCTTAAAGACAACAGCCAAGAGTTAATCGATCAGGTAGCTGAAGCAGGTATCCCATATATTGTATGTGCTAATATTAATATCGCAACCGGAGATGACATCAAAATTGCTGCGGAGGTATTACACCGAGCTGGAGAACAAGCTAAAAAAGCAGGTTTACAATTAGCTTACCATAATCATGCTACCGAATTTGATAAGACAGACGGTATAGTTTCTTATGATTATTTCACTTCACAAATCCCCGCGGATATTTTAAAGTTCGAATTAGATTTAGGATGGGTATTTAAAGCAGGAAAGAATCCAGTAGAAATATTCAAAAACCAAAAAGGCCGCTTCCCATTAATTCATGTAAAAGATATGACAGCTTCAGGAGAGATTGTTCCTTTTGGAGAAGGATCTTATGATTTCAAAGACACTTTTAAAAATGTAGCTATTGCTGGCATGGAGTACTTCTTCCTAGAGCAAGATTTTCCTAAAAAACCATTCGAGAACATTGTGACCGCTGTACAAAACTTTAGTAAGTTCAAAAAATCTTTATAGGTTTTAAAGCATAAAAAAAGAGTCCCCGAAAGGAGACTCTTTTTTTATGCACTTACAAGACTGAATGTCACATTGACTATCAGTTTAACGTAACTATTTTTAGTTCGTTGTTTGTTCTGTAATTTTTCCAGTTGTTTTGTTCTTAAGAATTAACTTTTTAGCACCATAATGTGTCATTTCTTCTTTTACTAAATAATGGTCTGCATCATATTCTACTAAATGACTTTCTTTAGTTAAACCAACTTTACCTCTCCAAATATCTAAATTAACGGGCTCCCATAATTTAGACTTCGCTGACTTATAAGCCGCATCTAAAATACAGTTCACCACATAACCGTCATAAAAAGTTTCTTTTGGTGCTTCGCCTTTCTCCATAGAATTAAACATATCCATGAACATATGGTTATAACCTAGTTCATTTAATTCATCCCCTACAGGGAATAACCAACCGCGATCACTCTCTGCTTTTTCTGCAATATAGTCGCCACCTTTTCCTGTAGTAAACATTTCAAAACCAGTTCTTAAAAAACTATTAATCCAAATGGTTCCTTCTGTTCCCATTACTTCATCTCGTAAATCTAAACCTCCTCTAAAAGTCCAGCTTACTTCAAACTGACCAATAGCACCGTTCTCGTATTTTACTAAACCAATAGCATGGTCTTCTGCGTCAATAGGCTTTACTTGTGTATCAGCCCAACACATTACTTCAACAGGTTTAATATCTTTTCCAATATAACTTCTAGAGATCTCTACACAATGACAACCAAGGTCTAAAATACATCCACCACCAGCTTGGTTAATATCCCAGAACCATTCACTGTGCGGGCCAGGATGAGTTTCGCGAGACTTAGCCCAAAGAATACGGCCTACAGCACCTTCTTTAACGCTCTGATTCGCTTTTATGAATTTTGGAGTATAAACTAGGTCTTCTAAGTAGCCGTTAAAAATACCCGCTTCTTCTACTGCAATCAACATTCGCTTTGCCTCTTCACCATTACGGCCCAAAGGCTTTGTAGTCATGACTGCTTTTTTATGTTTGCAACAAAGCATTACTGCAATTTCATGAATATGATTCGGTAATGAAATACAAACTACGTCCACGTCGGGGTGGGCGATTGCTTCTTCCATTTCGGTAGTCCAATGTGCACAGTTATAATCGTCAGCAAATTTCTTAGCTGCTTCTTCACGACGTGCATATATACTTACTACTTTGTCTTTACTTCTATATCCTTGCAGTGCATCCGCATAAAAACGGCCAATAAATCCTGCTCCAAGCATTGCTATACGCATTTTTTTAAATTAAGTGTTTGATAAAATTAGAGATAAAAAAAGCCTACCCAAAAGGATAGGCTTTTGAAAATTTATTTATTAAGCTGCAGTAAGTTCTTTCTTCTCTTTAAAAGTAAAGATGAAAGCAATTAATACTGCACCTGCAATAGCAGCAGGCATTAACCAGATACTAGTCCAGTCATGTCCAGTTGCTGTTTTGTGTTGGTCTACTACATAACCACTATACCATGTACCAATAAACATACCTACACCATAAGTAGCAAAAGTGAATAAGCCTTGAGCTGCATTTTTAATTTGCTCGCCCGCTTTTTTCTCCGTGTACATATAGCCTGTTACAAAGAAGAAGTCATAACAAACACCATGTAAAATGATACCTGCATACAACATCCAGCTCGCGTCCATAGATCCATAAGCAAAACATATATAACGTAAAACCCATGCACCCATTCCTAAAATAAGCATTTTTTTAACGCCAATTTTATTGAACATAAATGGTATAGCTAATATAAATAAGGCTTCTGACATTTGGCCTAAAGTCATTTTACCAGCAGCATTTTCTAATCCCACTTCATTTAAGAAAGGATTTGCAAAACCGTAATAAAATGAAAGTGGAATACAAATTAAGATAGCAGCACCAAAGAATATTAAGTAAGATTTTTCTTTCAATAATACGAATGCATCTTTGCCTAAAATACTTGCAAATGAAGTTTTTGTACCAACTCCTTTTGGTGGGGTGTTAGGTAGTATAAAACTAATAACACCTAATACAAGTGAAACTGCAGCAGCTACATGGAAAGTACCAGCTGTTTTTTCAATACCTACTTTTGCAATAATTAATCCAGCTGCAATCCAACCTAATGTTCCAAATACACGGATCCAAGGAAATTGTTTTCCTGGGTCAGTCATTTGAGCAAATGCAACACTATTACTTAAAGCAATAGTTGGCATATATAACAAAGAGTATACTAAGATAACCCAGTAAAAACTTGAGTTGTCTACTTTGGTTGCATAAAATAATAATGCAGCACCTACTAAGTGCAATACACCCATTATCTTTTGAGCAGCAAAAAATTTATCTGCAATCATACCTACAAAGAAGGGAGATATAATAGTTGCAATGGCACCTGCACTATAGGCAGCTCCAATATCAATACCAGAAGATTTTAGGACTTCGCCCATGTAAGTTCCCATTGTTACATACCATGCGCCCCAGATATAATACTGAAGAAACATCATGGCAGAAAGTAATACGCCAGTTTTTAATTTCATTTGGTTGGTTTTAATCGTTAGTAATCGTTAGATCCGTTTTTAAGCGAATTCAATATACAAATAAATCCTAAAAACTACGACTAAATACCTCAAAAATTACGCTTCTAATGCTTGTAAAATATCTGCTAAAATATCTTCACGATGTTCAAGGCCACAACTTATCCTAATTAAGCCTGGTGTGATACTTACAGCTTGGCGTTCTGCCTCGGATAGTTTAGCATGGGTGGTACTTGCAGGATGGGAAGCAATGCTTCTTGTATCACCTAAATTAGCGGTTAAAGAAAGCATTTTTAAATGGTCTAAAAATTTACGTCCAGCTTCGATTCCTCCTTTAATTTCAAAACAAACTATACCACCACCATTTGTCATTTGCTTTTTAGCAATTGCATAGTGAGGGTGGGTGGTTAAGAAAGGATATTTTACAAAATTGATATTTGCATGACCTTGTAATTTGTCTGCAATAAAAAAGGCATTGCTGCAATGACGTTCCATGCGTACTTCTAATGTTTCTAAACTTTTGCTTAATACCCATGCATTAAATGCAGAAAGGGAAGGCCCAGTACTTCTGCAAAACAAATAAATATCATGTATTAGCTCTTTTCTTCCAACAATAGCACCTCCTAAAACACGTCCTTGTCCGTCAATCCACTTAGTAGCAGAATGTATTACTAAGTCGGCACCTAAGTCAATAGGAGTTTGACCAATAGGGGTAGCAAAACAATTGTCAACATTTAAAATGACATTGTGTTTTTTGGCAACCGTACTAACCATGGCAATATCTATTACTTCCAAACCCGGATTCGTAGGGGTTTCTAAATAAATCATTTTAGTATTGGGCTGAATAGCAGCATCCCATTCTTCTGCAGTGGCACTCGCACTTACATAACTAAAATCAATACCGTATTTAGGCAGGTATTTTGAAATAACAGTATGAGTACTTCCAAATATAGAATCGCAAGATAAAAGATGATCCCCTTTTTTTAATAAAGCCATAAAAGATCCAAACACGGCACTCATTCCACTCGCCGTAGCAAAGCCAGCTTCTGCATTTTCAAGCACACATAGGCGGT
>CALPWK020000064.1 GCA_943327245.2 Comamonas sp. lk | reverse complement strand
TCAATTCCGCTTATCTTTTTTTTTTCAAACGGAGGTACTAAAGTATTGCTCATTTCTCCCATGCCTACTTCTAGTGTAGGTGATACTGTTACAGGTAATTTTCCTACTGCTTCTTGCTTACCTTGAAGCCAATTGTAAACCGCTTTTTGTGTAAATTCATTATCCTCGTATGCAAATAAGATATTATTAATATTAGCAAAATTAGCAACAGCATAAGGGTTACCCATTATTAAATGTGTCCAGCTTTCATGACCAGGACTATTTAAAAAATTTAGGATGCTTTGTGGAATTTCAAATCGATTAGCAGGACGTCTGTTATAATTATGAAGTCCTATAATTACTTGATCATATCCGACAAGACTTTTTTGTAAAGACAATAATTTTGATTCGTCAGTTCCATCGAAGTACAATACGGTTACATTGCTTTGATTTGTCAAAGTACTTGTTAAAAAGTTAGGCTTATTGATATTTAAAGCGATATAAGCCGTTTTTTTTGTTGAACTTAATCTCGAATTTGTAGTAGGTCTTATATAAGTCAATGCCTGAGCTGACATTTGACCTTTAAGTGTACCAACAGATTTATTTAAGTCCTTTATAATATTAGTAGTGTCTATTATTTCTATTTTATCTAATCCGTGTTTATATTTTGCAGTTAATATTTTATTAACTCTTGCATTTATATCTTTTCTAGTTAATCTATGTTCTCGAATTGCTTTTCTAACAGCTTCAATAGACTCGCCAATATCTCCTGGTAAACATAACATATCATTGCCAGCTAAAATGGCTTGAACATTAGCTTCTCCTTTAGGGTAATAATTGCTAATAGCTTTCATATCAAGTGCATCTGTAACGGCTATTCCTTTAAAACCTAATTCAGTCTTTAATAATCCGTTAATTGCTTTTGCGGAGAGCGATGTTGGTCTTTTTGCAGCACTATCAATAGCTGGTACTGACAAATGCCCAATCATGATGGATTCTACTCCAGCAGCTATTAAAGCTCGAAATGGCACTAATTCTAAAGAATCTAATGCTGCTTTTGACTTATTTATTACAGGAATGTCATTATGAGAATCAACTGATACATCACCATGACCTGGAAAATGTTTTGCGGTTGCCATGATACTATTGTCTTGTAACCCTTTCATATAAGCAATGCCATAGTCAGTTACGATTTGTTTATTTTGACCAAAACTTCGATCATTAATAACAGGGTTTGCTGGATTATTATTGATATCAATGTCTGGTGCATAGTCAACTTGAATTCCTAGTCTTTTGCATTGAGCTGCAATAGCAACTCCCATTTGGTATACTAAATTACTGGAAGGCATTGCTCCCAATAATAATTGTCTTGGGAACATATCCACACTATCTAAACGCATTCCTACTCCCCATTCTGCGTCAATTGTAATTAATAAAGGAGTTTTAGCAATTGCTTGATAGTTATTTGTTTGAATAGCTTGCCTAGCAGGCCCTCCTTGAAAAAAACATAAACCACCTATATTATATTTTTTGATTAATGCTGCTATGGAATCAATTTTACTGTTGTCCCAGTTACTGTGTGCCCTTAATACCATTAACTGTGCAATTTTTTCATTTATTGAAAGTGCATGAAATTGGTTTTTTACCCATTTTTTTTCCGCTTTTGTTTGCGCAAATAAACTTGCATTTATACTAAGAAAGGCAAATAATAGGTAAATATATTTTTTCATATAAAGGAAGGTGCTTTGGTATTGCAATTTAAGGATAAAAAAAAGCTTACCCGTTAAAGGGTAAGCTTTTTTGTCTCTTAGTTTGTAGATATAAATTTATTTAGCTGACTTCTCAGCAGCTTCAGGTGCTTCAGTCTCCTCGTCGTCAGTTGGTAAAACTGGTTCAATATTATTTTTCTTGATTTGGCTATACCATTTCACCATTTTCTTCATATCGCTAGCGTAAACACGTTCAAAGTCCAAATTTGGGAAAGCCTTTTTGAAATAAGCGGTAACTGCTTTAGGATCTTTGTCGTCAGGAAGTGTTTCTTTAGACTTACCTAAAGCAATAAATACTTCTGCTAAGAACACATTATCACGAGTAGTGTATACTTCAATACTTTCTAGGTGAGAGAATTGGTGAGCTCTAGAACTAATGAACTGAGTCGTATTATTTTCCAAAGATCTAGCAATGGCACCGTCGTTTTTGCTAGTTAATAATTCAAATAAGCCGGACATGCCAGAGACAGAGATTAAATTACTGTATTCCATAAGTTCTATTTCGTTTTTTTACAGCCGCAAATTACTGAAAAACCCTCAATTTTCATTTTTTAAACTACCTTTGTTTATCATTAAAAATCAAGCTTATGCCCGGTTTTGAATTTTTTGGGGAAGAAGAAAGAAAAGAAGTAAATGAGGTCTTAGAGACCGGTATTTTAATGCGTTATGGTTTCGATGGTCCAAGAAAGGGCATTTGGAAATCAAAAGAATTAGAACAAGCTGTTTGTGACACTTTTGGGACTAAATATGCACAACTAACATCTAGTGGTACTGCGGCTTTAACTACCGCAATGGCAGCATTGGGTGTTGGGGCAGGTGACGAGGTTATTATGCCTGCTTTTACCTTTGTTGCTAGTTTTGAAGCTATTTTAAGCATGGGAGCAGTCCCTGTCTTGGTGGATATTGACGAAACATTGACTTTGTCACCAGCAGCGGTTAAGGCAGCTGTCACAAGTCGCACTAAATGTATCATGCCAGTACATATGTGTGGAAGCATGGCAGATTTAGATGCTTTAAAAGCAATATGTGACGAACACAATTTAATCCTATTGGAAGACGCTTGTCAAAGCATTGGAGGATCCTATAAAGGGAAAGCATTAGGTACAATTGGACATGCGGGGACTTTCTCCTTTGATTTTGTTAAAACAATAACTTGCGGAGAAGGTGGAGTGGTTATGACAAATAATCAAGAAGTATATACTAAGGCAGATGCATTTACGGACCATGGACATGATCATTTAGGTATTGACAGAGGAGCAGACTTGCATCCTATGTTAGGATATAATTTTAGAATCAGTGAATTACATGCTGCTGTTGGTTTAGCACAAATAAGAAAGTTAGCTACTTTTTTAGCAATACAAAAAAAGAACAATCATATTTTAAGAACTTACATAGAACAATTACCTGGTATTAGTTTTAGAGTAGTTCCAGACCCAGCAGGAGACAGTGGCAGCTTTTTGACTTGGTTCTTGCCTTCTAAAGAAAAAATGGAGATAGCCATTGATGCATTAAAAGCGGCTGGTATTTTTGCTGGCAATTTCTATTGGTTTGCAAATAACTGGCATTATATAAAAAAGTGGGATCATCTAAAAAACGTGAATAGTTTATATCCATTAAATGAAGCACAACAAACAGCCCTTGTAAAATTACAAACTACTTCTTTTGAAGCAAGTGATGCGATTATGAGTAGATGCGTTTCTACTGCAATAAGCTTAATATGGACTGAAGAACAAGTGCATGCAAAAGGAGCACAGTTTTTAAAGGTTTTAAAGGAAGCCCTTTCCTAAAAGTCTATAAATATGTCACTAGGGCAGTCACTGCAGCAAAGACAATTACAAAGGTTGTCACCTCAGCAAATTCAATTAATGAAGTTGTTGCAAATCCCTTCTGCGCAAATTGAACAGAGAGTTAAGGAAGAATTGGAAGAAAATCCAGCTTTAGAAGTCAATGTAGATTTGCTAGATGGCGAAATGGATAAATCGGCTGACGAAATCAATGATGATTTACTGTCTGATTTAGGAGAGGAAGAAGAAGTGCCTGTTGATGAATATGAGATGAGTAATGAAGAACTAGGAGATTATAATTACGACGACGACGGAGATATCGCAGACTATAAAACTAAGGACGACTATTATCCAGAACTAGATAATGACAAGGTCATACCTATCAAAGCAGAAGCTAGTTTGCACGAGCTGCTAATGGATCAACTCAGTATGCTTGCATTAGAAGATACTTCCTACAAAATTGCAGAACAAATTATTGGTAGCCTAGACGACGATGGTTATTTAAGAAGAGCGTTAAGGTCTATTGCAGACGACTTAGCTTTCAAACAAAGCATGTGGGTAGAAGAAAAACAAATTGACTTAGTATTAAGAAAGATACAAGCGTTTGATCCAGCAGGTATTGCCGCTCGAAGTTTACAAGAATGTTTACTCCTTCAACTAAAAAGAAAGGAAGAAGAAAATGCGAATGCGTTTCATGATGCTAAAGAATTAGCTAGTTTTGAAAATCGTAAATTAGCGATCTTAGTTATTGAAAAATATTTCGAAGAGTTTACCCGTAAGCATTATGATAAAATTCAAAAAAGCTTACATATAGACGATATTGGCTTGAAAGAGGTATTACACCAAATTTTAGCATTGAATCCCAAGCCAGGAGCAGAGACTTCCAAATTGAATGAGGCTGAAATGTACATTGTACCAGACTTTACTGTCATAATAAATAATACAAAATTAGAACTTACCTTAAACAGTCGAAACGCGCCTCCTTTAATGATTAGCGATGATTATAAAATGATGTTAAAAGAATACGAAGGAGGCAAGAAACAAGACAAGGCACAAAAAGAAGCGGTGTTTTTTATCAAGCAAAAAATTGATTCAGCAAAATGGTTCATTGAAATGATTTTGCAAAGACAACAAACATTGTTGTTAACTATGAATGCAATATTAGTTCACCAGGACTCATTTTTTATGAGTGGAGACACTACACAACTAAGACCCATGATTTTAAAGGATATTGCAGAGAGGACCGGATTAGATGTGTCTACAGTAAGTCGTGTTGCAAATAGTAAATATGTTCAAACGGAATTCGGCACTTTTTTACTTAAATATTTTTTTAGTGAGTCTTTAACAACTGATTCTGGAGAAGAGGTAAGTACAAAGGAAGTAAAAGCGATTCTTCAAGAGTTAATACAACAGGAGGATAAGCATAAGCCATTAAGTGATGACGAATTAACGGAGCAACTCCAAGAAAAGGGATATAATATTGCTAGAAGAACTGTAGCAAAATATAGAGAGCTCTTAAATATACCAGTCGCAAGACTTAGAAAAGAATTATAAATAAAGCCTAATAAATACATGGAAAATACGCAGCCTTCGTTTGTAAAATATATGGGCCAATTCATTTCTTATATATTCCACCCGTTATTTATACCAACTTATTTCATGTTGTATCTAATGACTGTAGTCCCTTATGAATTTGTGGGCATTACAGAATGGCAACTAAAAATGCGTTTATTTAGTGTTTTTTGGTTGACTGCATTTTTTCCGGCATTTGCCGTCTTCTTAATGTGGAGACTTAAACTAAACACGAGCATTTTCTTGAGAACTCAAAAAGAGCGTATTATTCCTTATGTTATCACTATGTTTTTTTACTGGTGGATGTATTATTTAAGTAGAAACTTTACCGATCAGCCCATTGCATTAAAATTTTTCTATTTCGGAATATTTATAGCAAGTGCTATTGGGTTAATTGTAAATAATTTCATGAAAGTAAGCCTTCACACCATGGGCGTTAGTGGTTTATTGACTGCAGTGGTTATGGTGGGTTTACATTACCCAATTAATAATGTCATTTGGACTATGTTGGTAATTTTTATCGCTGCAATTGTAACAAGTGCAAGAATGCTTGTAAGTGATCATACTCAAAAAGAATTAATTGTTGGTTTTATAATTGGAATCACTACACAGGTCGCTGCTTATTTGTGGGTTATTTAATATTTAAATTATAAGTTTATGTGGTATCGTTTAGGTCAATATATTGTTAAGTATAGACGAACGTCTTTATTAGTTTTAGCAATGGCAACTTTAATAATGGGTTATTTTGCAAGCCAGATTAAGTTAAGCTATGAATTTACCAAAGCGATTCCTGAGAATAATGGAAAGTATTTAATTTATCAAAAATTTGTACACCAGTTTGGAGTAGATGGTACTACTATGGTAATAGGTTTCCAGACCGATAAATTATATACACCTGCAGTATTCAATGCTATGCAGGACTTGCAGCTTTCAATAAAGTCAATTGCCGGTGTTACGGAAGTACTGGGTGTCCCAAGTGCATATAATATTGTAAAAGACAGTGTAGCATCTAAGTTTAATGTGCAAAAGGTTTTCAATACACCATATAATAATGATAGTGCATTGTTGGCTGATAAAAATAAATTCGAACAACTACCTTTTTATAAAAATTTGTTATACAACCCAGACAGCAGTTCCTATATCATGGCAGTAAGTTTTATTGCAGATTCTATAAATAGCGGATCTAGAACTCGCATCATAAAATCACTTGAAGCAAAACTTGCAATTTTTAAGCAAAAAACTGCACTTGACTTACACGTTAGTGGGCTTCCTTATATAAGAACCATATTAGCAGAACGCATTAAAAAAGAGATGCTTTGGTTTTTAATTGGGTCTCTTTTATTATGTGCTATAACCTTGTTATTATTCTTTAGATCTTTTTCTGCTATGCTCTTAAGCTTGACTGTAGTGGCCATGGGGGTGATTTGGAGCTTTGGTACAATGGTTTTATTAGGGCAAAAAATAACTTTACTAACAGCATTAATACCACCATTAATAGTGGTTATAGGTATTCCAAATTGTATCTACTTTCTAAATAAGTATCATACTTCTTTTAAAGAAACACTCGACAAAGAAAAAGCGATTGTTCAAATGGTTGGAAGAATGGGTATTGTAACCTTGTTTTGTAATATCACAGCTGCTATTGGTTTTTTTGTATTTGCATTTACAAAGAGCCCTTTGTTAAAAGAATTTGGATGGGTTTCCGGCTTAAATATTATGGCATTGTTTTTTATTAGTTTATTTTTTATTCCTCCAGTACTTACTTATTTGCAAACGCCTCAACCGAACCATGTTAAATATTTAGACAATAAATTCTTAGAACGTGTTTTAATTAAAATTGAAAAATGGACGTTTGACCATACTAAATGGGTATTTGGAATTACAATAGTATTGGTAATACTGTCTAGTATTGGATTAACTAAAATTAAAAAAGAGGCTTTCATAGTGGACGATTTACCTAAGAAGGATAAATTATATACCGACTTAAAATGGTTCGAACAGAACGCAGGAGGCGTAATGCCCTTAGAAATTGTAATTGACACTAAGAAAAAAAATGGGCTTACTAGAAGCTTGAAGCCATTAGAGCAAATCGAGAAATTGCATGAGTTCTTAACTGTTCAACCCGAATTAGGTAAACCAATTGGATTAATGGAGGGCATAAAGTTTGCAAAACAAGCTTTTTATGACGGAGATAGTATTGCGTATGCTATACCTACTGGTACTGAAATGGCATTTATTGGTCCATTTCTAAGCCCTCAAAAAGACGCTGCTATCAAAATGGAGTCCTCCGCTATTGCAAATAAAGGGCCTACTGCTTTACTTAGTAAGTTTATAGATGCTGATAAAAAAGCGACTAGAATTAGTGTAAATATGAAAGATATTGGTAGTGCTAAATTACCTGCTTTTTTAAATAGGATAGATAGCGCCACAAATGCATTGTTTGATAGTACTAAATATCATGTAGAAATTACAGGTAGTAGTGTAACTTTTCTAGAAGGAAGTAATTTTATAGTTAGAGGGTTAGGGGAGTCTATATTTTGGGCATTTTTATTAATTGCTATTTGTATGATCTTCTTATTTAGGTCTTTCCCTATCTTAATGTGTTCCTTAATACCAAATATTATTCCATTGCTTATTACTGCGGGTATTATGGGATGGGTAGGGATCTCCTTAAAACCTTCTACGGTGTTGGTATTTAGTGTTGCATTAGGTATTGCTATTGACGTTACTATTCGATTCCTAGTTAATTACAAGCAAGAGCTGCCTCATTTAAATTACCAGGTTAATAGTACGTTAGTTCAAACAATAAGACACACTGGCATAAGTATTATTTACACTTCCTTGGTTTTAGTGGCAGGGTTTGTAATTTTTTGCTTTAGTGACTTTGGAGGGACAAAGGCTTTAGGTTGGCTAACCTCACTTACTTTAGTAGTTAGCACATTAACCAATTTAGTTTTATTGCCTGCACTTATTAAAACGTTCATTAAAAATCGATAAATTATATCCAATAAAAAAGCTCCTAGAAAGTAGGAGCTTTTTTATTTTAAGGAGCCGCTAATTATTTAAATGCGATCTAATTTATTATTTTAATACAGTTTCAAGTGTGGCGAGTAGCGCTGGGCCTCTTAATTCTTTACCAATAATTTTACCTGTAGGGTCTACTAAAACATTAAATGGAATTCCTTCAATTTGGTAAGCACTTACTACTACACTTTCCCATTTTTTTAAGTCACTTATATGTTGCCAGTTAAGTTTATCTTCTTTAATTGCTTCTAACCAACTCGCTTTGTCCTCGTCTAAGGAGACACCTAAAACAGTAAAGTTTTTCTTTTTATACTTTTCAAAGGCAACAACAACATTAGGATTTTCTCCTCTGCAAGGGCCACACCAGCTTGCCCAAAAGTCAACCAATACATACTTCCCTTTTAAGCTACTTAGTGTGATAATATTACCATTTACATCTTGTAATGCAATTTCGGGTGCCATTTCCCCTATAGCTATAGGGCCTGCTTTTACATTAGATTGAACTTGAGAATTTAGCATATTCACGAATTGCAATAACGGTTCTGCCTTTGTTTTTTCTGCTGCTGCTTTGGCTAATGCTAATACTTTAGCGGACTCCATGGATCTAATACTTAAACCTAATGCATAATAAATAAAAGCAGGGCTTGTAGCTTTATTTATTGTGGTCTCAATAAATTGATTTAGGTCATTAATTTTTTCAGTTTTTTGTTTTTGAACCCAGAAAATAGAACTGTCTTTTGCTTTTTGCTTTTGTAGATAGTCTAGATTATATAAGGTGGCAAATATGGAAGAATCTTTTTTTCTATAGGTAGTTAAAAATCCAAGTAATTCAGTACTATTTTTTGACCCTTTAATAGTATAAGATTGATAATTATTCGCATCTGCATTTATTTGAATATTATCCTCATCATTAATAAAGATAATTTCTACATCTTTTTCAGTAGCAATTCTGTATATACCTTCTTGCTTTGCAATAAAGTCAAAACTATATTTTCCGTCCTCTTTTAAAGTAATTGAATCTAATGTAACTATAGATTTACCTCCATAGGGTACTTCTTGTAACAATAATTTTTGTGCTGTTGCATTCATTATTGAGCCAGAAACATTAAAACGAGACTCTTTGTCTTTGTTATTACAGCTGCTTACAATGAACATAATTGCAGTAATGCCTATTTTGAATACTTTATTTATCATGGTTAAATTTTATTACGATAGTTTTTGCTCTAATAATTGTGTAGTGATTTTGGGGTCTGCTTGTCCTTTACTTAATTTTTTTACTTCTCCGACAAATAAGCCAATTAATCCTTTTTTACCTTTTTTATATTCTGATACTTTTTCTGGGTTGGCTTTTAAAACTTGATCTACCCAATTTGTAATTGCGTCGGTTGAATTGTTTTGTAATAAATTGTTTGCAATTGCAAAGTCAAGTGGATTTTGAGGATTTGCAATAATGCCTTTAAATACTTTACTCGATGCAATGGAAAAGCTTAATTGGTTTGTTTCTACTAAATCTAATAAACTTGTTAAATGTGGTAATAAGGGGGTTAATTCCACATAGCTTGCATTGGATTCGTTTAGATATTCTCTTATAGGACCTAATATCCAATTAATGGCAGCTTTATAATGAGTTGTCTGTTTTGCCCATAATGTATAAAAATCTGATTCTTGTTTATTTTCGCCTATTTGATCTACATCGTAATCAGATAAACCAAATTTGCTTTTCCATTCTAATTTAAGCGCATTAGGTAGTGTAGGCAAATTTGATTTTATTTCATTAATATAATCATCAGTTAAATGAAATGGAGCTAAGTCGGGGTCTGGGAAATACCTGTAGTCATTGGCATCTTCTTTATCTCTTATTGAAAATGTAGTATCGTTGTCGGCATTAAAGCTTCTTGTTTGTTGAATGATAGTTTCTCCATTTTCAACCATATCAATTAATCTATCAATTTCATATTCAATCGCTTTTCTAATATTACGTATGGAGTTTAAATTTTTTACTTCCACTCTTGTTCCTAATTGTGTAGCACCTTTTAGTCTTACAGAAATATTCGCATCACATCTTAAACTTCCTTCTTCCATATTACCATCACAAATTTCCAACCATCTTACTATTTTTCTTACTTCAGAAACATAAAGAAATGCTTCTTCTGCACTATGTATACAAGGTTCTGTTACAATTTCAATTAAAGGGGTACCAGCCCTATTCAAATCAATAAAAGTATCAGTAGGGGAAAGGTCATGTATACTTTTTCCAGCATCTTCTTCTAAATGTATCCTATTAAGTATAACCTCTATTTGTTTGCCATTTAATTGAATAGGCACTTTACCTCCAACACAAATTGGGGTAGTGTGTTGTGATATTTGATAGCCCTTTGGTAAGTCGGGGTAGAAGTAATTTTTTCTTGCGAAATAATTGTTTTTTTCAATTGCACATTCACAGGCTAATCCCATTTTAATTGCATAAGCTACTGCTGTCGCATTCGTCTTTGGTAATGTCCCAGGATGACCTAGCGTAATAGGGCTCACATGTGAATTTGGTGCTGCTCCAAAACTAGTTGCGTCACCACAAAACAATTTACTTTTTGTAGCTAATTGTGCGTGAATTTCTAATCCTATAACAGCTTCATATTTATCCAAATTTACCATAGGGCAAAAGTACTAATTAATGGGTCGCTAGCATAAAAAAGCCCTTCGATTTGTATATCGAAGGGCTTGGACCAAAATTATTCTATAAAACACTTATAAATCAGCAGTTTTTAGCTTTTTAGGGAGTTTAACTTCAATTGTTTTCGTAACACCATCTCTTTTTATGCCAAACTTTAATACCTGTCCAGCTTCAAAATATTCCCAT
>CALPWK020000063.1 GCA_943327245.2 Comamonas sp. lk | reverse complement strand
ATTTTACCACCGCTGAGTATTCGTCTCTCTCGGTTGGCATTCATTTAAGAATTCTTGATGACTGTACAAATATAGGGAAAATTGCGATATTGTCTACTATTTTAGTAGACTTTTATGAAATTATTTTCAATTCATTTATATAGTATTGATAATCAAATTATTACATATATTTATTTTGATGTGAAATTTTTATTTGATAAATAAATACCAATATAAGTCTGCAGACGGGAGATTTAAACGCCAATTTTAAATTATATTTAAATATAAACTTGCTTATGAATAACCGAAGAGGCTTTTTAAAAGAAACTGCACTTGCATCAGGTGCATTAATAACTAACTCCGTATTTGGGCATACTGCTTTTTTTAAGACAGATACGATACGAGTGGCTACTATAGGCGTCAATGGGATGGGATGGGCAAATACAAAAGCAGCGTTGAAAGTTAAAAATTTGCAAGTGGTTGCATTGTGTGATATTGATGACAATATATTACAAGCAAGGAAACAAGAACTACTTGTCTTACAGCCTACAATACAAAATATTGAAACCTATTCTGATTATAGAAAAATTTTAGATAGAAAAGATATTGATGTTGTAATTATTGGTACCCCCGATCATTGGCATGCACTACAAATGATACATGCTTGTGAAGCAGGCAAACATGTGTATGTTGAAAAACCTTGTGGCAATTCTATTGGAGAATGTAATGCTATGATTGATGCAAAAAATAGATATAAAAAAATCGTACAAGTTGGGCAATGGCAGAGAAGTCAAAAACATTTTAAGGATGCTTTAGACGTGGTTCACTCTGGGCAATTAGGAAATATTAGAACAACTAAAGTATGGTGCTATCAGGGATGGATGCGTCCACAACCAATTGTTCCAAATAGCATGGTGCCTTCTGGTATTGATTATAAAACTTGGATTGGACCGGCACCAATGCGCGATTTTAATGCTAGTAGATTTCATTTCCATTTTAGATGGTTCTGGGATTATGCAGGAGGATTGATGACAGACTGGGGAGTTCATTTATTGGATTATGCAATACAAGGTATGAAAGCAGGCAATCCAAATAGTGTAAGTGCATTAGGTGGAAAATTTGCCTATCCTGAATTAGCAGAAGAAACTCCAGATACACTAACTGCACTTTATGCATTTGATAATTTTAATTTAATATGGGATTCTGCCATGGGCATTGACAACGGATCCTATGGACGTGATCACGGAATTGCTTTTATAGGAAATAACGGAACATTAATTTTAGATAGGGGTGGATGGGAAGTAATAGAAGAAAAACAAGCAAAAAATAAAATTGCAATTCCTTTACATAAAAGCGAAGACAATGGTGTTGAATTACATTGGGAGAATTTTATTGATGCTATAAGAAACAACACACCTAATAGTTTACATTGCTCTATAGAGGAAGGAGCTCATATTGCAACTATCGCACAAATGGGAAATATAGCTTATCGATCAGGAGAAAAAGTAAACTGGGATGCAACAAAGAATTTATTCACAAAAGAGTCTATCAATAACACTTATTACACCAAGCAATATTTTAATGGATATACATTACCTAAATTGTAATTGGATTTAGTGAATTATATTGTCTGACATAATTAAAAGTTGATATTGATGTGGCGTGATTGATTCGGTTTTTTTAAATAATCGAATAAAATAATTCACATCGTGGAATCCGCACTCATAAGCTACTAACTTAATTGAATTTTTTGGGTTAGCTAATAAGGATTTAGCTAACCTAATTTTTTCGGTAATAATATATTCAAGCGGACTAATGCCATATTCTTTTTTGAATGATCTGTAAAAGGTAGCCTTACTCATACAAGCTTTTTCACTTAATACGCCTAGCTTAATGTCTTCGGTAATATTTTCTTTAATGAAACCAGTGATATAAGAAAGTGGATTGGCATTCAAATTAGACACTCCATCTAATTGAGCTAAATCCATTCTATTTTGAGATTGAATAATATTAACAATCAACTCTTGTAAATTTAAATCGGCTAGTATATCCTTTAATGGCAGTGAGCTTGAGCAGATTGAAATAATTTTGTTAAGCAGGCTGGCAATTTCTAAACTGTTTTGAAAATGATAATTATTTTTGCTAAAACTCCAATAATCATTACCTAATCTTGGATATTTTTCATTTAAAAAACTTAAAGTGGTATCAATTTTTTGATGATCAATTGCTAGGGCAATACATTGTGTTGGATTATTTTTACTTGCTTCTGGAAAATCAATATTCATAGTCACTCCTGCTGGGACCAATACGGTTTCGCCGGGTAAATAATCAAAACCAGCTTGATCATATAAGTGCATTACCTTTTTTCCCCTTAACATGCTTGTTACCACAAAGTCATTAAAAGTGAGCGGAACCATGGCAGTTGCTTGATGTGTCTCAAATACATTGAGTTCGCATTTCTCTAAGGTATAAGCAGTTCTATTTTCCACTAAGGTTTTTAAAGACTTTTCGTGCGTTATATTCACCTTATCTAACTTCCTTGGGCTTGACATAAAAGCAATCGTTAACTTTTATAAAAATTCAAATTGACAAATTTGTGCTATTGTCTGACTTAAAAATACTATAAAACGAGTACAATTCAAATTAGAATTACATACTAAAACGAAAAATGCTATGTCTACAATTGTAAACCGTCCTACTTTCAAAGCAAAGTATGACAACTTTATTGGAGGAAAATTTGTGCCGCCTATTAAAGGCGAATATTTTGAAAATGTATCGCCTATTGACGGAAAAGTCTTCACCCAAGCTGCAAGGTCTTACAAAGAAGACGTTGACTTGGCTTTAGATGCTGCTCATAAAGCTTTTACTACCTGGAGTAAAGCTTCTCCTACAACGAGAAGTAATATGTTATTGAAAATTGCACAAGTAATTGAGGATAACCTTGAATACTTAGCAATTGTAGAAACCATTGATAATGGAAAAGCACTTAGAGAAACTAGAGCTGCCGATTTACCACTTTGCGTTGATCACTTTAGATACTTTGCTGGTGTAATTAGAGCGGAAGAAGGTTCTATTAGTGAGCATGACGAACATACGGTTAGTATCGTAATGCATGAGCCAATTGGAGTAGTGGGACAGATTATCCCATGGAACTTCCCTTTGCTTATGGCTACTTGGAAAATTGCTCCAGCATTAGCAGCAGGTTGTTGTATTGTGGTTAAACCTGCAGAACAAACACCGACGTCAATTATGTGTTTAATGGAATTAATTGCAGACATATTACCAGCTGGTGTATTGAACGTAGTAACTGGATTTGGTGTTGAAGCAGGTAAGCCATTGGCTTCCTCTCCTCGTATTTCTAAGGTTTCATTTACAGGCGAAACCACTACAGGTAGATTAATTATGCAATATGCTTCTGAAAATTTAATTCCGGTTACCATGGAATTAGGTGGAAAGTCGCCCAATATATTTTTCCCGTCTGTAGCAGATCATGACGATGCCTTTTTTGATAAAGCAATTGAAGGCGCTGTATTATTTGCATTAAACCAAGGTGAAGTTTGTACTTGTCCTTCAAGAATTTTAGTACACGAAAGTATCTATGAAAAATTTATGAAGCGTGTGGTGGAAAGAACAAAAGCAATTAAAGTTGGGCATCCATTGGACGGCACTGTTATGATGGGCGCACAGGCTTCTAATGACCAATATGAAAAAATCTTGTCTTATTTAAAAATTGGTATAGAAGAAGGTGCTGAAGTTTTATGTGGTGGAGAGGCTAATAAATTAGATGGTGAATTAGGTGGCGGATATTATATTCAACCAACCATTTTTAAAGGCCATAATAAAATGAGAATTTTCCAAGAAGAAATTTTTGGACCCGTTGTGAGTGTAACTACTTTCAAGACAACAGAAGAAGCATTGGAAATTGCAAATGACACCTTATATGGCTTAGGCGCTGGTGTTTGGACAAGAGACGCACATGAGTTGTATCAAGTGCCAAGAGCTATTCAAGCGGGCCGTGTTTGGGTAAACTGTTATCATGCTTATCCTGCACATGCTCCATTTGGTGGATACAAAAAATCTGGATTTGGAAGAGAGAACCATAAGATGATGTTAAGTTCTTACAGACAAACAAAGAATATGTTAGTATCTTATGATAAAAATAAATTAGGATTCTTTTAGTAGAACTGCCTATTTTAAAAAGGACCTTCCAGATTAATGGAAGGTCCTTTTTTTTATTTAATTTAGTATGACCCAACAAAGCCTAGTATCCCATGACAAAAAGAGTTTTAGTAAGTCCAGCAGCAACTGCTTTAATTGAAACATTAAAGGAGAAATATGGTGAATTAATGTTTCATCAAAGTGGAGGATGTTGTGATGGTTCACAGCCCATGTGTTTTGAAAAAGGAGAGTTTAAATTAGGAAGTAGTGATATTCAAATTGGAAATATAGCAGGATGTGATTTTTTTATGAGTAGGGACCAATATGAATATTGGCAGCATACGCAATTAACCATTGACATAACCAAGGGTCGCGGGTCTAGCTTCTCGCTTGAGATCCCACTAGGCTATCGATTCATAGTGCATTCAAGCCTTTTTACCGATGCAGAACTAGTAGACTTAGAACCAGTCATTGACTGCTAGTGCTTTATGTATTTTTCTGTATTTGTATTGAAATTATTTTTAACTTACTAATACAAAACAGATACTATGGCAAATCGCAGAAATTTTTTACAACAAGTGGGTTTGATGGCAGGTGCTTTTTCGGCAACTAGTTTATTTAATCAAGCACATGCTGCAGAATTTGAACAGCTTAGTTTTGCTAAAAAAGATATAAGTGCAAAAGCATTAGCAAGTGATGAAGATTATTGGAGTGTGATACAACAGGGCTATACCACTAGTCCTGCTATGATTAATTTGAATAATGGGGGCGTGAGCCCAAGTCCAAGAATTGTTCAGGAGGCGGTGGACAGATACAATAAAATGACAAATGAAGGCCCTTCTTTTTATATGTGGAGAATTTTAGATCAAGGAAGAGAGCCATTAAGATATAAGCTAGCGCAACTTGCAGGCGCAGATCCTGACGAAATTGCCATTAACCGAAACGCAACTGAAGCTTTAAATACGGTCATTTTTGGATTGAATTTAAAAGCAGGGGATGAAGTAATTGGTACCAAGCAGGATTATCCAAATATGATAAATGCATGGAAACAAAGAGCGGCAAGAGAAGGCGTTGTTTACACCCAGTTAAGTTTTCAATATCCTATTGAAAATGAGGAAGACATTGTAAATGCTTTTGAAAAAGCCATTACACCTAAAACAAAAATATTTCATATCACCCATATGGTAAACTGGGTGGGGCAAATTATGCCGGTAAAAAAATTATGTGCTTTAGCAAAAAAACATGGCATTGAAACCATTGTGGACGGTGCACATAGTTTTGGATTAATGGATTTTAATATTCCAGCATTAGGATGTGATTATTTCGGTACTTCTTTACATAAGTTTTTATCAGCCCCCATTGGAAGTGGAATGTTATGGATTAAGAAAGAAAAAATTGAAAATATTTGGCCACTTATTTGTAATGACAAACCTAATAGTAGTGATATTAGAAAGTTTGAAACCATTGGTACACGTAGCTTCCCCATTGAACAAGGGATTGGCGAGGCGCTAAATTTTCATAATGCAATAGGCCCTAAAAGAAAAGAAGAGCGTATTCGTTATTTAAAAAACTACTGGGCTACCCGAGTACAAAGTATTCCTAAAGTAAAAATAAACACTTCCTTAAAAGATGAATATAGCTGTGCTATTTGCGGTGTGAGTATTGACGGCATGACTCCTAGCGAATTAGAAAACGCTTTATTTAATGAATATAAAATTCACACAGTAGGTATTGTTTGGGAGAATATTAGCTGTGTTAGAATTACCCCACATGTTTATACTAGGATACAGGATTTAGATAAATTAGTCTATGCAATAGAAAAAATTGCGGCGAAGCAGAAATAAAAAAATCCCAGCGTTTGCTGGGATTTTTTTTGCATCACTCCGAAGGAGTCGAATTTTATTTTTTAGCAGGCAATGTTGGGTAAGTAATTCCTAACTGCTCTAAATAAGTACCATACTTTGTTGGATCGTAATAATATTTCTCCAACAAGGGACGATAGGTATTTTGGATCTCCTTATTCAAATGAACTGCAGGAGGATCTTTCGCTGTAATAAATGGAATGTATTTAACATCCTTGGTTTGTACATTCGTAAAATAGGCTTTTGCGTCAGTTACTAATTTAGGATTCGTAAATAAATCTAATAAAGTCATTGCGGTAGCTTCTGCTCCTGCTAAAGACCCTTTGTGTGCAATTGGAGTGGCCATAGCAATCGCATCTGCCCAATGGTGTCCCTTTGTTCCAGGAATATTAGCAGGGTATCTTAAAACGATTGTAGGTAGGTTCCAAGAGATGTCTGCAATATCGTCTGAGCCACCACCCCAAGAAAAAGCAACTGAACCTTTTAAAGTATCAATATCTTTCTTTAAACCATCAATAGGATTTCCTTGTTGGTCTTTCTTAGGAGCTTCTACTAATTCTTGTACCCCTTTAGCTAATGCATTATCCTTATCGTCCCATTTAGGCATTCCCACTTTTTTAATATTCGCATACATCGCTTCTGCTAATGGCTTGTTGAAATGTCCTGGCCAAGCTGTTCCTAATGTTTGGTGTGTTACTGTTGTACCGGTCATCATAGCCGCACCTTCTGCAATTTTAATACCTGCTTCATAATTCGCTTTAATGTCTTCATATGTTCGCTCTCTAAAATAATACCAAACACTAGCTTTAGACGGCACTACATTTGGCTGATCCCCACCGTCTACAATCACATAATGTGAGCGGTTAGTAGGCTTTAAATGCTCTCTTTTAAAATTCCAACCCACATCCATTAATTCAACGGCATCTAAGGCACTCTTAGCTCTCCAAGGAGCACCAGCAGCATGTGCTGCGTCCCCTGTAAAATCAAAACGCACACTCACTAAACCATTTCCTCCATTATCTCCGTAGCTAGAAGTAAAGTCACCACTAACATGGGTAAAAATACAAGCATCTACATTTTTGAAATAGCCGTCTCTAATATACCAAGCTTTAGTACCTACTAATTCTTCTGCCACCCCTGGCCATATTACAATAGTACCTGGAATATGTTCTTTCTCCATCATTTCTTTCATAGCAATAGCTGCATAAATAATAACAGCTTGCCCAGAATTATGTCCTTCCCCATGGCCCGGAGCACCTTCCACAATAGGATCTTTATAAGCAACCCCTGGTTTCTGAGAAGCTTTAGGGATACAGTCAATATCACTACCTAATGCAATCACGGGAGAACCGGAACCCCATTTCGCCATCCAAGCAGTTGGTACATTAGAAATACCTTTCTCAACAGTAAACCCGTTTTTAGTCAACGTATTGGTTAAATAAGTAAAAGTCTCTTTTTCCTGAAATCCTAATTCCGAATAACTAAAAATTTGGTCCACCATTACTTGAACGTCTTTGGCGTGGCCCGCTACTGCAGTCATTAACTGCTGTTTCATATTTGCTATATCTTTTTCAGAATATTTTTTTTGCGCTGTTGTGTCTAGGCAAAATGACATAAGTAAAACAGGAATTAAAATGCCTTTTAAGGCATTCGAAATATATTTCATATTAAAAGTATTTAGCTATTAAGTTACGAAAAAAAGGCAAATAAAATTCAGGATTTATATAAACAGCGTACAAATACGTTTAAAAGGCATTTATTTTTTTAGGATTTTACAAGTATGCAATACTACTTTTTCAAAATATTTCGAATAGCTAAGTTTTTCTTGTTAATCCTTATAATACTCACTAGTCATTTTAAGATTTTCGCACAGGGCTTAGATCCTCAAAGTAATAATGTAGTAGGTGCTTCTTATAAAAACGAATCTATTATAATTGACTATAGTGTTGGAGAGCAATTTATAATGCCAACATTATTTCTTGACTCCAGCTTTATTATTAGTAGTGGGTTTTTACAAAATAGGAACAGTGATATAGACACTTATAAAACACTAGATAGTTTTTTATTAAAAATGACAATGGGTCCCAATCCCACAAGCAATTATTTTACTGTTTCGATTCATCAGCTGGGTATTACGGTGGTTCAAATTAGCCTCTTAAATATGCAAGGGGCAATAGTGAACCAATTACAAGGGCCTTTCTCCGGATTAAATTTTAATCAAAGAATTGATTTGACTATGCAAAAAGAAGGGATGTATTTAGTTCAAATTAATTTTTTAATCGATGGTCAATATCCTAAAAAAAGGACCTACAAAATTTTTAAATCATTGTAGCAAATTTTAAAATATATAAAACACAATATTAAAATGAAAAAAATAAGTATACTGCTATACTTTGCCTTACTAGCTTCTACAAATAAGGCGCAAGCCCAAAATAGTAATAAGAGTATTCACTTTCAAGGAGTTGCTAGAACTGCACAGGGGCTTATCATGGCGGATAAGAAAATTAACATAAGACTTAGTATTATAAAGGATACCAGTAAGAATGATATTGTCTATCAAGAAATAAAATCAATAACTACCAATGTATTAGGATTATTTTTTGTGGAAATAGGAATGCAAGAAGAAAATAAAGTAATTAATAGTGTCCCTTTTAGCACTATCAATTGGAGCGAACAACCTTATTATTTAAAAATTGAAATTGACTTAGCAAATGATTTAAGTTTTACCCCTATGGGTATTCATAAGTTGTCAAGTACTCCCTATGCTTTTTATGCAGACAATGTACTTGCTAGTCATGTTGGTGGCATTATGAATATTACACAAGGAGGAACCGGCGTGAATAATTTAAAAGATGTAAGAACCATGTTATTGATTGATAAAATAAATAATACACCAGATAGCCTCAAGCCTATAACCAAATCTGTGTTATCGCTTATTGGCGAAAAACTAAATAAAACAGATACACTTTCCCTTAGCAATCGGATCAATCAAAAAAAGGGAATAGAAGCTTTAAATAATGACGCTATTATTAATGCGCTTGGATTTACGCCTGTCCGTTCTGAATTTGGTAGTTTTTATGACACCAGCAGGCAAACGGGTCCTATAAATACTGCAATCCCCATAAATTGGAATTTTACCTTGGTTACCAATAATGCAAGTATCACCAATAATACAGCGCTCTTGCCCACTAGGATTACTGTCACTCATGCAGGAGTATATAAGTTGACTTATAATTTACAATTTATAAAGGCGGATATAGGTAATGACGAAATAAGTGTTTGGGTGAGACGTAACGGTGCTGCTTATTTATATACCAATAATAATTACACAATACTTGGTGCGGCCATAAAAAATCATATAAGCACTTCTTACTATATCGAGTTGGGCGAAAAGGATTATGTCGAAATTTTCTTTAGTATCAAAAATTTAAATACTGCTTTGGTTTACGCTGCAAGTCAGACTATCCCCTCAAGGCCCGCCACGCCAAGCGCCATTGTGAGTATCGAGAAGGTTAATTAGACTTTTTATTTGAAATTAAGCCACTTGTCAAATAGAGTTTTTTAAATAAGGGATGCATGTTAACTTTAAGGATAATAAATTATAAACTATGCGTCATTTAATTAGTGCTGTATGTTTTGTCATATTATGTTCGTTTCAAACTAACGCGCAAAATATAACAAGCCCTAAATCACATTTCGGTTTTAACATTGGAGACAATTATCATTTAGCCAGCTTTACACAAACTGAAGCTTATTTAAAAAAAATAGCTGCAGAGTCTAATAAAGTAAAGCTAGTTAGTATTGGAAAAACGGAAGAAGGTCGTAATCATTATATGATGATTGTATCAGACCCTAGTAATTTAAAAAGATTAGCACATTACAAAGAGATAGCTCAAAAATTAGCAAGAGCAGAGGACTTAAGTGAAGCAGACGCAGCTCAATTAGCAAAAGAAGGAAAAGCTGTAGTGTGGATTGACGGTGGTTTACACGCAACCGAAGTGGTTGGTATTCATCAATGGATTGAATCAATGTATCAGATTATTACTCGTAATGACGAGGAGACAAAAAGAATTCTAAAGTCTACAATTATTTTATTTGTACACGCTAATCCAGATGGACAGGAGTTGGTTTCTAATTGGTATATGCGTAATGCGGATACTTTAAAAAGAAGTACCAGTTTAATTCCAAGATTATACCAAAAATATATTGGACATGACAATAACCGTGATTTCTTCATGACGAATATGTCTGAGTCTAGAAATATGAGTCGTCAACAATATATTGAATGGATGCCACAGGTACTTTATAATCACCATCAAACTGGCCCTCCCGGTTCAGTAGTAGCAGGTCCTCCTTACAGAGATCCATTCAATTATGTTTATAGCCCATTATTGGTAACAGGTATTGACGCATTAGGTGCTGCAATGAGCAGCCGATTAAATGCCGAAAACAAGCCAGGTTATACTATGAAAGGTGGTTCGGTATATTCAACATGGTGGAATGGGGGTTTAAGAACAACTGCCTACTATCATAATATTATAGGTTTGTTGACAGAGATTATAGGAAATCCGACACCTATGACCATTCCTGTTACTCCTGGCAGATTGATACCAAACAGTGCAACTCCTTTCCCAATTGAACCACAAAAATGGTATTTCAAAAATTCAATCGACTATTCTATCTCTTTAAACTATGCAGTATTAAACTATGCTACTAGATATAAAGATGAATTATTATTGAATATTTACAAAATGGGAAGACAATCCATTAATGCAGGTAATAAAGATACTTGGACCCTAAATCCTAAGAAGTCAGATTTATTAACTGAATATATGAAGGCGGAGAAAAGAGATACTAAACAAGATTCTATAGCATTGCCATTGTATAATAAAGTTTACAAAAATGCTGAGCTAAGAGATCCAAGGGGTTTTATTGTAACCGCTAGCCAAACGAATACTGCCATTGACTTTATTAATATTTTAATTAATAGTGGTATTAAAGTGCAACGCGCCACTGCAGATT
>CALPWK020000062.1 GCA_943327245.2 Comamonas sp. lk | reverse complement strand
TATTATAGTTAGCAATCCACCTTATATTCCATTTAGAGAAACCGCCAATATGCAAGTGCAAGTCAAAAAATACGAGCCTTCTATTGCCTTATTTGTTACGAATGAGGATCCATTGATTTTTTATAAAGCAATTGGAAGACTAGGTGAGAAATATTTAGCACCTAAGGGACAAATATTTTTTGAGATTCATCATGATCAACGACAAGCAATACTTGCCTTATTTGACGAGATGGGCTACCATGCTGAAATAAGAAAAGACATGTATGGCAAAGACAGAATGCTTAGAGCCAGCCTTAAGACTAGTAATTAATTTCGAAGCGCCTATTTTAATAAATTTTTAATAATTACTTCTAGTCCTGTATGTTAATGTGAAGGATCTACTGCCACCACTGGTGTTGCACCTAACTGCTTTACAATTTGCATTACCTGAATAGTAACCCCCAAATTAGCAACACTGTCTCCATTAATTACTACAGAAGGCTTGTCTGTTTCCTTATCTAAGAATATTTTTAATTTTCCTTGCAAAGAGTCAATGCTAACAGGAGTGGATCCTATAAATAAATGCTGGTCTTTGTCAATAGTAACTACCACAGTCTGCTTTGCCTTGGTGTCACTAGTGGATTTAGGATTTGACACTTTTATCACATTAGGGTTAGCCAAGGTAGATACAATAAGAAAGAACAATAATAATATAAATAAAATATCATTTAATGCTCCTGTATGTACTTCGGGCTGATGTCTTAATCTGTTTCTTAAATTCATTTATTATGAATGTGTAGGTTCTTGTAAAATGTCTAAGAAGTCAGCACTTGCTGTTTCCATTTTATTTGCTGTCTTGTCTATTTGAGTTGACAAATAATTATGACCAACATAAGCAATCAATCCAATAATTAATCCAGTTGCAGAAGTGATCATCTTAGTATAAATTCCTCCGGCAATTGTATTTAATGTATACTCCCCTGTTGAAGCGATACCATAAAATAATTGTACCATACCTATAATTGTTCCTAAAAATCCAAACATAGGAGCAATGCCTGCAACCAATGACAATATATTGAGATTACGTTCCATAGAATACATTTCAAGTTTACCTACATTCTCCATACTCTTCTCAATAGCATCCAATGGTTTACCAATTCTCATTATCCCTTTCTCAATCATCTTTGCAACCGGATTTAATGTATTTTTTGCTAAAGATTTTGCAGCATTCACATTCCCTGCAATGATATTATCACGAATGATTAACATGAATTGAGGGTCAATGGTTCCTGCTTTTTTTATTGCAATAAAACGTTCAATAAAAACATATATAGCAATGACCAATAATGCATATAATGGATACATAATCCATCCGCCTTTTTGTAGTAAACTTATTAGTGAAATTTGAGTATCAGCTACTTGTAACAAAAACAACATAGTGTATAATTTATGGATTAAAGTTAATAGCTTTTGTCTAATAATAGACGCATGTGAATAACTATGAATTTGTTAAAATATTAGTCCGCCATAGCAATATTCAATATCACTTCTACCGACTTTTCCATATCCGACACGGCTATCCATTCATGTCTACTATGTATAGCCTGCATGCCCGTGAAAACATTTGGAGTAGGTAAACCCATAAAACTTAATTTACTGCCATCTGTCCCCCCTCTGATTGGAGTAATAATTGGATCCAATCCAGCTTTTTTATATGCTGCTATCGCTTTTTCAACGACTACTGGATGCTGGTCAAGAATACTACGCATATTTCTATATTGTTCTTTTACTTCCATTCTTACAGAAGCTCTATTGTAGTCCTTATTTTGATTTATTACGTTTTTTGCGATTGCCAATAATTTATCAGCGCTTGTTTTCAATGCTTCCGTTTCAAAATCTCTAATTAAAAACTCAATTCGAGCAAATTCTGCACCACCTTCTATATGATTAGGATGAACAAAGCCTTCCTTGCCTTCTGTATTTTCTGGACACCATTTGTCTTTTGGCAACGCTGCTATAATATCGCCTGCTATCTTAATTGCATTCTGCATTACACCCTTTGCTGTTCCTGGATGCGCAATAACACCCTCTATATACAAGGTTAAACAATCTGCGCTGAATGTTTCTATTTCGAAACTAGCTAAATCCCCTCCGTCTAATGTATAACCAAAATCTGCTCCTAATTTTTTAATATCTAATAATTCTGTACCTCTTCCCACTTCTTCGTCTGGTGTAAATAATATTTTAATTTCCCCATGTGCAAGTTCAGGGTGCTTCATTAAATAAGCTACTAATTCCATGATAATAGTTACACCTGCTTTATCGTCAGCGCCTAATAAGGTATTTCCAGAAGCAGTTATAATATTTGCGCCTATGAAATTTTTTAAATAAGGGTATTGTGCTACTGTTATAACTTGGCTTGGATCTTCTGGTAATATAATTGGCGCGCCATTATATTTTACATGTAATATTGGAACAACATGAGTGCCACTGCAGTCAGGAGCCGTGTCTACATGTGCGCAAAAACAAATCACAGGGACATCCGTCGAAATTGTTGCTGGAATGGTTGCTATTACATATCCATGCTCATTCATAGCAGCGTCATCTACGCCCATTTCTTGTAATTCAATTACTAAAAGTGCTAATAAATTTTTCTGCTTTTCAGTGGAGGGGAAACTGGTACTATTGGGATCACTTTGAGTATCAATCTGCACATACTTCATAAACCTTTCTGTCACATTCAAATTATGGAGTGCCATTTTATAAATTTGTAGTGAAGATAAAAAAAAGGCGTTCCAAATAATCGGAACGCCTTCTAAATATTATAATCGGCAATTAAGGCATTATAATAGTGGACTTGGATTCAATGTTTACTAATTCTAAAGCAAAGGTTAAATCTTGACCTGCTAATGCGTGATTCGCGTCTAATACTACCACTTCGTCTTTAACTTCCACAACTATTACTTGGAATTGCTGACCTTGACCATTATTCATAGTCAATGCCATTCCTATTTCCGGGTTTAAGTCTGGGGGAAATTGAGTCTTAGGGAATTCCACAATCATTTCAGGTTGTTTAGGTCCATAAGCTTCCGCAAAAGGGATATTAATTGTTTTTTTTTCGCCTACTGTCATTCCTAAAACGCCATTATCAAAACCAGGAATTACCATACCTGCGCCCACTTCGAATTCAAGTGGAGCTCTTCCTGTTGAAGAATCAAATGTCTCACCACTAGTTAAAGTACCGTGATAATGCACTTGAATGGTATCACCATTTTTTACTTGTTGCATATTGTATTTTTTAAATAAAGCACCTAGGGTGCAAAGGGCAAAAGTACAAAATTATAAGAGATAAAATAAATTATGACAGATAAACTAACTTTACACCATGAATCAGTCACCACGTATTGTATTTATGGGAACCCCGGCATTTGCCGTAGCGTCTTTAAAAGCACTTTTAGATGCTAAAATGAAAGTAGTTGGCGTAGTTACCGCTCCAGATAAGCCGGGAGGCAGGGGCATGCAAATACAGCAAAGTGCTGTAAAACAATTTGCTATTGAGAATCATATACCCCTTTTACAGCCTGAAAAACTTAAATCTCCCGAATTCTTCGATGCCTTGGAAAGCTGGAAACCCGACTTGCAAGTGGTGGTAGCTTTTAGAATGTTACCTGAAAAAATATGGTCATTCCCTCCAATGGGTACACTAAATGTACACGGATCTTTATTGCCTCAATATCGAGGTGCGGCTCCAATTAATTGGGCCATTATGAATGGAGAGCGCGAAACGGGTGTGACTACTTTTCAATTACAGCATGCTATAGACACTGGCGATATTTTACTACAAGACCGAATTCCAATTACAGAAAATATGACAGCGGGTGAACTGCATGATATAATGATGGAAGTTGGTGCAAAATTATTGGTAAAGACTTTAAATGGCCTAATTGATAATACTTTAAAACCGGTTCCTCAAAACGAAGATGCTATTATTAAGCATGCCCCAAAAATATTCACAAAAGACTGCGAAATAAACTGGGAAGCACCAGTAGCAAAAATACACAATATGGTAAGGGGACTTGCTCCTTTTCCTGGTGCAATCACAAAAGTCGACGGGAAAATTGTTAAATTATTTACTACTCGTATTCAAAAAGAAAAACCATCCGAATCAGCTGGAACCTTTATTACAGACGGAAAGTCAATAGCAAAATTTGCGTGTGCCGACGGCTATTTATTATTGGAAGACATACAATGGGAAGGCAAAAAGAAAATGCCTATTGTCGACTTTTTACGTGGTTATAGGAAAGCTTAATTAGTTATAATTTTATTGAATTCGGCTTCTTCCACTATGCCCGTTTTTCTCCAAACTTCTTTACCCTTTTTGTAAATGATAAATGTAGGAAGTACTTCAAATTGTAACTGCTTCATCACGTCCATATCAACTCCTCCGTCTACTGCTAAAAAATATAATTTTTCTCCCTGTCCTGCTTTAATTTTATCAATAGTAGGTGACATTTTTCTGCAAGGAGGGCACCATGTTGCTCCAATATCTACCAATACTAAATCATGAGAAGCTATTACTTTATCAAAGTCTGAAATGCGCATCTGCACCGTATTTGCATTACCTTCTACTGGCAATTCATTCATTTTCCAATTACTCATACCTCCTTCCAAATTAACTACTTTATAGCCTTGCTCCATTAAATACGTTTGTGCAGCAGCGCTTCTTCCACCTGCTTGGCAATATACATATACGGTAGTTTTTTTATCCAAATGCTGTGTCCTGTCTTTAAATTCTTTTTCATCTGTCCAATTGGCTTGTAGAGCATTTTGAATATGTCCACCCGCATATTCGCCAGCAGTTCTAACATCTAATATTTGTACTCCAGGCTTTTGAATAGCTTCTTTAAAAGCAGCAGCAGTCAAAGTCAATGGCTGCGTTTGATTATTGTTAGCATTGGGCTGTGCACAGCTAATAAAAAATACTGCCAAACTAAGTAGGCAAGCAAAAAATTTACATTTCATAATTCCAATTAATAAGTTACAGAAATAGGGAAAGTCTTGTTGGTAATGCCTAAAATAGCGGCTGCGGCATCGTTTAGTCGATACTTTACATTAGCGCTAACTTCAGGCAATGCGCTGATTACTTTAGCGCAGATACTTTTTAAATCGGGTGTTGTTATTCGAACTAAAGTACCCACAGGCAATTCATTTGTAAGGATGTAGAACTTTTTATCTTCCCATCCACTCACACTTTTGAATACTGCTGCAGTACCTTCTAAGGTTTGAAAACTAGTGGCTTTTTTTTGACGAGAGAATGAACTTGCAAAATACCCTTCCTCGTCTTTATTCGTATTTACAAACACTAATTTATGTGCACTATCACTTGCTCTTTTTTTCTCCTGATTTTGAGCAATCATTTCTAAAGGCGCTGCTCTATTTATGTTTTCAATATACCTAGCATTTGAATTTGCGTGACGCTTCCTGCTTTTTTTACTATGAACTCCAGACTTCTTATTGTGACGATTTTTTCGACTTCCTTTCTTTGTACTTTTCTTATTGCTTTTCTTATTACTCTTTTTAGAAAATTTTGAATTAGTCACTTTTTTGCTAGCACTCGATTTGTGAGCAGGTTTAGACTTTTGATGCGTGGCAGACTTCGTCTTCTTCTTTGCGGCAAAAGCCGTATCCTGAGCCAACATGCCCAAAATACATAGTAACATTAAAATCCATTTCTTAACCATGTTACAAAGTTACAAAAATCAAGTGCAAAGAAAAGTTTAAAATTTACATTAAAATATAATGTAATACACAAGTATTAGTAATTCAGTATTCTCCATTCATTTGGATAATAATTATTGGATCTGTTTGGCAATAATTTCACCCAACCCAAACGAATATTTAGATAAGTGAGTACATGCCAGCCCTTCCCTTCGGGTAAATGCATGTCGGCTCTTCTTAAATATTGTAAAGCAGTTACTAAATCTACTTCTGTGCTTTGATAAGGCAAATTACTCCAATCACTCATCGCAAGTGCATGCGCAGGTATTAAATCCTTTCCCTTTATCTCTCCAATGGCTAGTCCCATTTTTCTAACATACAAATGGCTTAATATAGTCTGAATGTCCAACTTGAAATATATAGGAATCCCGATAATTGTATTTTGATGTGTTAAATAAAAATAGTTGTCAGGTAATTCAAAAATAGATTGCATCGACAGTAATTCGTTTTTAGTTAAATTCGTAAACTTAAAATCATCAACAGGATAAACTTGAGCAGCTTCTTCCTGTTTTTGAAAAACTGTTATAAAAAAACCTTCTCCTTTTACTTTGTTGGGATATGCTCTAAAACCCATTGCCTTTGCATTGTTACTATAACATACTTCCACACCCCAGTCTGTCGGCATTGCTATAGGAATATTTACCATACCCGGCAATGTTGCAATATGATCCATAATTTTTTCGTCTTCGTCATAAGAGTAAGAACAGGTAGCATATATCAAGTAGCCCCCTTCTTTCAAAGTGACTAAACTGTCTTCTAAAATTCTGGCTTGTCTCACACTACAATGCTGCACATTATCCAAGCTCCATTCCTCAATTGCAGCAGGATCTTTTCTGAATAAGCCGCTACCACTGCATGGAGCGTCTACTAACATAACATCAAAAAAATGAGGTAAGGATTTAAAATGTGCTGGATCATTTTGAGTTACTACTACATGATCCGCTCCCCATTTTGTAATATTCTCCACTAGAATATGATTTCTAGATTTGATGGTTTCATTCGCTACTACCAAACCTTGTTTGAAATAATTAGCAAGTAATGTTGACTTACCGCCCGGTGCAGCACACAAATCCAATACTTTATTGTGAAGGGGATTGGGTGCGATTTGTGTTAGAATATGATGCAATAACATACTACTCGCTTCCTGAACATAATAAGCTCCAGCATGCCATAAAGGATCTAAAACAAAAGAAGGCCTTTCCTTTAAATAACGGCCAGCAGCACACCAGGGCATTGATTCAGCCGTTGCTAAGAATGGATGATCTGCTATTGGAATAGGCTTATACTGATTTAAGCGCAGTGAAGTTATTTGTGTACCAGTTTCATGAACCTGCCTAAAAGCAGCTTCGTCAAAGCCAGGAAGTCCTTGTAAGGATTGTATAAATATTTCAGGTAACAAATAAAAAAATTAATAGCGAATTATAAAGTGTTCTTTTTCTTTGTTTTCTTTTCTAAAAAACACAAGGCCTATATAAAACAGATCAATAGTAAGGGTGACTGATGGATGTTCTTTAATTTGCTCCCAAGCTTTTTCCATTTCGGCACTCCAATGTATATCATCAAATATAAAAACAGTATCCTCATTGGACTTACCTAATAAATCATGAAAATATTGAATCGTAGGGACGTACTTATGATTTCCATCTACGTACGCCATTCCTACCTTGTCAATGCTTTCTAATACTGTTGTCAATGTTTTATCAAAATCGCCTTCAACGATTTGAATATTTTTAATGCCCAATTCCTCAAATTGCTGTCTCGCAATAGCCGCTATTGTTGGAGCACCTTCCATAGTGATCACTGGCTTATCGTTAACAGCAGCTGCAATATAACAGGTCGTAATGCCTAGGGAAGTTCCCATTTCAATCACATTCGTTGGATTAAAATAAGCTATGATGCGATATAATAGTTGACCATATTTTTTAGGCTTTAGGGAACTAGATGCAATTTTCTTAACTGGCCGATACTTTTTATCTATCTGCCTTGAACCTGCCCCTCTATCCCAAACTTCAATTACATTTTTATTGCTAAGTAAGGAAACTCGTTTCTTTTCTATTGCTAATGTAGCCGGATGTTCCTGTTTATTTAAAAGCACTTCCCGTATAAATTGATACACAAATGGAGAGTGTACCCCATGACCTTTGCTATTAGAAGCTTTAGCGTAATACTGAATGTATTTTTTTACAAGGGTTAAAGTACTATACATATAATTATTTTCTTTCCCAACGTTCTATCTCAAAAGGAAATACATGTTTCAAGTCAGATTCATAAGATTCAGCATTAGTTTTAACCCATTCTTTATTGAGCGCTGGAAAATAGACATCCCCTACAATATGTGTATGTACTCTTGTTAGATAAATAGTTGACGCAAATGGTATAGTCATCTCGTATACTTGACCACCCCCAATAATCATTAATTCTTTGTAATCTTGTTTTTCTGCAATCGAAATAGCTTCTTCTATACTTTTTACTAGGGTTGCTCCGTTTAAAGTAATGTTATCTTGTTTACTTAAAATTAAATTTAGTCTTCCTGGCAAAGTCTTACTTCCTAAAGATTCAAACGTTTTTCTTCCCATTAAAATAGGTAAGCCCCAAGTTGTATTTTTAAAAAATCGCATATCCTTTGGCAAATGCCAAAGTAATTGGTTGTCTTTCCCAATGGCATTATTGTCTGACGCAGCAACCACTAAACTTATTTTCATGCTTTGTTTTTTATACTGCTACTGGAGCTTTAATACCCGGATGTGATTCGTAATTTTCTAAAGCAAAATCCTCAAATTTAAAAGAGAAAATGTCTTTTACTTCTGGGTTAATTTTCATTGTTGGTAAATGAAAAGGGGTTCTCGACAATTGTAAGTCGGCTTGCTCAAAATGATTATTATACAAATGCACATCCCCGAAACTATGAACAAAATCTCCATACTCCAATCCACAAACCTGCGCCACCATCATAGTCAATAACGCATAGGATGCAATATTAAAAGGCACCCCTAAAAATACGTCGGCGCTTCTTTGATATAATTGACAACTTAACTTGCCGTCAGCAACATAAAATTGAAACATATTATGGCAAGGCATTAATGCCATCTTTGATAAATCACCCACATTCCATGCACTCACTATGAGTCTTCTGCTGTCTGGTGTTTTTTTAATTTGCGAAATCAATTCTGATATCTGATCTACCACTACTCCATTCGCTCCTTCCCAACTTCTCCATTGTTTGCCATATACTGGACCAAGATCGCCATTTTCATTGGCCCACTCGTCCCATATACGCACTCCATTATCTTTAAGGTATTTGATATTAGTGTCCCCATTTAAAAACCACAAAAGTTCGTAAATGATACTTTTTAAATGAACTTTTTTGGTAGTTACTAAAGGGAATCCCTCTTGTAAATTAAAACGCATTTGATACCCAAAACAACTCTTGGTACCAGTGCCTGTCCTATCGGTTTTTTGTGTCCCGTTATCTAAAACATGTTGTAATAAAGTCAAGTATTGTTGCATGCTGCAATTTACAACGATTACGAGTTATTGGTTCATTTTTTTTTATCTTTTCGGCGTGCTAATTCCTTCCTTATTAAAAGCAATTCTCTGTTAGTTTGGCCATTCACGCTAGAATTCTCCTCGGCCCTTCTCATTAAATAGGGAATCACTTCCTTTATAGGACCAAATGGTAAATATTTACTGACGTTAAAGCCAGCTGTAGCCATATTGAAACTAATATGATCACTCATGCCAAATAACTGTGAAAAATGAATTCGTTCATGGTTATTAGGAATCCCCAATTGGGACATCTCTTCTATAATTTTCATATTGCTTTCTTCATTATGAGAAGCTAATAATAATGCAATGGTATCTAAATTTTGAATACAATAAAAAGAGGCTGCATCATAATCCTTATCAGTTGCAATTTTATCTTCATGAATTGGAGAAGCATAGCCATTTTTTTGAGCTCTTGCTCTTTCCTTTTCCATGTAAGCGCCTCTTACCAATTTTGCCCCTAAAACAAATTTGCCTTCTTTTGCAATGCTATGAGACAATTGTAAAAAACGCAGCCTGTCATTTCTGTATAACTGATATGTATTATAAACGACCGCTTTTTCTTTATTATATACGCCCATTAGTTCTATTGCTAATCGATCAATTGGGTCTTGTATCCAAGTTTCTTCTGCATCTATTAAAACCCCAATCCCTTTCTCATTGGCCACTTCGCAGATTGCAAACATTCTTTCTCTAACACTATCCCAAGCTTTATTTTCTGACTCGCTGTCATGAATGCCACTTCTTAATCTTGGTGCTTCATTCAAATGTTCTAACAAAACAATGCTGGCTACCCCGGTAATTTTCACACTAACATATGGTACATTATTTTGTGTAGCTGCAAAATCAATTGCCTCGATAATATTTTCTGTTACACTATCAAAATTATCATCCCCCTCTTTTGCTTCAACACCATAATCTAAGATTACTTGAACACCATAAGATCCCAATTGCTTAGTGACTCTTGCGGACTCTTCTAAAGTTTCTCCCCCTACAAATTGCTTGAAAATGGTATTGCGAATTAGGCCATTTATTGGCAACCCTGAATTCATTAAAACAGGTGTCAGTTTTGTAGCAACCGATACTATTAATGGGCTTTGTATTACCGTAAATAAAAACTTTGCTTTTTTTAAATCTGAAGTTGACTTATATGCAAATGCGGCTTGAGTGTTGTCAAAAGATAAATTCATACTAACGTGGGTTCGTTTATCAAATATCGGTACAAAATATTGAATCCCAAAGGATCTGCTAGTATATTTATATCCTAATGAACACTTATGAAAATAATAAATACAGAGATTTACTTATATAAAATTCCAATGATCCCATTTACGATTGCTACGGGCACCATGCAATATGCTCAGAATATTTTAATCAAAATACATACCGACGAAGGGATCATTGGCTGGGGCGAATGTTCTGCATTCCCAATGATTGTTGGAGAAACTCAATTGAGCTGTTATAATTTAGCAAAGGATTTTGCAGCATTTTGGAAAGGTAAAAATCCTTTAGAAATAGGCGCAAGGCTTAAAGAACTAGATTATATTATTGCAGGTAATTACACCGCTAAAAGTGCCTTTGACATGGCCTTGTATGACATTGCGGCGAAAGCTGCCAATAAACCACTTTATGCTTATTTAGGGGGTGTTGTAAAGCCGATTGAATCCGACCTGACTATTGGGATTGACAGTCCAGAAAAAATGGCAAAACAGGCCATCGAGTTTGTTGCAAAAGGGGTAAAAATGATA
>CALPWK020000061.1 GCA_943327245.2 Comamonas sp. lk | reverse complement strand
GATAAGTTATACTTTTTAATGGTAAAAAAAAGTTACAATTTATAAATAAATTAAAGAATGAAGAAAGTCGTTATTGTAGGAAGTACTGGAATGGTTGGAGGTATTTGGGCAGCAAGCAATGCTGCTATTACGATTGCAGTAATTGGCTTATCGCCTGTTTTAGAAGGAGAAGCTGGGGATGCTTTTTTATCAGCATCAGGAGGGGATAAAATAAATATAAACCTACCAGCCAGCGAGATGGCCTTTATGAAAAAATTAAGGGCAGGTGTTAAAACGCCAATCATTGCTGTAATTACTGCCGGTAGTAATGTGGATATAGCTGCTATTGAACCCTATGCGGATGCTATTATTTTTGCGTGGTACCCGGGAGAACAAGGAGGCAATGCACTTGCAGATATTGTATTTGGAAAAGTTTCTCCTTCAGGTCGTTTGCCAATTACTTTTTACAAATCAACAAATGATTTGCCAACATATACTAGTTATGCAATGAAGGGGAGAACTTATCGATATTTTAATGGACCCATTCAGTATCCTTTTGGTTTTGGATTAAGCTATACAAAGTTTGATTATGCTTTAATAACAGCTGCTGCAAAAAATTACAAATCTGGCGATACGATTAGTGCATCGATAAGTCTAAAAAACACAGGTAAATTTGCAGGAGATGAAATAGTACAAGGCTATATTGAATTTCCGAATTACGAAAGAATGCCCCTTAAAGAATTGAAATTTTTCAAACGAGTTAATTTAAACAAAGGACAAGCAAAAAACATTCAAGCTAAAATTGCAGTGAGTGAATTGTATAAATGGGACTTGCCTGAAAGTAAATGGAAATTATACCCTGGGAAATATAAATTAATATTCGGTGGCAACTCAAATGACAATAGAATCACCACCGAATTTGTAATTGATTAGGTAGTTGCGAACTTTTTTTGAGCCATTGGGAATAAAATATTATTTTCTAAATGAACATGTTGGTGTAAATCTACTTCAAATGCTTTTAGTTCTTCCAGGCAAATTCTGTGTGTTGTACAGGCAGTTTCAGGTGGGGTATAACCATTTGTTAATGACCTAATTTCGTACATGATATCGCCTGCCTTTTCGTGTTCCAACTCCATAACTTGTATCGGAGCGTCAATGTAACCCTCTGTTAATTGACTAGCTTGGCTTCCTGATGCTGTTGAGCATACGGCTTTAATTCTTGGGAATAAAATAGCTTCTTCCTTGTCCATATGTGGCAATAGTTCAGCCGCTACCTCATTAAATAGTTTAGCCACTTTAATCATATTTGGGTATTTAGGCCCATGTTTAGATACAATTTTTTCTAAATGATTTTTTATAGTGGGTATATTATTTCGTACATAAAAATGGTGATGTATTTGGATATATGAGACTAGTTGTTCAGCACTCATTTCGGCGAAGGGCATCGATGTCTCGTTTTTTATTATAGAAAGTGCTAACTCGGCTAAAAGATCGTCAAGTGGAATATTTTTCTCAATACAAGATTCGTTCAGTGTTTTACTGCCTCTGCAGCAAAAGTCCATACTATATTTTTCTAACACTGGAATGTATTCGTGATGAGCTAATACAATACTTTTTAAACTTTTTTCTTTTAAATTATTCATTTTATATTTTTTTCAAAATTCAAATTATAATAATTGTATCCATATGACTGAAATCAGCTTTGACCTTTTATTTACTTATTTTTACGGATTATTCCGTAATTCAACAATAATAAACCTGAAAACATAACAATAGCGGCCACAAATAAATACACATTCATGTTTTCTACTCCAATATAACTAATTGATTTTACCCCCTGCCATAGTAGCAAAAATTCATTAACAATAATCCCTACAACAAATACAAATACCCCAATTGTAAAATATTTATTAATTGCAATTAGTTTATTCCCTAATACAAACCCAATGAGGAATAAACTAATGACACCTAAAAGCATGAGGTGCAAATATCCAATCACGATTGGCCGAAATCCAAATGAAATTTGGCTCAATGATGGTATAATAGAAATTGTTTGTAATGCTATTTTAATACTCAAGGCAATCGCTGATAAAGCCATTATTACAATCGCATTCTTGGAAAATGAAATAATATTGTATATATCTTTTCCAACAGTACTTTTTACTAGTATAATGGAGCCTACAAGTTGACTAAATGCAGCCAAAACAACCACTACATACAATGCCTGCGGCAGTTTTAACCATAATGCCGATAATAAATATGCGGGAATACAGGCTAATGAAAATAACCAAAAAACAAGATTTATTTGTTTAGCATAACCCTTTATATCTTCAATTTTAGAAATGAATAAGCCCATACAGGCAAAGAAAAACCATCCATTATATTGAAAATGCAAGTAGCCATAAACCGATAGTAAATAACTAGTTTGGTTTGCATTTTTCGTAGCCATTAAATAAGCCAAACTAAACGCCCCAACTGATGAAATAACATTGAATATTAATGCTGCTTTATACCAAAGAAAACTTGGTAGTTTTAATTTTGTCCTATTTAAGTCTTTCCAAAAATATATAGTGAATACAAATCCATTAAGAACAGATAGTGTTGAAAACGAAATTGATACAAATCCGTAACCTTGTATCGGGAACGCAATAAGCATCCCATATGCTGTAATGAGGTTTACCCACAAAAATAATTTATAACGAGTAAATAAATTTTCATGCAGGTATTTCGAAAGCGTGTAAAATAATAAAACCATGATGGTTTGAGTAATCCAACCCGAAAAAGCAAAATGAGAGTGACCGTGTAATAGTTTCTTTTGGTCTATAAAATGCAATGGAAACGCTATTTTGTAACGTAAGACAACGCCAAGTATTGAAATTATTAATAAATTTATAAAGGAAATTCTCAACCAGAATTGAGCAGGACTTTTCATATTCGTGTTATTTGGACACAAATTTATTTTACAATTAACAACCTGGTTATGCGTTTAATCATAGTTTATAGTATACTTTACCTTTTTCAATACGAATTTCTTCTTTGTCGTGCATAATCCTCATTATCCGAATGACAGTTTCTACCCTTAAAGCAGTCATGTCTGCGATTTGTTGTCTTGTTAACATTACTTGGTTACATTTTGCACAAAAATGTTTTTTTTCATTTTTTAGATAATTCAATAAAGCTTTAACACGTGTCTCTGGCGATTGGTAGGCGATTGATTTCAGCAATAGAAATCTAAACCGAATTCGTTTTGCCATGACAACGCTTAATTTAAAATGGATCTCGGGTTTTTCCTTTATAAGCTGAACAAAGGTTGTTTTTCTCAGTTTAATGATTATGACATTTTCTTCAGCGATTGCCGTTGCCGCATATGGTTCGTTGTCAAATAACGGTATTTCCCCAAAACATTCCCCTTTTTCTATGAGTGTTTGAATATACTCTCTTCCCTCCTCGTCTATATTTACCCATCTAACCAGTCCGCTTACCACTTGATGGTAATAGTAGCATTCTGAACCTTCAGTGAAAATGACATCTCCTGGTGCGACTTGTTTATATACTCCACCCCAAGCCAACAAAGTATCTATATCTATAACCATTTTAAATTTCAATATTTTTAATCATATTCAAATTTATTTTCATTGTACTAATATATGCATGACCAGAATCATATACAATCAAATTAGTTGTTAATGTATTGATTATCAGTTCTTTTTATTAAATTATCCATGCTATTTTATTTTAGAAACCCACGATATGACTGTACGCATAAGATGAAAATGATGCTTCAACTAATCTTGTATAATCATTTAAAACAAAACAAATTATATGAAAAAAATACTTGGGTCTTTAACAGTATTGATAGTGTTATATGCTTGTGGTAGTCCAGAAAGTAATACCACTGCCCCTTCTGATAGTCAGACAACTGCTACTGCTGCTAATAAAAGCGATTACGATCCTGAACGAGGTGAGGGTAAGTTTACCCATGTAGAAGTAAGCCCAACAATTGATGAGGCAAAAGCTACAGATGGCGAAAAATTATATACTGTGAAATGTAGTTCTTGTCACAAAACAACGGACGAAAAATTAGTTGGTCCAGGTTGGAAAGGAGTAACCAATCGTTTTAAGGCTGAATGGATTATGAACTTTGCTACTAACCCGGATCCTATGATTGATAAGGATCCTAAAATTCAAGCGCAGCTAGAAATTTGTTTAGTACGTATGCCTAATCAAAATATTTCTGATGAAGACGCAAGAAATGTTTACGAGTTTATGCGCAAGAACGATGCAAAAAAATAGTTTCCCAAAAAATAACTTATAAATTTTAAATCCTTTTTTATGAAAAAATTAAGACTAATAAAAATTGGCTTTTCTACCTTTTTACTTTTAGCACTTTTCGGTTCATGTAAGCCGAAAAATTCAAGCAATGCAGTTAGTGCAGATGCCGCCGGAAAAGTATATGTTGCACCTGGCAAATACGATGAATTTTACAATTTCGTATCAGGTGGTTTTAGTGGGCAAATGAGTGTTTATGGACTACCTTCTGGACGCTTACTTAGGGTGATTCCTGTATTTTCTGTAGATCCAGAAAAAGGGTATGGCTATAGTGAAGAATCGAAGCCAATGTTAAATACTTCTCATGGTATTATTCCTTGGGATGACTTACACCATGTACAACTTTCAAGAGTGGGTGGGGAATATGATGGTAAGTGGGCATTTGGAAATGCTAATAATACGCCACGGGTAGCACGTATAGATTTAACAACGTTTAGGACTGCCGAAATTATAGAATTACCAAATAGTGCAGGAAATCACTCTTCTCCTTTTTTGACAGAAAATACTGAATATGTTGTTGCTGGAACTAGGTTTAGTGTTCCTCCGGATGATAAAAATGGCGATGTGCCAATTAATAGCTACAAGGAAAACTTTAAAGGAACATTAAGTTTTATAAGTGTTGCCAAAGAAGACGGCAAGATGGAGTTAGCATTTCAAATTGAAGCGCCTGGTTTTAATTTTGATTTAAGTAGAGCTGGCAAGGGAGTTTCACATGGCTGGTTCTTTTTTTCAACTTATAACACAGAACAAGCAAATACTTTACTTGAAGTAAATGCATCACAAAAAGATAAAGACTTTATCTTGGCTGTAAACTGGAAAAAAGCAGAAGAATATTTAAAGGCTGGAAAAGGGAAAAAACAGAAAGTTCGTTATGCGCATAATACCTATTCAGATGTAACACATACTGCAACTTCTGAAATAAAGACTGAAGTTATTGTACTTGATGCTAAAGAATTGAAAGACCTTTGTTACTTTATTCCATGTCCAAAATCACCACACGGAATTGACGTGAGCCCTACTGGCGAATACTTTGTAGGAAGTGGCAAATTAGCTGCAACTATTCCTGTGTTTGCTTACGAAAAAATGATGAAGGCAATAAAAGCAAAAGATTTTATTGGCGAATTTGATGGAATTCCTGTTTTAAAGTATGAGTCTGTATTATACGGTGAGGTAAAAAAACCTGGTCTAGGACCATTGCATACCGAGTTTGACAATAAAGGTAATGCGTATACTTCTTTCTTTGTTTCCTCTGAAATTGTTAAATGGAATATTAAGGACTTAAAAATATTGGATCGTGTACCTACTTATTATTCAGTGGGTCACTTAACTGTTGCTGGTGGGGATACTAAAACGCCTAATGGCAAATATTTAGTAGCATATAATAAAATTACCAAGGACAGGTATTTACCTACAGGACCAGAATTAACTCAGAGTGCTCAGTTGTATGACATTAGTGGGGACAAAATGCAAATGATTTTAGATTTTCCTACAATTGGAGAACCACATTATGCCCAAATTGCACCTGCTGATTTAATAAAGAAGAATAGCCTTAAATATTTCAAATTAGAAGATAATAAACATAAATATGCTGCCAAGGGTGAATCTACTACTAAAGTAGTTAGACAAGGTAAAGAGGTACACGTTTACATGACTTCAATAAGGTCCCACTTCTCACCAGATAATATTGAAGGGGTTAAAATTGGGGACGATGTTTACTTCCATGTCACCAATTTGGAACAAGATTGGGATGTCCCTCATGGATTTGGTATTAAAGGTGCCGCTACTGCTGAACTATTAATTATGCCAGGTGAAACACAGACATTAAAGTGGACTCCAAATAAAGTAGGTATTGTGCCAATTTATTGCACAGACTTCTGCAGTGCGTTACATCAAGAAATGCAAGGCTATGTGAGAGTTTCTCCTGCCGGAAGCAATGTTCCATTAACATACAGCCTTGGCACTAACATGCCAAAAGCAGACGGAAAAAAATAGTTTGGTTTTTTTTGGGAAGACAGGCTTTATGCTTGTCTTCCTTTTAAATAATATTTATTATGACGACTGAAAAGCTTACCCCTATAACAAGAATAGCCTTATTAATTGGAGGGGTTTTATTATTAGCGGTATTGTATGTACCAATTTGGGGGATATCTCTAGATGCTCCTCAGTATCCAGAAGGATTGAGTATGTATATTTATGCTAATAAATTAGGAGGAAATGTTGATATTATAAACGGACTAAACCATTATATCGGAATGAAGACGTTGCATAATGAAGATTTTATTGAATTTAAGATCATTCCTTATTTCATTGTCTTTTTTTCAGGTTTGTTTATACTCACGGCTATTTTAGCAAATCGAAAATTATTAATAACACTTTTAGCATTGTTTGTAAGTTTCGGTATAATAGCAATGGTTGATTTTTGGAGATGGGAGTATGATTATGGCCACAATCTAAATCCAGATGCCGCCATTAAAGTGCCAGGAATGTCCTATCAGCCCCCACTTATAGGGTACAAACAATTGCTAAATTTTGGTGCTTATTCTATGCCTGATATAGGAGGGATAATTTTTATATTAGTTGGACTTCTATTAGTAGTCCTTATTGTAGTTGAACTTCGTATACAAAAAAAAAGAAAATCTCTAAATAATGTTGCTAAAAATACAGCATTCCTATTAGTATTAATTTCTTTTTCAGCCTGCGAAACTGGGCCTAGACCTATTAATATGACCAGGGATAATTGCGCTCATTGTAAGATGAACATTACTGATAATAGATTTGGTGCGGAGTTAGTCACTAAAAAAGGCAAGATGTTTATTTTTGATGACGCAGTTTGTATGATAGCGTTCATAAAGTCAAAGGAAGTCAAAAAAAATGACATCAAAAATCACTACTTAGTTGACTATACGGGCACTCATCAACTAATTAACGCTGACGACGCTTTTATTGTAAAAAGTGAAACTATAAAAGGACCCATGAATGGCCACTTAGTTGCATTTGCAAAAGAAGACGACATGAAGCATTTTTTAGAAAAAAATACCGGCACACTGCATAAATGGCATACAATAACTGAATGAGGAAATTCTATATTATACTAGTATTTATCTCGTTAAGTGTAAGCGTAACTGCAAATACCATAAATGTTGGCGGGAAAAGTCCTGTTAAGTCTATAAAGAAAGCAATAAGTTTAGCGCTTTCCGGAGATACCATTCTTGTAGCCCCTGGTTATTACAAAGAAGGTAATATTATAATTTATAAAAAAGTATTATTAAAAGGGTTAAACTATCCTGTGCTAGATGGCGAGAAAAAATTTGAAATCATTTCAATTAAAGCAAACGACGTAGTTGTTGAAGGGTTTAAACTAATACGTGCCGGGGCATCGGATATTGAGGACTATGCTGGCATAAAAGTATATCATTGTAGCGGCGCAGTTATTCAAAAAAATATACTCGATGACACTCATTTTGGAATTTATATACAATATGGTAAAAAATGTGTCGTAAGAAATAACAAAGTCTATGCATATAACATTGAAGAACAACAAAGTGGTAATGGCATTCATTGTTGGAAGTCAGATAGCTTAATTATTTCTGATAACGAAGTCACTGGCCATAGAGACGGGATCTATTTTGAGTTTGTTACAAATTCTGAAATTTATCGAAATAAAACAACCAAAAATATACGGTATGGTTTGCATTTTATGTTTTCTAATAACGATATATATGTGGCTAATACCTTTTTAGATAACGGTGCAGGGGTAGCAGTCATGTATTCGCACGGTGTGACAATGGTTAATAATCATTTCCTTGAAAATTGGGGAGATGCCGCTTACGGGTTGTTGTTAAAAGAAATTTCAGATAGTCATATTAAGGGTAATATATTCGAGAAAAATACCACAGGCATATTTATGGAAGGAGTATCAAGGATTCAAGTTAATAACAATTCCTTTTTAAATAATGGCTGGGGTATGAAAATACAAGCAAGTTGTATGGATATCAATGTTACACGAAACAACTTCATCGGTAACACATTCGACGTTGGAACTAATGGAAGCTTGGTTTTGAATAAATTTAATTATAACTATTGGGATAAATATGAAGGGTATGATATTAATAAAAATAAAATTGGCGATATTCCTTACCGACCTATAAGTATGTATTCAATGATAATTGAAAAATATCCAGCAGCCATGATGCTTTTTAGAAGTTTTATCACATCATTAATGGATAAGACAGAAAAGATTATTCCGAGCATTACTCCTGAAAACCTAAAAGACGATTATCCATTAATGAGAAAAGCATTTTAGGCCTCATTAGTTAAGGAAAAACAACAAGCATGATAAAAGTTAACAATATAACAAAACGGTTTGGTAAACTAAAAGCATTAGATAGTGTAACGGTTCAATGTAAAAGAGGAGAGTGTATTATTTTATTAGGTCCCAACGGAAGTGGCAAAACCACACTCATTAAGTCAATTTTAGGCATGACCTTGCCAGATAGTGGAACAATCACATTCAACGAAAAACATATCGCCAATGATTGGAAATATAGGTCGCAAATAGGATATATGCCCCAAATTGGAAGGTATCCAGAAAACATGAGTATTGGCCAAGTTTTAGCTATGATGAAGGATATAAGGGGCGAGGGTAGCTCGGGGTTAGATGAAGATTTAATACATGGATTCAAACTTCATGATTTAATGGAAAAAAGAATGGGTGCTTTATCCGGAGGAACTACTCAAAAAGTAAGTGCTGCTTTAGCTTTTTTATTCAATCCTGCTGTTTTAATATTAGACGAGCCTACTGCAGGATTAGATCCTATTGCCACTGAAATATTAAAAGAAAAAATAAGACACGAGAAGAAACAAGGTAAATTAATACTAATCACTTCTCATGTACTTAGTGACTTAGACGACTTGGTTACAGAGGTTATTTATTTGCAAGATGGAAAATTGCGTTTTCATCAACCAATTGAATTACTGAGAAAAGAGACTGGGGAAGAAAAATTATCGAGGGCAATTGCGCAGATCATGTTAAAACAAGCATAATGAAAAAAATAGTAAAATATATAATGACTGACATCCTAAGGAGTAGAATTGTCATTATATATACCATTGTATTGTTTATTACAACATTGTCTTTATTTGGATTAGAGGATAATGTTAATAAAGGAATGTTAAGCTTATTAAATATTGTATTAATCTTGGTGCCTTTATTTAGTATTATTTTTTCAACTATTTACATTTACAATAGTGCCGAGTTCATTGAATTATTAGTGAGTCAGCCTTTACAAAGAAATGCAATTTGGCTTAGTTTTTTATTCGGCTTGGTTTTTTCACTATCTATTGCGTTTTTAATAGGAGTTGGGTTGCCGCTTTTACTTTTCCAACTAAATTATATAAGTCTCTTAATAACTATAGTAGGCAATATATTAAGCATAATATTTGTTGCGATTGCGTTATTAGTAGCTGTAAAAATTAGGGACAAGTCAAAAGGTATTGGGATGGTAATATTTTTATGGATGTATTTTTCATTACTCTTCGACGGCTTCGTTTTATTCTTATTGTTTCAGTTTTCTGATTATCCATTAGAAAAGCCTATGATAATGGTTAGCGCTTTAAATCCGATTGATTTGGGCCGCATACTAATATTACTGCAACTAGATGTTTCCGCAATGATGGGGTATACAGGCGCTATCTTTAAGGATTTCTTTGGTACAATTTATGGACTAACGGCCTCCTTTATTGTATTGTTACTATGGATAGTGATCCCTTCTTATTTATCAACACGTAATTTTAAACAAAAGGATTTATAATCCTGAATTTCATGCTACTAATTCAAATTTGCATTATGAAAACAGACATAGTTTCTAGAAAAGACATTATTTTACTAGTAAATACCTTTTACGAAAAAATAAAATCCGACGAAATGCTTGGCTTTATATTTAATGACGTAGCTAAAGTAAACTGGGGAAAACACTTGCCAATATTGTATGATTTTTGGGAGAATACTCTTTTTTTTACTGGTTCTTATTCAGGTAATCCTGTTGAAAAGCATACTCAATTACACCATTTAATGCCACTAACAAAGGCACATTTCGACCATTGGTATGAACTATTTGTTGACACGGTAGATAGTTTATTTCAAGGCGACAAAGCTGAATTAGCTAAACAACGCGCATTGAGTATCTCAATAGTGCTTCAATTAAAAATTGCCCAGACACCTAAGCCTGAGCAATTATTATAATTTATATTTAGCAACTAATTTTTTGGAGGTAGTAAAACTGCATCAATTACGTGTACAATTCCATTAGCTGCAGGAACTGATGCCACAATTTTAGCATTCCCATTTACATAGAACACACCGTCTTTTTTTGTTATCTTAACATTACCGCCATTTACCTGTCCAATGCTTTGTCCGTCTTGCATTAGATCGGTTTTATACACTCCTACAGAAACATGGTATTGTAAAATATCAACTAAACTTTCTTTGCTCTCTGGCTTTAACAAACTTTCTACGGTTCCTGCGGGTAGTTTATTAAACGCTTCATTAGTTGGTGCAAAAACAGTGAACGGGCCAGCATTACTTAATGCATCTACTAGCTCGCCAGCTTGTACGGCGGTCACTAAAGTTGTATGATCTTTACTGCTAACAGCAACTTGAACTACATTTTTTTGAGAAGCATCATCTTGCACTCCAGACTGCCCAATGGATTGAGTCTCTTCTGTATTATTGTTTTGTGCTTCATTTTTTTCTGCGCTATTACAGGCAAATAATGTACT
>CALPWK020000060.1 GCA_943327245.2 Comamonas sp. lk | reverse complement strand
TTTTCTGCAGGATCAATTGCTGCTTTATTCATCATGGCGGCTGTCAACTTAGACTGATTATCCTTGAGTAATTGCTCTAATTGTGCTGCTTGCTCCTCTTTTTGTGACAGTTTACTAAGTAATTGCTGATGCTCCTTTTGTAGCGCAGCATGCTGTTTAATAAAAAGCTGGAGTTTCTCCTGAAGTCCTTGTATTGAAGTTTGAATGTCTACCATGAGGTTATTTTCTAATTTCTGCTTGAATATTTTTCTCAAATTGACCAATTAACTTCTGCATCATGCCGTCAATTTCAGTATCCGTCAATGTCTTATCTGTAGCATTAAAAACAAAATTAATAGCTACTGATTTTTTTTGGTGACCTAATTTTTCACTCTCAAATACATCAAAAACTCTTGTATCTTTTAATGCAGTCAATTTAGCTGCCTGAATACAAGCTTCAATAGCTTCGTATTTAGTTGCTTGTGGAATAACTAATGCCAAATCTCTTTCTACAGAAGGATATTTAGAAACTTCCTTATAAACAACTTTCTTAGTTTCGTATAGTGCAAATAAAGTAGCTAGATCAAATTGAATATATACTACATTTTGCTTGATATCAAAGGCTTGTAGCTGTTTATTGGGCACTACTTGTAAAAAGCCTATGGCATTATTATTGCAAACTAATTCCACTTTTTGTCCTGTTAATTTCCATTCAATATTATCAATACCTAATAATTCTACAATTGCTTTTGCCAAGCCTTTCGCTACGAAAAAATCTTGCACAGTTCCTTTTTCACGCCAGCTGTCTTCACTTTGTTTTCCAGAAATATAAATGGCTAATTGTTCCCCCTCTTGATATTTTCCTGCATCTGTTTTGGAATAAACTTTTCCCATTTCAAAAAAGGATATCAAATTGTTACGACGATTTAAATTGTACGCAACCGTTTCTAATCCAGTTTCCAACATGGAAGGACGCATCACGTCAAGGTCTGCACTTAAATTGTTCAACATGGTCACTGCATGTTGCAATGTTTCTGCCGAAAAGTATTTACTATTCGTAATGGAGTTAGTAAGAATCTCCGTAAAGCCACGTCCCACTAGGTAGTTAGCAACTTTGTCTTTGAATTTTTCTTTCTGTTCTAGTGGGTCAATAGAAGGACTCATAGTAATGGCACTTGGAATTTCAATATTATCCAAGCCGTCAATTCTTAATACTTCTTCTACTAAATCTGCTGGCAGACTAATATCTGGCTTATGATAAGGAACAGCCACTTCAATATGTGTTTCAGTTTGATTCAATAATTCAAATCCTAAGCTCTTTAAAATCGTAATGACTTTGTCTGTCGGATAATACTTGCCACTTAATTTTTTCAAATAAGCTAAAGATAAATTCACTTTAGTTTTGGTTGCTGGATTAGGATATATATCAATTAGTTCACTACACTTTCCACCTGCAATTTCTTGAATCATTAAAGCGGCTCTTTCCAATACATTCACTGTCCCTGCTATATCCACACCTTTTTCAAAGCGAGTAGCAGCGTCGGTTCTTAAGCCATGATATACACTTGTTTTACGGACATGCACATTTTCAAACCAGGCACTTTCTAAAAATATTTTTGTAGTAGTTTCCTTTACGCCACTTTTCAATCCGCCAAATACGCCAGCAATACATAATGGTTTTTCAAAGTCGCTAATCATTAAGTCATTCGCAGTTAATTTACGCTCAGTTCCATCCAATGTAACAAATAAAGTGTCTGCTGGAAATTTCTTAACTATAACTGTATTGTCTTTTATTTCAGCTGCATCAAATGCATGCAAGGGTTGTCCTGTTTCATGCAAAATATAATTTGTAATGTCTACAATATTATTAATGGACCTTACTCCAATTGCTTGTAATTTATTACGTAACCAGTGTGGTGAAGATTTTACTTGTACCCCATCAATCACAATGCCAGCATACCTTCCACAAGCAACTGTATCTTCAATTACAACTTTAAAAGGAATCACTGACTTGTCTTTTGCCACTTGTTTTGTAAGTGGACTTACTGCAGCAACTGGTGCTTCATGATAAGACAAATAAGCACAAACGTCTTTTGCAACACCATAATGACTCATGGCGTCCATTCTATTAGGTGTTAACCCTATTTCATAAATCCAGTCTTGATAGTAATTGTATAAAGTAGCAACCGATATACCCACTTTAAGGGAAGCATCTAAAACCATAATACCCCCATGGTCGTCACTCAATCCAATTTCATCTTCGGCACAAATCATTCCCTCACTTTCTTCGCCTCTAATTTTAGCTAATTTCATGGTAATACCTGCTTCCGCATTTTTTGGATAAATGGTTGTACCCACAACAGCTACCACAACTTTTTGACCTACGGCAACATTGGCAGCACCGCAAACAATATTCAAAGGACGTTCTCCACCCGTATTTACTTTAGTTAATTTTAATTTGTCTGCATTAGGATGCTGCACTACTTCTAAAACCTCTCCCACCACCAAGCCAGCTAAACCTCCCTTAAAGTTTTCAAAAGACTCCAAAGACTCCACTTCTAACCCTATAGAAGTTAATATAGTAGATAATTTTTCAGGGCTAATGGTTTGTGGCAAATATTCACTCAGCCAATTGTAACTAATGGTCATGTTTCTGCTTTAAAGTATAGCTCCAAAAGTACTAAATTTTAGGGTTCATTGCTGCCCTTACTCAATTGTAGATAAAGATAAATCATCTAGCCTATCGCTCTCCGCTCGTCTTGGCCGCTAAAAATGGCTGCTTACATCTAAAATCGCGAACTCGCTTCGCTCAAACATGCGCGATTTCTTAACGATGTACTTGCCATTTTCTTAACGCTAAGACTCAAGGTTCGCGAGTAGACTAGATGATTTATCTTATACCATTAAATGCAGAAATTGGTTCAATAAAGAAGCGAGCTAGAAATGAATATTAATACGAGGCGAACTCTGAACGCAGTGAGCAGAGAGTCCGAGGATTAGATATTCATTTCTATGCCTTTTGTCTAAAATGAAATTCAGCATAGACTATCTTGACGGTAGCGTGTATAACCCCAAAAAACTGGTGCAAAACCCGTTAATAAGTGTAAAGAGCTTGTTAATTACAGTCCAAAAACGGGTTGTGCATAAACATCATTGGTACAAAATTCTTGAAGTGTTGATTCTCGGGGGTATTTTCGCAATAAGAAAACAGAGAAAACGACATGGCCATCCCCAATATCAATACCAATAGAACCAAAAGAAAAAGCCCTTCAGTAGACATAAGTTCTATGATGTATGGGAAAATACCACCTCAGGCTAGAGAATTAGAAGAAGCAGTGCTAGGTGCTATTTTATTGGAAAAAAGTGCATTTGATACTGTAACTGAGGTTTTGAAGCCAGAATGTTTCTATGTAGAAGCGCACCAAATGATTTTCCAAACCATGCAGCAATTACAGTTAGACAATCAACCTATTGATATGTTAACGGTGGTGGAAGCTTTAAAAAAACGTGAACAATTAGACATCATTGGCGGAGCATATTATATTTCAAAGTTGACGAATGTGGTAGTTTCTACTGCTAATATAGAAGCGCATGCAAGAATCGTATTACAAAAATTTATACAAAGGGAATTAATCAGAATTAGCGGAGAAGTAATTGCAAACGCTTATGAGGATAGCACGGACGTATTTGACTTATTAGATGATAGTGAAACAAAAATGTTCAATATCACTAATAACTACTTAAAGAAAAACTTCGTTGATATTGGTGATGCATTAGCAACCGCTGTAAATAGAATTGACGAATTAAGAAAACAGAAAGATGAAATATCTGGTGTGCCAAGTGGTTTCACTAGTTTAGACAGAATTACTTTTGGATGGCAGCCAACGGATTTAATCATTTTGGCAGCAAGGCCTTCTGTGGGTAAAACCGCATTTGCCTTGAATCTAGCTCGTAACGCAGCTTTACACCCTACCAAGCCTCAGGCTGTTGGATTTTTTAGTTTGGAGATGAGTGCAGCTCAATTAGTACAAAGAATTTTAAGCGCGGAAAGTGAAATAAAAATGGAGAAGATATCTAGAGGAAAACTAGAAGACTATGAGTACCAACAATTACATAGCAAGGGTATAAAAAAATTAGAGACCGCTCCTATTTATATTGACGATACTGCTGCCTTAAATATTTTTGAATTTAGAGCAAAGGCAAGAAGACTGGTGAATAAGCACAATGTGAAAATTATCATCATTGACTATTTACAATTAATGAGCGGATCAGGTGATAAAAATTCAAATCGTGAACAAGAGATTAGTAATATTTCACGAAGTTTAAAAGCATTAGCAAAAGAATTACAAATTCCAATTATTGCTTTGTCTCAGTTAAGTCGTGCGGTGGAAACAAGAAAAGAAAGTAAAATGCCTCAGTTGAGTGATTTACGTGAATCAGGTGCGATTGAGCAAGATGCAGACATGGTTATGTTTATTTACCGTCCAGAATATTACGAGGTAATGAGCAATGAGATGGGAGAAAGTACACAAGGCGAAACCCATATCAGAATTGCCAAGCACAGAAATGGTACATTAGATATTATTAAATTAAGAGCAAGATTAGATATACAAAGGTTTGAAGATTGGGATGGTGAGGGAGGAGGTATTCCTGGTCTAGGAAGTAACTTTAAGCCAATTACCCCAGGATTAGGTGGTGGCGACTCCGATGGTGGTAGATTTTTTATTCAAGGAAGTAAAATGAATGGCGGCGAATTTGATGAAGGCATGGGAGACGACCAACCATTTTAATAATTTAACCTAGTTAATTTTATCGCATGTCTATTCCAAGTTTTCATGAGCCCCAAATACTATTAGGCGTAACTACTTACACTTTAAGTGAGGAAAGTAGTAAACATTGTGCGCAGGTATTACGCATGCAAGCGGGTGATGCGTTAATTATTACCAATGGCATGGGTACATTTTTTACTGCAAGTATTGCAACGCCACATAAAAAAAATACGATTGTAATAATAAAGTCTCAGCAAACTATTCCTCCGGCTTCACAAAAAATTACACTAGGTATTTCTTTATTAAAAAACGCAGTACGTCTAGAATGGTTATTTGAAAAAGCTACTGAAATGGGCGTTCATACTATTGTTCCATTAATTTGCGAGCGTACTATTCACGAGCGATTTAAAATGGAAAGGATGCAAAATATTTTGCAATCAGCTATGACACAAAGCCAACAAGCTTGGCTACCCATTTTGGAAGCCCCCTGCGATTATGGTAAATTCTTAGCTACTCATACGGCAACACAAAAGCTAATTGCACATTGCGAAATCGCAGACAAAGTCAATATAAAATCAATCCAAGCCAGCAATGACTGTATATTGCTCATTGGGCCAGAGGGCGACTTCACTCCAACGGAAATTGAACAGGCATTAGCAAATCAATACCAGGCAATTCATTTGGGTCCCACCAGATTAAGAACAGAAACAGCAGGAATTTTTGCACTGAGTGTCTTAAAAAATTTCTAGTTTTGTAAGAATGAAAATTGTTGAAGTAAATACACCCATTTTAGATAAAGCATTTGTTGATATAAATGCGTCACTCAACAAACATAATCCTTGCTATATAAGACCACTTGATAGTGAAGTTTTACAAGTATTTGATCCAGCAAAAAATAAACTTTTTAAAGACGGTGATGCCAAAAGATGGATCCTTCAAAATATGGAAGGCAAGACCATTGGGCGTATCGCTGCATTTTATTACTCCAAATACAAAAATAAGGGTACCGAATACCCTGTAGGCTGTGTGGGCTATTTTGATTGTATCGAGAATCAAGATGCTGCTAATTTATTATTTGACACTGCTAAAAATTGGTTGTCTCAAAACGGGATGGAAGCAATGGATGGTCCTATCAATTTTGGTGACCGAGATAAATGGTGGGGTTTGATGGTGGAAGGATTCGAGAAGGAACCCATGTATGGCATGTCTTTCAATCCACCTTATTATGAAACACTATTAAATAATTATGGTTTTGAAAATTATTATAATCAATATTACTATGGTATTGATATAACCCAAGAACTACCTCCTAGGTTCAAGGAACGTTACGAAAAATTTAGTGCAAAACCAGACTACCAGGCAAAGCATTTAGATAAGAAATACTTAGAGAAATATGCACAGGATTTTGTGACTATTTATAATGCGGCATGGGCGCAACATGGAGAAGCAAAAGCTATTACGTTAGATCAAATTATGAAGTTATTTAAAACCTTAAAGCCTATCATGGACGAAAGGGTTGTTTGGTTTGCTTATTACAAAGAAGACCCCATTGCAATGTTTATTAATATCCCCGATGTGAATCAATATTTTAAATATTTCGACGGAAAATTAGGGTTATTACAAAAAGCGCATTTAATGTGGATGAAGTGGACGGGTAAAAATGACCGACTTACTGGATTAGCTTTTGGAGTGGTTCCAAAATATCAAGCTTTGGGTATTGATAGCTTCTTAATTTACTCAAGCGCCCTATTACTTTATAAGATTAATATTTATAAAGAATACGAAATGGGATGGGCTGCCGATTGGAACCCTAAAATGGTAAATATTTATAAAAGCTTAGGAGCTAAACCTAGCAGGAGAATGGTGACTTTTAGATATATTTTTGATACTCAAATACATCCTTTTGAGCGTCATCCTATTATGGATTACAATACAAGCGCTTAAGCTTTATTTTAAGGAACCACCTGTACAATTAATGTGCATAAAACGGGCTTAAATTTTAGGGGGATAATGTGTATATTGCGCGTCTACTATGGAGAATTTTGTTGTTTCAGCTAGAAAATATAGACCTCAGAACTTTAATACAGTTGTGGGGCAGTCGCATATTACGACCACGTTAAAAAATGCAATTTTAAACAATCATTTGGCGCATGCCTTTTTGTTTTGTGGTCCAAGAGGCGTTGGCAAAACTACTTGTGCACGAATTTTAGCAAAAACAATTAACTGTACTAATATTACCAAGGACGGTGAAGCTTGTAATAAATGTGAGAGCTGTGTGTCTTTTGAAAAAGGAGCTAGTTTAAATATTCATGAATTAGATGCGGCAAGTAATAACTCAGTGGACGATATTAGATCGCTTGTTGAGCAGGTAAGATTTGCACCACAAGCAGGTAAATACAAGGTATATATAGTGGATGAGGTCCATATGTTAAGTCCTAGTGCCTTCAATGCATTTTTGAAAACCTTAGAAGAACCTCCTCCTTATGCCATATTCATTTTAGCAACTACAGAAAAACATAAAATTTTACCTACCATTTTAAGTAGATGTCAGATTTTTGATTTTAAACGTATCACGTCCAATGACACGGTGGTACATTTAGAAGAAATTATTGAAAAAGAGCATATTAAGGCTGAAAAAAACGCATTGCAATTAATCGCTCAAAAAAGTGAAGGATGTATGCGTGACGCTTTGAGTATTTTGGATAAAATTGTAAGTTTCACCAATGGCGAATTAACTTATGCTAATACCCTTGAACATTTGAACATTTTGGATGAGGGTTATTTTTTCAAACTTATTGATTTTTTAACTGCCCAGGATTTAACAGGTGCAATGTTATTATATGATGAGATTAATCAGAAAGGATTTGAAGGAGATATGGTTTTATATGGCTTAGCTAGTTTTATTAGAAATATACTAGTATGCAGAGACCCGGCTAGTGCTCATTTACTAGAATCAATAGAAGGATGGCGTGAGCAATATGCAGCTGCCGCAAAAAAAATAAGCACTCCTTATTTAATAAGTGCTTTAAATATTTTGAACGAGTCTGAAATTCAATTCAAAATGGCAAGAAATAAAAGGCTGCATGTTGAATTAGCTTTAATAAAATTGAATTTTTTACAACAAGCAATTGAATTGAGTTTGGACGACAGCCAAATAGTAAAAAAAAAACTAGTTGACGCACATTATCCAATTCGAATCAAAAAAATAATTCCATTAAGTAATATTGTAGTTAATAAGGAAGCAAAATTGGTAATTGAAACTAGCGCATCCAATCCCATTAAGGCAAAAGCGACTCCTATTGTTGAAATACCAACAACTACTGCGACCGCTACTAAAACTTCATCTATAGCTGCACCTGCCCTTGAAAAACCAACTGAGTTCATTCCTAAAGCCACTGAAAATGTGCCTAAAGTCAATCTACTAGCTGCTTTACAACAAAAATATGGTAGTGAATATAATATCCAGGAAGTAAAAGAATCTAAGCCTTTGGACATTGTGAGTTTGCAAAAGTGCTGGGATGAGTATACCGCTTATTTAGAGACGACTAATAAGCACTCTTCCACAGGGACTTTTAAAATTGCAGAATTATTTATTGAAGATGAAGTTCATTTCACCGTAACTGTTCCTGCTTTAACTGCACAAAAATTTGTTGAAATTGAACGCATGAATGTATTAGAAAAAATATGGGAGGCTTTTCAAAATCGCGCAATTCAATTTAGCATTCTGATTGAGGCAAGTGAAAAGGAGGATGTTCCATTACATTTAAGATTAAATAGTAAACAAAAATTTGAACGTATTGCATCGCAATATCCATTACTAAACAACCTTAAGACTCGATTGAATTTAGAAGTATATTTTTAAAGCTTTGCTTTATTATATCCTTTCTGTTTCAAGTACTGGAATACTTTTTGTTTGTGATCTCCTTGAATTATAATTTCACCGTCTTTAACAGCACCTCCGGTTCCACAGTGATTTTTAAGGGCTTTGCCTAACAAATTCATATCGTCTTCCGTGCCTTGAAATCCATATACAATGGTAACCGTTTTTCCTGCACGATGCTTAGTCTCTAAAATTACGCGAAGAGGCTGTTCTGCTGGAGACAATGTTATTAGATCCTCTTGGTCTTCTTCTACTTTAAAATTGGGGTCGGTACTATACACCATTGGGGACTGCCCTTGTTTCATTTTTTTACTCATAACAATTACAACTTTAACTAATCCTTACACTTACAATAACCAATCCTTTTTTTGCATTTTGCAACAATAGTGTAAGGCTGTATTTATTTTGGCCTCCTATTAATTTACCCGTTACGTAAACCGTATTTCCTAATTTACGTTCTGCAGTTTTTTCAAAACCCAACACATTATTCTTATTAAAGAAATTACGCACTTGCTCATTCGCCTCCTTAGCAGTTAGTGCTTTTTGATTTACTTGATCTATAATATTCACTTCCACCTGCTGATCCCAGTAAGAAAGCAAATTGTTAAAATTGGCGGTTTGCAAATTTTGAATGATGGATTCTGTATCATTTTGTGCAAAAACAGCAGTAAATGAAAACAAAAAACTAATAATGAGTAGTGATTTACGAATTAGGTGCATTTTATAGGTATTATAGGGGCTTAAAGTTTGTAATATGCTTACTCTTTTGGACCTTTGAGGTACAAATTAATAAAAATCAAAGTTACATCTTATAAATAGGTAATAATATGTCTAAAAAAGTAATATTGGTCATCATGGATGGCTGGGGATTGGGTCAAATTTCTAAGTCAGATGCTATCCAAAATGCAAAAGTACCCTTCGTGTCAAGTCTATATTCACAATATCCACATAGCACTTTAGTTACTTGCGGGGAAGCAGTTGGCTTGCCAGAAGGTCAAATGGGTAATAGCGAAGTGGGGCATTTAAACTTAGGGGCAGGTAGGATCGTCTATCAAGAATTACAAAGAATCAATGTAGCTGTAAGAGATGGCGAACTAGCTAAAAATGAAACTCTATTAAAGTCTATTCGTTATGCAAAAGAAAATAAGAAGCCTTTACATTTATTAGGATTAGTAAGTGACGGCGGTGTTCACTCACATACTTCTCATCTGAAAGCTATTTGTGCAATTTGTAAAGCAGAAGGATTGACAGCAGTTTATTTGCATGCATTTACAGATGGTCGCGATACTGATCCAAAAAGTGGATTGGCATTTGTGGCTGACGTGGAAGCTGCTTTGAAAAATACAGTAGGCAAAATTGCTACGGTTAGTGGAAGATACTATGCAATGGATCGTGATAAACGTTGGGAGCGCGTTAAGTTTGCCTATGATGCATTAGTTCATGGAACCGGTCCTACTGCGAATTCTGCTTTAGAAGCTATTAAAGAAAACTACGCAAACAATATTACAGACGAATTCATTAAGCCCACTATTATTGTCGAAAATGGAGAAGCTATTGCAACTATTGAAGAGGGCGATACCGTTTTATGTTTCAATTTTAGAACAGACCGTTGTAGAGAAATTACAGAAGTATTAACGCAACAAGATTTTCATGAATTTAACATGAACAAATTGTCATTACACTATACTACAATTACTAAATACGACGAGACCTTTAAAAATGTGCATGTAATTTTTGAAAATGATAATTTAGTAAATACATTAGGGGAAGTGTTAGCCGCTAATCATAAAAAACAAATTCGTATTGCAGAGACAGAGAAATATCCACACGTTACCTTTTTCTTTAGTGGTGGTCGCGAAGTGCCATTCGACGGAGAAACACGTATCATGGCCGCATCTCCTAAAGTAGCTACTTACGACTTGCAGCCAGAAATGAGTGCAGCAGAACTTACTTATAAATTATTACCCGAAATAAAAGCAGGGAACCCAGACTTTATTTGTTTAAACTATGCGAACGCCGACATGGTTGGCCATACAGGTATATTCAGTGCAGTCATTAAGGCCGTGGAAACGGTAGACAAATGTGTGTCTCAAGTAGTAACTGCTGGACTAGAAAATGGCTATACTATTTTATTAACTGCAGACCACGGGAACGCCGACTTCATGATGAATGAGGACGGAAGCCCCAATACGGCACATACCCTAAATCTGGTGCCTTTATTTTTGATTGATAAAGAATGGAATGGCCCTTTGAAAGCAGGTAAATTAGGCGACATTGCACCAACTATTTTAAAAATAATGGGCATTGAAATACCTAAAGAGATGACAGGAGATGTATTAATTTAATTAAGCTATATTTAATCCAATAACTGATTACATTAAGTCAAATTGAAAACTATAACATTATGAAAAAGATCTTCATTGGCCTATTAATTGTTTTGGTAGCAATACAGTTTATTCATCCTGCAAAGAACCTGTCAGGCGATACCCAAAAAGATATTAGTACGCTATACCCAATGCCAGACAGTGTTCAGGTGATAGTAAATAAAGCCTGTGCTGATTGCCATAGTAATAAAACGAATTATCCTTGGTATTCGAAAATTCAGCCTGTGGACTTCTGGCTTGAAAATCATGT
>CALPWK020000059.1 GCA_943327245.2 Comamonas sp. lk | reverse complement strand
AGCAGGATTCATTGGATTGTTTATCATGAAAGTACCACCATAAGTAACAATTGGCGAAGGCAATACTGTAATAGTATCATATTTAAAAGAGATACTATAAAGTGTATTTAAAGTGTCTAGATTCCTTACTGCCCAAATATATTTTCCAGATTTTATTGGAATAACCGGTGCAATTATTGTACAATTTGCAACATTTATATCGCAATATTCTGCAACTGCACCAGTTGGAATATTATTAACTGTAGCAGCAATCGAATTAGGATTTGTGGATGCGCCAGCTGTAAATACGCCATTAATTGGGGATGGATTCTCAGGTAAAACTGTAATTATACCTGATGCTCTAATTGTTCCGCAACCTCCAGACAATGAAGCAACATAATTATACCTTCCAATTTGTATTGGTGTATCTTTTATGACAATCGTATTAGATATCCAATTACTTGTAACCCCAACAGGAAGTCCAGTTACTACCACTCCATTTGCGCCTGTTGTATTGTATACAATGTTATTGATAATTGTTTTATTCGTTACTGTTTGAGCATCTGCAAATGGAACCGCATTAATTACAATTGTATTATCTGGCTTCACAAATACCGTTGAAACTGTACTATAATCAATGTCACAAACTCCACTTTTTACCACGGCCCTATAAAATACAGTATTCATTAAGTCGGTAGATGCATAATTTAAAGAAGCGGAATTGGCAATATCATTAAAGATTATCCCATCAATACTTGACTGCCACTTTGTAACTGCCCCTACTGAATTAGTCAAAGCAAAATTGTTATTGTTCAAACCATTACAAACCTCAGAAGACCCTGTTGCAATACCACCAGAACTTAGCGGATTGACAACTACTTCTTTAGTATTACTAGAGATAGCTTCACAAACACCACTCTTAGACATGACGCGGAAATAGGTTGTTGATTGCAAATTTTTCGCATCCACTGAAGCAATCGTACTTCCCATGCTAATCCATCGCTGATTGTCAATGGAGCTCTGCCAATCTATCGTCCCAACTTGACCAATTAAGGATCCAATTACTTCTGAGCCAATACATACTTCCGTTTGATTAAAACTAATTGTACCACCAATCGACATAGCATCTACCATTGCATTACCCATTGTAATATATTGTGCAGCGATACCTAAGGCAGCAATGGCAATATTCCCAGTGGCATTATTGAGTGCTGTACTATTAATACGAACATACACATTTACATTTGACAAGGTGCCCGAATTTACTATTTGAATCGTATTAGAAAACGTAGCATTATCAATTGATAGTTCATACCCTACTGGAGCAGCAACTGTAATTGCTGAAGTTAAATAACTGCCTGAAATTGTAAACCTTTGAGCAGCAGATGGAATACCAGCACATGTAATAAATGGATCAAAGTATTTGCTAAATGAAATCTCAGGATCCATTACTGTAACAATATAATCGTTTACAATTGACATACATCCATTAGTTGAATTTTTAACAACCAAATCGAAGCCATAAGAACCAGCAACCGACTGTGGAATTGAAACAATAAGAGGTGTAGTTGTAATTGCTACATTGTTCAATGCTGTGAACCCCGACATTGGTATGGTTCCTGCAGACAAAGTATATTGATTAGGGTTACCAGTTGTAGCAGTAAATGGCAACTGATAAGCAGTCGTATTTGTTGCAATTTTTTGCACCTGTCCAATCGAAATAGTAGGCAATGCATTCACTGTTGCTATACCAGTTGTAATTGTAACAGTATTTGCATAAGTACTCGTGCAAATAATATTACCAGTAGCTCCACTTATTGCACTATTATTTACTCTAACATAAATTGTTTGAAGTATGATTCCATTAGTCGCTTTCAAACTTAAACTTGGCTGAAATCCAGACCCAGAGCTAACACTCAATTCGTAACCAACTGGAGCAGTAATATTTAAATCATCCGCTATACTAGTTCCATCTATTGTAAAACTTTGCTCATTAGATGGTAATTCATAACATGCACTAAAATTTTGTAAACTTGTTCTAGATGCATAAATTATTGGTGTGCCAATAATAAAATTACGAGACACCGTATTCTCACATCCATTGGCATCCACTTTACGATAGGTAATAGAAGTTGCCCCAGAGGAAACTCCTGTTACAAGACCTGTGGCATTTACAACAGCAATGGCGTTATTTGAAATTGCCCATTTACCTCCAGTAGCAGTCTCCGTAAGTTGTTGCACACCTCCTATATAGGTATTGGCAACACCTGTAATAGCAGCTAACGCAGGTAATGGATTCACTGTAAGCAAACTTGTTACACTATTAGATATACAAGTCCCGTCAGAAACTATTAAGTTATAATTACCTGCAATGCTTGCTGTGAAACTAGCAACGCTAGTTGGAGTCGCTACCCCTGCTGGCACAGACCAAGCATATTGATAACTAGGAGTATTATTTGCGCTTGAAGGAATTGCAGTGATTGTAGCCGACTGCCCTTGACATATAAATGGCGAATTCACTATCACAGTTGGAAGTGGATTTACTATTAAAGTTGTAGTAGACGAAGTGCCTACACAACCATTTTGATCTGTTGCTTTTAATTGATAAGCCCCTTCTGCACCTGTCGAATAATTAGATAAATTCGCTTCGGTAATTACATTGCCACTTGTGGTCCAATCATATTTTATGAACGCCAAATCATTTGATATGTAATTTGAGTTTGCGCCATTTAAAACAAAAGAAGTAGACAATGTACCTGGTTTAGCAACTACAGCATAATCATAAATCGACTTAGTAAATATATCCGATAAATCATTATGGAGATTCAATTCACCAGCTACTCCTTGGTTAAAGTCATAAAAGTTGATTATCCCAGATTCTTTTCCTGAAAATACCTTGTATTTATTTGATTCAATTTCGGCTTGAGTTCTTGCGACATTCCAAACCCTCAACTCATCCATTGTTCCATTAAAATAATTTGAATTGGCATATTGGCCGATAGCGAAGAAATCACCTGCACTTGAAATACTATAATTTGATTTTGTTGCTACACTTGTTCCATTGGCATAAATTGTAGCATTTGTTCCTTCTTTTACGATTGCCAAATGCACCCATTCATTGGCAGGTAAATTATAACCTACATTACTCCATCCTGTACCTGCATTTAAGGTTCTGTCAGTATTGATTCCCATACCAAAAGCATCTGCACTGCTACCTTGTGACAAAAATTGTTGAGCAGAACCATTCGAACTTGATTTGACCCAAAATTCTAAAGAAAAATCTCCTGTCCTTGGTACTACATAATCTGTAAAACTTATCGCATTGGACCTACTAGATTCAAAATTTAAAGCATTCCCTAATGCATTACTCGATACAATACTAGCAAGTTGTAATTCATTCCCTTGACATAACGTTACATTCCCTGCTATGGACATTGGCGTATTTGTAATACTTATCACGGGATTGGCAAAAACCTGCACTCTTTGTTGCAAGGTATATTGAGGACTAGATGGATTAGAAAGTTGAACCACTTTAATTTGATAAGAGCCAGCAGCTGTAGCTGTGTATTTTTGCATTGCAGCAGTTCCTCCATTTACAACTTCCAAATCTGCAATATCAAACCAAAATAAACCAACAGGCGTTGGTGTATACTGCCAGGTAATTGAATATAAATTGGTAGGATATGCCGACGCGTCGAAACTAAATTCAACACTACCACCAGCACAAAAATTATTAGCACTAGAACTTGTTAAAGTTGGAATATTTGCAATTTCTGTAACTGTACTTGTATTGTAACAACCTCGACTATCTGTTGCTTTAACTGAATATTTTCCAGCAGAGGGAACAGAATAGCTATTTAAATTCGCCCCAGAAATTACATTACTATTATTGAACCATTGATATGTAATTGGGGTTCCTCCAGATGTGACACTCGCAGTAGCATTCAATTTAATTCCACCCACTGCACCTAATGCCAAACTAGTACCCTGTGAAATAGTAACAATAGGCAATCTATTCACTGTAATTGTAGCAGTAGCACTATTCACTGCATTACATACACCACTTTTAACTATTGCTCTATAATAAGTAGTTGCAGTTAAACTATTTGCTACAAACGTATTGGTAGCATTTGTTATGTTAATGGGATTAGAAAAACTACTTAATGTCGAAGATTGCCAATTTAGTATAGTACCTGTGTTACCAGATAGTACAATAGTACTACTATTTGTACCACTACAAATAGTAGCCGATCCTGCAATAGTTCCGCCTAACGAAGTTGGGTTTACTGTAATTATTGCATAAGCGCTATTTGCACTGCTACAAGACCCACTAGTAACGACCGCTCTGAAATAAGTATTCGATGTTAAATTAGTAACCGTATAAGTTGCACTTGTATTTACAATATCAGTTGCGCTAGTAAATGCATCATTTGCAGCAGATTGCCATTTGGTGATACTGCCTACCTGATTATTTAAAGTTAATAAAGTTGAGTTAGTACCAATACAAACTGTAGTTCCTCCACTAACAGTTCCGCCTACACTAGTAGCTTCTACTACTATAGTTGTGGAAACAGTACAACCACCAATATTAGTATAGGTTATTAATCCAGTCCCATTTGAAACTCCTGTAACCAATCCAGTTGAACTCACTGTCGCAACTGCACCATTTCCAGTTATCCACGCACCAGTATTTGCAGGTGTTCCAGTACCACTCAATTGAGTCGTTCCATTTTTACAAATCGTAAGCGTTCCTGTTATAGATGGTGATGCATTCACAACCACTGCGCCAGACAACGCACTTGTTACAGAACAACCATTGGTATTTGTAACAATCACATAATAATACAAGGTACCAGCAATTGCAGTGGACGGCGTATAACTGTCTGTCAAACTCGATGAAGTATGCGTTGCTGCTAATGTTCCTCCAGTTGTTGAATTAGAGACATTGCTATACCATTGGTAAGTACTTATTGTACCACTACCAGTTGAAGTAGCTACTGTAAATGCATTAGCACTAGTACCAATACATTTTGATTGTGCCGTAGTATTAAATTGAGATGCAATTCTTGGCATTGGTTGGACAGTAAAGGTAGTTGATGCCGAATTCGAACAGCCTTGGCCATTCGTTAGCGTATATTTTATATTTGCACTACCTGTAGATATACTATTTACTAACCCAGTGGAACTATTTACAGTAGCAATACCTAGGTTATCACTACTCCAAACACCACCAACTGTAGCATCAGATAAGCTCACATTGGTGCCTAAACAAACCGAATTTGTTCCTGTGATTGGCGCTATAGAACTCTGACCATTAATCCAGTTGGAGTTCGAACCTGATAAATAAAAATTATTTAGCGTTGCATTATAAGTTGCGTTACCTGTGTTGTTGACCAAACTTGTAAGTCCAGTATTGGTTCCATTTGCAACACCTTGATTGAATTTATAATAGGCCAATAATCCAGCCTCATTTCCCACTAATTCATTGTCTTTAGCTGCAATGATATCTCCTTGCGTTCTCATTACATTCCATATTCTTATTTCATCAAATTTAGCATCAGCATACCCATCTCCAACCCAATTACTCTTTCCAATATAATTATTTGCTCTAACAACACTATTAACAATTCCAGGACCAGTGCTACCAACTAAAACTCCATTTATAAACATACCCACCCCATATCCACCACTTGTAATAGCAATATGTGACCAAGTGTTTAATGGCAATGCAACAGAAGACGAAATGTCAATACTTGGCATAGTTCCATTGAATGCCACAAATCTTGGATGACCAGTTGTTTGTCCAGATAAAACCAAAATTACATTGTTGGAACTTGGGCCATTACCAATGTCAATAATCCTACTCACATTGACAAATGATTTTGGATTTACCCATGCCTCAATAGTGAAAATATTATTTGTAAAATAGGTAGCAGATGGCATGGTTACATAGTCGTTATCCCCGTCAAAATTTAATGCATTACTAAATTCAAGCGTTGAGCCACTTACAACCAAATTTGTTGAATTTGTACAACCATCGGCATTTAGATAATCGATTGTGACAATACCTGACGCTAAACCTGCCACAAATCCACTTGAATTTATAGTTGCAATTGCAGTATTAGAAGAAGTCCATCCATAAAATAAATCTGGCGAACCTGTACCCACTAATGTTGTGGTATTACCAATGCCACAAATTGTGGTATTGCCAGTAATCACTGGTGTTGCATTCACTATAGCAGTTTTAGAAGCTAAAGCACTTATACATCCATTCAAAGTAGTTCTTAAATTATATACACCTCCATTGGCAACAGTCGCCGCACTGATACTTGGATTCTGAACAGTTGAAACAAAATTATTTGGGCCTGTCCAAGCATAGGTCGCACCTGCAATGGTGGCTGCAGTTATATTGATGTTTCCCCCAACACAGATTGCCGTTATATTATCAATTACAGGCATAGTTGGCGTTGATTTCACCAAACCTGTTACAGCAATATTTTTTGAAACTGCACCAGTATTTGCACAAACAATTGTTGCAGAAAAATTGCCAGCCAATGCAGTTGTAGATAATCGAACATAAATAGATGTTGCTAAAACAGTACCTGCCGTAGGTGTAATGGACAATGAATTCGAAAAACCACTATTGGAACTTCGTGAAATTTCAAATCCAGTTGGTGCTGTTACAGAAATTGAGTTTGAACCTAAATATTGTCCAGCAATTGTAAAACTTTGCGTACTAGATGCAATACCATTACAAGTACTTAATAAAGTTGGAGTACCTACCACCGTTAGAGCGGGGGGAGGATTCGCCATAGTTAAATTAAGTGTGCGAATTGCTGTACATCCAGCCGAAGTTGTACCTGTAATATTATAATTAGTTGAATTAATAAGTGAAGTTGGCGTACCGGTAATGTCACCAACACTGCTAAATGACAAACCACTAGGCAAGGTTGTGTTTATTGAAAAACTAGCAATGGACACAGTACCTGTATTGTTAGCCGATACCGTCGTAATAGCTTGAAGTAAAGTAAAATTTTGAGGACTCGTATAACTAAATATCGGTAAAGCATTCACTGTTCCAGAAACATTAACTGTTTGATTCGTTGCACTTGTTGAACTGCAAACAATACTACCTGACACTCCCGTTATAGCATCTGATTTTAATCTTACATAAAAAGAAGTAGCACTAACATTACCCGAAGTTTGGGCGATTGTTAGGGTTGATGTATAACTAGTCCCGCCTAATGAGATTTCAAAACCAGTTGGAGCAGTAAGCGTAATTCCTGCTGTAAGATGCACTCCTGATACACTAAAGGTTTGCGCCAAAGATGCTGTCCCTGCACATGTACTAAATACAGTCGGTGTTCCTATTGTGGTAATTGTACTTTGCTCATTCACTACTTCTAAATTGATAGTAGTTGTAAATTCTGTCCCGTCTGGTCTTTTAACAACAATATTATAGTCGGCCGCTGCACTCATTGCTGTTGGTGTTCCAGAAATGACTCCATTATCATCCATTGTTAAACCCTGCGGGAGACTTGTATTTTTAACAAATCCTGATATGACTAGTCTTCGAATCATATTAAATCTATTGTCTGCGTAATACAAGTTTCCTTTAGCATCGAAAGCAACCCCATAAGCTCCAGGAACTGAGGTGTTAGTTGCCAGTAAAGAATCTATTGGAGGAATATTTAAATTCGTATTGTTTCCTGCAATTACACTTAGTCCTCCTGTACTGTTATTAAATTTTATAATCTTGTTTCTAGGATAACCTAGTAAATTCGAACCAGAAATAGCAACAAATAAATTACCATAAGAATTAATATCCATTGCTTGAGTAAAAAACCATGTGGTATTATTAAATGAATTAATAATATTTGTCAAATGATCAATTTTTCTAATATCACCCCCCGCAATAATAAGGTCCCCAAAACTATCTATAGCGACATCTGTGGGGTTAATTGAAGCAGCTGAAGCTAAGCCTCCGTTTCCTGAAGAAACGGATACTCCATTCCCAGTAATTGTAGAAATAACGCCTAAGGTATTTACCTTCCTTACTCTATAATTTCCTTGATCTGCTATATAGACATTGCCTGCAGAATCGACTGCGACCCCATTGGGACTATTTAATTGTGCTAAGGTAGCTTGCCCGCCATCACCAGAAAAACCTTTAGTTGATGTTCCTGCGAATGTTGAAATCACACCAGATGAATTGACTTTACGAATTCTATGATTTCCAGCATCTACAATAAATAAATTGCCTGATCTGTCAAAATTGATACTTCTAGGCGTATCCAGTTTAGCTAAGGTAGCTTGGCCTCCATCACCAGAAAATCCACCACTAGTCATTCCTGCATATATAGTAATTGCATTATTGGATTGATTTCTTTTTTTAATCAAATTGCCATCAATAAAATACAGGTTTCCATTGTTATCAAAAGCCACATCCCTAGCTGCACTCAAGCCAGTAACTTCGTTATACATATACCCGCTGAATCCTTTTCCCCTTTGAATAGTTGCATCTGAAAAAGTTGGGGTAATTGGCGTAATAGGCTTATTCAAAATAAACCTTCTAGGCGTAGTACCATAATTGATCTCACCTGTTGCAAATGCAGGAACTGCACTTACAAAACTTGTAATCACGACTATTGTAAGGATATTAAAAAAGCTACTTGCAATTAGGTATTTAAAAGGGATATACCCATTAAATAAATTTAATATTCGTTTTTGATTTTTCATAAAGATGCAATAGGTAGGAAAATTGATTCTGACTCAATATACCTTTGCATCTTTCTAATAGAAAAAATTCAGTGTGTATGGAATGATAATAGTGTTGCGTTTTACGACACTTTGATTATCAATATGTTATGTGATCAATATAATCCGAAGGTGTACCACCATGAAACTTTTTAAAAGGCTTATAAAGCTGAAATCTGGAAGAAAACCCTACTTCAATCGCCAAAGCTTCTATTGTATATTGTTGAAATTTTAAACTCTTTGTTATCTCAATAAAGTATTCTACTCTATTTTTATTGATTAAATCACTAAAAGTAAGGCTATAATTTTGATAGATATAGCGATATACCTCTTCGGCTTCAAGTTGATTGATTTTGGCAAAATGTTCCAAAGAAGCCTCTTTATCTAAAAAATAGCTCTTATTGTAGAACAGTTCCACGAAACCCAGGTCATTAATATTATTGTAAACAGTTTTATTGAACAGGTTACTAAGTATGAACTTTGGGTTAGACGTATTGATAAATTTAGGCCTAAACAACAAAACCAGAATCATGTTGATACTAAACACACTCATTAAAACCACTTTTAGTCCGGAGCTTTGAATTAATCTGGTCTGTATGATGAAAAAGATACTTATAAACAAAATCATTGCAGCCAATATATAAGTAGTCCATTTTTTTAATCGAATATGGTACATATTGTTCACCGTGAACTTTTTAAAAGTATTGTATATGATGTAAATGAAAAATGAAAAATACAATACAATTAATACTCCCCTAACAATTAGTAAAACCAATGGTAGATATGTTTCTGGTTGAATAAAAAAAACATTGCTATTCGATTCGTTTGTACTATTAAAAAATACAAGCTTACTATAAATAGTCGTTAACGAAGTGACAAGTATAAAAATACTCATCATTAATGTCTTATTTTTAAAAGAAGGATTGAATAAGCAAGATGCGATATTTAATACTGCAACAAATGTCATTGCCCTTGAAAAAATATTCACAGCAAAACTTAAATCCGTAAAATCATTTCTGAAATAAGTTGCAGATAATACACAGGTTGCAATAAGATACATTAAAACCCAAATTTTCAAATACAAAGGACGCCTAAACTGAGTTGACACTTCAATCAAGGTTATGATACTTAATAAACAAACAGAGAAACTAAGTAATTCAGCTAGCTTTACTATACTCATTTAGGCAAATTCTTCTTGATGATTCGTGAAATTAACTAGAATAAATGATTTATTCGTTTAATTATTGAATATCAACCTAATAGTGCTTATTAAAGTGCTTGTATCCTACTAGTTATTATAAAGCCTTATTATGCTCTTTAATCATCATAGTACAAGACAGCAGTAGTAAATTCTTTAGAATATACTGCCCAGTCATGGTAGGTGTTAAAATATTACTCCAAGTTAATTGAGTCAATGCGATCATTGGGACAAACGTAAAAATAACGTGTACGATAACTGCAAAATAAGCAACAATCGTAAGTTTTGGCACTAACCACATAAGCCCAATTGTACATTCAATGACGCCAAAAGTAATTACAAACGCTTTAAAAGAAATCAAAACATTTAAAGTAATATTGAATAATTCATGTACCAATGATTCCGCTGGAGAAGTACCTATTATTTTTAAAAAACCAAACCAGAAGTAAACAATAAAAATAGAGACTCTTGCAAACCAAATTACACTTTTCATATTAGCTTATTTTAGAAATTATAAAGTTTAATTACATGCCGCAATGTAGGATGAAACAAGAATGGGAAAAATGATTCTTGTCATATAAAAACTTTGAAAATTCTTTAATCAACCAGACGAGTCTTACCCATATAATTAATTAAGTCACTTGCCACCAAACTGGCTTTAGAAATGTTTTGAATAGCCAGGTCTCCTGCTAAACCATGTAAATAAACGCCAATACAAGCTGCTATTGTTGGCTCATAATGTTGAGCGCATAAGGAGACTATAATGCCAGTTAATACATCCCCAGTTCCAGCAGTAGCCATCCCGTCATTCCCAGTAGTATTAGTCATAACATTATTCGCATTGGAAGCTACTATTGTATGAGCTCCTTTTAAAACTAAAGAGCAAGGATGTTTTTCAATAAATTTTACAGCTTGGTCTTCTCTAAGCCTACTATCATAATCAAAGCCTTGCAAACGTTCCAATTCACCGGGATGTGGTGTTAAAATGAAGTTCGGTTTAATTAATTCTAAATGACTAGCTAAAATAGAAAGCCCATCTGCATCTATCACTATTGATTTGTCATAGTGCCCTAATAAGTAAATGAGGTTCTGAATACTTAAGTCAGAAAATCCAATACCTGGACCAATAGCAATCGCATCAAATTGTGTTAAGTCAAGTAATGACAAATCAGATTGAGTTGAATACATAATCTCCGGACTTTCAGCTAATAAAGGTTCAACAGCCTCTTTAGGAACCATTGCCGTAACCATACCACAACCAGCATGAAGCGCAGCTCTTGCACATAAAATTGCAGCGCCTGCTTTCCCCTCACTTCCTGCAATAACCAAAACATGACCAAAGGTTTTCTTATGCCCATCTATTAATCTAGGGCGAACATGTGCTTGAATCCAATTT